>CBDUGV010000153.1:0-10384 GCA_965366815.1 uncultured Bdellovibrionales bacterium | reverse complement strand
GTGAGGCCCCAGACTCGATACGCGCCTCCGTCTAAGCTTGCTGATGACATTGTCATGACGACAAGTGCTCCGAAGATGCACAGCATCAGCAGGCCAACAAACGGACGTCCTGCATACATCAAGCGTACAATGCTTGCTGCAAGCGGCACGAGCACGACGAATCCAAGCAGTAGCGCCGAATCGGAGAAAACAAATCCGAACGCCACAGCGGCAAGCCGAATCAGCAGCCAAACAAGCGCAGCCACGGTGAAGCAGCATGCGACTTTGAATGCCTGGAAGATCAGTTTCCCCATGCTCTGGCACAAACTGCGAGCCCAATCCCAACGAGGAACCGCAATCCAGCTTTGCTGGCGGTACCAACGTTTGATCGGTCGCTGAAAGTGCGCGATGCATGAGTAGATCACTCCCAGTACGCCGAATCCGACCAAGAGCCAAATCCAGATTCCGGCTCCGTCGAAACTCAGGTCCGTCAAGACAGACAAGAATGCGTCGGATCCGAAATACATTGGCCACCCAACAAGTGCGACGAGCACAAGCAGGGGACCCATCGTTTTGGCAGCAGTCCAAAAATTTCTCATTAGAGTCTCCCTGTTGTTGAGGTGCTTTCATTCCCCGAACGAGAAGCGGGAGATGAAAGCACCTCAACGGCCGTTAGACTCTTGAACCCATGTAAAACCTATGCAAATGAGCTGCACCAGGAATCACCAGGGAATCTCCCGAAGATTCGGAGTGCAGCGCTATTCTTCCTCTATGGCTGTTGTTGAACCATGTCGTAATAGCGGCGAAACTTCTCACGAAAACGGGTAACCCGGTTTCGCAGCAGCTCTCGTTGAGGGTATTCACTATTCATTGCATCATAGCCATAAAATAGTCCGTCTAATCTCTGAGGATCGGCGGCCATTTCGTTCCAAAGTAGTTTAGACATATCCGTTGCCATCTTGATCCAGTCCCCTTGTACGAAGCTGACAAACTTTTCGTTTCGCATATAGATTTGTTGACCGCCTACGTTTTGCTTGCTCATAGTGCCGAGTAAGTCGACGTTGGGATCTGGTTGGAGGCGCTCGAGTATGGTGAGCAACTCTTGATAGCCGGCAGCGTTTTGCCCCGGTTCTTGGTTGACGACTTGGTCGACAAGGCGATCGTAGACTCTTTGGGCGATAGCGAGGTCATCGCCAAACTGCGCAGCTTTCTGCGTTAGCTGAGCATCGCTCAGTCCACTCAAGCTGGAGTCGCGCTCTCCGCCGGAAATCAAATCACTGACGGGTTGTTGGACGAAACCTGGCACCCAAAGTCGATTTGCTTGCGATCTATAGGTATCGAGCTCGGGTTGTTCGCGACGTTGCGCTTGTTCAAGCAAAAGCGCAAATGCTTCTTGTTGCCGCTCAGTAAGTGGATCTAGTTCGTCAATACCTTGGGTGCGGGCACGAACAGCTGTCGCCTTGACTCGATCAGCAACTTCTTCGCGGATCGACTTAATCTCCTCCCAACCACTATCATAGACCTTTTTAAGCTCTGTTTGGAGTCGACTTTGTTCCCAACCGCCGGTCTCGGCTTCAGTGTAGATGCGCGAGAATTCCGAATGTACATGATCGCCAATAATTTCGATTCGTTGGATCGTCGTGTAATAGGCCTCGATATTGTCGACAGTGACTTGGCCAAGCGGTGGTCTTCCCTGCCAGCGGTCAAGCGCATACTCAAAGCTATGCGGCATTTCTCTCACTGAGAAACCGGCGTCTTCGAATTCGGCCCGACTAAACTGGCTAAACGTATCGCCGAACTTTTGCACCACGTCCGCCAAAGCGACTGCAGGGCCGTCTGGATCGTGCGGTTGAATGAAATGATTATCCGGGTCTACTAGTTTAAGTATAGCACTTGCATTGCTCCAAGCGCGGAGTGCGGTATCAATGTTCGGTCCGCGCTCTGGAGTGAAGTTCGTCAGTTCGAATCGGCCACAGCTATTGTAATAGTCGCGAACCAAATTACAATATTCGAGTTCATCGGCAAGTCGTGTCTCGTCGTACTCTGCGGTCTGTTCATCGAGAAATTTGCGCTCGTGTTGCAGAGCACCCTGGTGACCGACCATTCTATTGTAGAGAACCGTTCCTTCTCCTGCGTGTCCTTTCACTTCTTCGTACAGGGCATTGAGCCGATCTGCATAGTCTTTTTGCGCGTAGTGCGACATTGCGTCCCGTCTGAGACTTTGTTTCATCGCGCCGTGCACGGCAAGCACTTGCTGCAGGAGGGCCCCTTTGGGAGTTCCCTCTTGCCCTGGCTGGAGCAGAATAAGTACCTTCTCAACCTCCGCGATGGCGATCCTCACTTCCTCATCCATCCCCTTACCCATCTGGGGATCTAGTTCGCCCAATAAACGCTCTAGGCGAGCTCTTGATTTCTGGACAATCGATAATTCAAACCCCTGGCTGGGAGAGGCTTCGCTTTGAATCTTCTCTTCGAGTTGTCGAAGAACTTGGGGAACAGATTCGGCAATCATCAGCGTGCCGTGCCCTGGAGAAAGCAGGGCCTGATAGCTACGAACAATTTTCTGATAGTCTTGGTCGAGTTGGCTGGCTTTAGCTGAGCTTGGATCGCTTGCCTTGAGCGCATCAATCTCGATTTTGATATCTTTCAGCGCATCAACCGCGGCATCTACCAATTTCCTGCCGGGCTGCTTGCGCGATCGGAGGCTGGAAAGATAGAAACTGCTCTCAGCTCGTTCACGGAGTTCCGCCATAAAGCCAGCTGAAGAAAAACCCTCAGGGTAGTCCTGGAGCATCTCCTTCATAATCGCTCTCAGTTCGTTCTCTCGGGTAGTGCTGAGATTAAGCGGTTTCCGTTGAAATTGCAGTCCGCGCAAGCCATTGAGGAATTCTTCACTATCAATATCCTGTGGAACACCAGTTTGCATGTTCCGGACGTGATAGCGCTGGATGCGCTCACGCATCCTCCGGCTTATGAATTCTCCACGCGACACTGTCATGTCTCGCCCTTGCAGGTTGAGCGGAGATCCATCTTTTGGCGGTAGCACGGCACCACTAATCGGTGGCTCGACCACACCGTTCATCAGATCGGCAGATCGACCAACGAATGATTCATTTGGTGCCGGCATATTTTTTCTTTGCGACTGCGTATTTCGTGACATCCCTATCACCTTACTCTGCGCTTTCGCGCACTAGTTACTCTTTAGTATCTCGGGGCAGGACCAAAGGCGAACCTTTGGTAAGGAATTCTCCTCTTGAACCTGTGTACAACCCACCCCGAGAGTTCATCAATCGCCATCTGCTCCGCCGCCATCGGCATCAGCTCCCGCGTCGGCTCCACCAGTAGCAGTTGTTTCAGAACTACTCCCAGTTGTGCCTTCGCTTCGACTGCTACCAGCAGCAGATTCGCTGGGTTTGCCCAGTTTGCCACGAACCATTAAAGGAATCAGTATCGTCAACAGGACGGCTGTTCCAAATGATCCGGCAAACCAACCTTGCTCTAGACTGACCTGAATCGGGTTGGTAAGCCGACTCCAGACAGTGAACAAAGCATAGCAAACCCAGACAATGGCGATTAGAGGAATGCTTTTGGGCATCTCGACCTCCAATCGGGGTTAACGTGCTATGGAACGTGTGGTTCCATTTTACTCAGTATCGGCCCTGCGCCGATTTGTCCGTTGGTCAATTGATCGAACAAATCGATGCAGATAACGCCGCCCCAATCTACTCCTGCCTTTGAACTCAAACCTGAGAGTTCTAATAAAAGATCCGATCTTTTGCTGCCCTATTCTTCGAGCAGCCGGTCTGCGTATTCTTCCAATTCCTCAATACCGAGTAGCGCTTCAGTGAGCTCAATCGCAGCTTCTCGCTCCTTCGGGCTGCTGCTCGCCACTGCACGCCAAGAGGTTTTTTGAACATTCATTTCGCTCAGTAAATTCAGTTTTTGTTTCGCCTCAATTTGAAGCATTTCTTTGAGGATTTTTGCCCACAAAGTTTCGTTTTCAATCTTTAGCGTCTCAAAGCAGGCGTGATACAGCCAGCCAGCTTCGTTGGCGTTATCGCAAAACAATTCGTCCATTTCACGTATCCAAAGCTCGAGCAGTGCTCTGCGAATATCGGCAGAGAATAGTCGACGTTGTCGAAGACTAATCGAGTAGATCGAATCGATCGTCTCGTTTAGGGAATACATGCCATTGGCATAGAGATCGCGATACGGGGATCGCGTCACAGCGCAGAACGCTTCAAACTCCGCCAGCAAATTTTCATTGTTTTGCGGCTGGAGCGTCTGTTGAAACCCATGCAATAAGCCGTTGAGATATTCATGTTTGTTCTCTTCATTGCCTTGAATCGGATCTCCGAGTTCTCCAGAATCATAGAGAGCCGAGGGTCGCCGAAGCAGCAACATCCAATACGAAGTGCCACCGACTTCCTTAATCTCTCGAGCAATTGCAGCCACGAGCCAGTTGCGGTAGTGCAGCGCCCTGGCAGAGCCTGGATCGGTGTAGGGGTTCTTTAACTCTGATAACAGCATTTCCCAGATGAGTTCGAAGGCGAAGCAACTGGTTCGAAGCTGTAGATATCTATTGTCTTCTCGGAGGTGAGCGCTGAGGGTTCGATTGACCCCAAGGAACGTTTCATCGATCAGCGCCGCTATTGCAGTAGCGTATCGACGTCCGTATGCGGTTTCTGAGATGGCAATTTCTCTTGTCTCTGGAGTGCCCTGAAGAGCCGTCGAGGACAAGACTTCGGTATTCTCTGGAAGTTCTAGCTCAGCAACTTGAGCTTCAGCTGCAGAAAGTGTTGATGCAACGAGACCTCGAACTTTTGAGGAGAGCTGCTTTGCAATTACCGCGGCTTTCGCAGTATCCGCCACCCGAGTTTGAATCGCGCTCGATGCATCGGTGTGGTACTCAACTATCGCATCTTCAATTTTAAACGATCCATAGGCCAAGTTCCGACCGTATGTCCCGTCAATAGTGAGATACTCTACTTCGAGATCGCTGAGCGCCTGGCGAATGTGTTCGGCAGCTTGCTCTGAAACCAGCTTTTGCTCCTGAACTGCATGGACTTCGTCCATCAACTCTTCTTTGTGCCAGGGAGTTGTCTTAGCCAGATTCTGAAGTTGGGAATCGAGTTTTCTGCATCGCTCGTAATCGTAGGCGAGATTCTCCAATTTTTTTCTTGTATGAAGAGTGAGCAATCTAATCTCCTCTGCATACGCCTGGTCGAGTGCCTGCGCATCACTAGTGCCGTTGCCATTTCCATTGCCAGCGCGAGCGGCACCAATGCTCTTCGCCTCGGCCATGATCAAGAATTCCTTTTGCAACTCTGGAAACTCCAGTACCAACGGATACGCGGCTCGAACGTAGTTGGAAAAGACTTCACCCCACGTCGGGTCTTTTCGGCATAAAAGATTAATCACTTCATTCTCGAGTACTGAGTAAAACTCCTCCGATTCTTGCTGGATTTGCAGCATCGTCAGGGTGTGAACGGCTCCCTGGCTAAACGCCGGTGGAATCGGACTCGTGTTTTGACCAATGAGAGGTATGAGTTGATCTCGACGAAGTTGATACCGCTGAACCGCTTTTCTTGTCAGTAGTTCTCGAATGGTCCGGTGATTGGAGTTGCTATTACGTTCTCCGGCTTCTGGGCACATAGAGTTGTGGAGCAGATCGAGCGCCGGACTCTTCACCATACCAAGAATGCTTCGAAACGCTTCAAGTCGATCGCTGCTTTGTATCGCAACGCTATGCACTGTGTCAGTGATTCCCTCGAAGTAGTCAGTCCAGGGTGCTCTCCGGTACTGCTTGGTTTCGCAATCATTATAGCGCAATAGATGCGTAGGGCTGCAAAACAACAGCTGATTGAAAACCCGTTGATTGATCGATTTAACAGCCCGCAGCATACCGCATTGTGCGGTGCGAACGAGCCAGCCCATTTCCCGTTCGGCCATCGCTCGAGAAGAGGTATTCTGGCTCTGCATGGCAATCCAGAGTGAAGGAGTCTTTCTCAGGAGCTGATACTCCGCATAGGTGTACCAGTTTGACTCCAGGATAGTGATACGCTCCGCCAACTGCTCCAAGCGAGTTGTCTGGGTGAGGTATTCTTCTGGCAGACTTGCAAGAAACTCTTCTGCGCGGGCCTGATACCAGGCATCACGGTCCTCCTGCTCACCCTTGAGAAGAGTCTTTAGATCGGCAAGTGGTCCATAGTGATTGAATTTCTTAAATTTCATAGCAGTTACAAGCTCCCGTCTACCATGCGTTGGTTGGTGCGAGGGCGAAATTGGAACTGCCAGAAGCGTCTTCCATCAGTTCGTGGAGTGGGGCTTGCCGGCGCAGTTGGACCCGCCATCCTAGTATTTGCCCGCCAGCTTCCTGGAATTTCTAGATCCCTCAACGAGGCATCCCCGCGATAGTAGTCACCATAGGTTGCATTCGAGGTGACAAGACGGTTTTGACCAGGAGCGTACGGGTCGTATGCGGAGAGACGCAACGGTGTATTCCGGATGTCTTGCACGTCTGCCAGTGGGCGGTTCATATCGAATCCAGCAATATGGGGTAGAGTAGTTCCCGTGCCATTATTGTTGCCATTTTGTTGTGCCAGAGTTCTTCGTGACTGTGCGCGGAGTTGGTCAAGTCGCACGATCTGGGCGTCGATTTCATAGAACTTCGCAGACTGTTGGGCTTCGAAATGGGCGTCTGTCTCGGCCTTTATCAAGCTCTGTAACTGCTGTTGGATAGACCGTTGTCGGGTAGTAGAACCGTGGTGGGTAGTGCTCGCCACTGTAGCTGCTTCCATGCGATCGAGGAAGGCAATGTCTGCAGCGGTTAAACGTCTGTTTTCTGGACCAGCCAAATTTTCGGCAATCATACGCTGTCTTTCTCGTGCCCCGACTTGTCTTGGACTACCTAAGAGGCGCTCTTGCCAAAAGAGCTTTTCCATAAACTCTCGACGTTTGGCTAAAGATTTTTCCGAAGCACGGCTTCTGTGGTTCATGCTCATGTCGACAAGATCTTGTAGGGTTGCAAGCTCCTTTCTCGGGGAGAAGGCATCACCCGCTGCTGCACGAACTCGAGCTAGCTCAGCTTCAATTTGATTTGCCATTTCGTTCGGCGCTGGTCGTTGTGGTTGACCGGCGGCGTCTAGATTGTTCCTTCCCGTGACGATGTCGCGCAAGCGACCATCTAAGCCACTTAGTGCCTCTGCTGCTTCTGCAAGTCGGTTCAGCGAGGCTTGTTGATCGGCGGTTGCCGTTGCTCTGCGAGCTCGTGCTTGCGCGGCTATATCTGTGAGCGAGGCGTCGGCCTCGGCTCGAAACTGGCGGTCGACGGCAACGCCTTCAATTTGGCTCATTGCTCTCCGAGCCTGAGCGAGATTATCGGGTGATGGGTTCTGTATCCAGGCATCGATATCGGCTCGAGCCCTGTCGAACATCTCCATACGAAACACGGTATCAAGGTTGACCGGAATATCTGAATCCGCATTCGCATTACCAGCCGCGCGATTTCTTCTAGCGATTCGTGCAGCTGCACGATTATTACCTCCATGCCCGTTCTGAGCAGCGCCATTGGCCGGAGGAGCATTATTTGGCGGTGCCAGATCGAGCGGTCCACCATTCGCCAATTCCCATCGGCGAATAATTTCCTGCATTACGTCGGCTTGAATGCGTTGATTTCCCAAGTCATGCAGAGCCCTTAGATAGTCGTTTGGACCACCGTCGTTAATCGCGCGCAAACCCTGTTGATAGAGCGCCTCAACCTGTGACTGAGTGCTGTAGCGCATGCCACGATCGGCTGCTGAGTGCAGTGCGTCTCGGATTGCGAGGCGTCCATCGGAGGGGTTGTTTTCATTGTGGGTGCGATGGATGAATCCGCGTCGTCGTGAACTCTGATTGATCACGACATTCAAATCTGATTGTGTCTGGCGCAATGCGGTGACCACGTCAGGGTCAATGGTGCCCCCTTGTCTTTGAAACTGATCTATAAGGTCGAGTCGATGCTGAATCTGGTCGTGAACTGCGATTGCCCGAATTGTAGTTTCGGGTGAAGTCGGAGAAGCCATGGCCCGACGAATTGGTTCAGCGACAAACCGTGAGCTAATGTTTTGTGAACCCATCAGCAAGTCGACTATCAATCGGTTGCCTAAAAGCGGGGTTGGGCTTGCCGCTGTAATTGCCGACATGCCGAGTTGCGCAGTCGCGGTGAAGGCTGTCCGACCGGTCATGTCGAGCGTAAGAAATACCTCACCCATTCCAAACGGCAGCTTCTGCAAATTGCTCCAACCTCGGCCAGCCGGTTGAACGATCCGAGTGCTCAACCAGGATCCCGCATCGCGAACTTTACCAAACGTCCACGCAATGGGTCCGCGGTTGCGTCGAGTGTATCCTTGGCGATAGCGGTTCGCCACACTCACGCCGTCGTCAACCAGTTGCCGTCCGTCGGCCTCGAGACTTTGTCGGACTACTTCCGGGTCTCCATCTAAGGCTTCAAGCTTAGAGGCGCGAATATAGGCATCTTCAACCTCGCCGGTGGTATCGCTCTTTAAACCCCTTTTCCCATCTCTCAGTTTACCCAAAATTGCGGCATCGGCATCGGCATCGGGGTCAAGTCGTCGTCCAATATGTTCTTCGATGCGAGCGATCTTTTGTTCAGTTGAGAGCTTGCGTGAGCCGAGATCTTCAACAATTGCTTTCAGTTGATTGTTGTTGAGACTGCCGTCAAAGGCGTCACTTACCACCTTTCGAGTTTGAGCCTCACTCTGTTGTGAGCCCTCGAGTGCGCGCTGCCAGGTGCTTCGTTCTCCCGCATGGAGGTTTGCAGTTGGAACGAATCCTCCGAGCCAATTTCTAAATCGTCGGAGTACCCCAGTGGTTTCGGGCCGAACGCTACTCATACTGTCAGTGGCTGATCTTGCTTGATTGCGTTCGGCTTCAGTCATTCTGGTGACATGCCCGTCTGTATCGAGATTTCGGGTCACTGAGCGATCAACTACGCCATTGGCTTCCCCAGCCTCGCTCATTGCAAGGCGCTCATCGTTGCTCATTTCGATTCTAGTGCGATTAGTAGCGTCGCCCATATCGGCGTCGGTTCGCGGTGTACTGCCGTGTCTGCTGGTGTCCGGTTCCCCGGAAGCTCGGACGACGGTCTCTGGAGCGTCGCCAGCTAACATCGAGTTTTCTTGTTGCGCGCGCGCTCGTGTATCTGCACCTTCGGCAACCGTATCGACTCGGCGCTGTGAGCCGCGGACTTTGTCGCTGATTCTCGCATTTGTCATTTCGCCTGTCAGATCACCGAGAACCGCCATATAGCGATTTTGCTCTCGCTGACTCTTATAGGCTTCTGAGTTGACGTCCCAACCCAAGAGGATCGCCCGTCGATGGGCATTCCAGTCTTCGATATACATGTTGAGATACTTCTCGAATCCAAAATGTCCGGTGCGAAGCGTCGTGCCAACAGTAAAGCGAGTAATTGCCTGCCGAGCCGCTTGTCGAGTTGCTTGATTGTTTGCAAATAGATTTCGCAACGTTGTTGTGCCAAATGCCTGGCGAAGTGTCGGTCCTCTAAGTGATTGGCGAAGTCCATTTCCCATTGAGGAGTTTCCAGCGCACATTGAGGCGGTGAGATAGTTAAATCCGACCGAGATGAAAATACTCGCCGGATCGGCCTTTAGGTTCCCTGTGGCGAGATCTCTACTGGTATGGAAGAACGTGTTGGGTGTTGCCATGCGCCAGGCATTTCCGATTGCGTGGCGGTGGCGCAGTAAGAATGAAGGGCCGCTGCCAAGCCGAGGGACTAGTTTTCCACCAACGGTGACAAAATGCCGGGCTTGCCAGGCCTTTGAGGCATGTGAAGCCCAACCCATCCCGAGACCAGTAACACCAGCCTCTACTCCAGTTTTAAGTGGGTCAACGACGAGTGCTTCCTGCCAAGACCGCGGTTGCTTATTTCCCGCTGCGGCATGCCCCAGCATTTCAGCCGAATTTACCGCGAGTTGCGCGCCAAGCCCAACGCCGCCCGCGACACCAAAGCCATACAAGGCCGCGACAAGAACGCCACTTCCTGCTCCACAGGTTGAGAACGCAAAGGCACCTGCGGCACAGATTATCACTATCTTTGTACCGGTGCGAAACACTTGTTCTGTGGTGTCGAGTCGAGAAATACCTTCGGCGAGTTTGGTATTGATATCGCTTAACATCTTTTGATGTTTGGCGTAGTCAATGGCCTCTTTGTCAGCAAACAAGGTAATTGCATCAACAAAGTTTCGCTCCGCTTGGCGCTCTTGAGCACTTGCAGTGGACATTAGAGTT
Source organism: uncultured Bdellovibrionales bacterium (assembly GCA_965366815.1). Lineage (GTDB taxonomy): Bacteria > Bdellovibrionota_C > UBA2361 > SZUA-149 > SZUA-149 > CBDUGV01. Next base: position 97 of record CBDUGV010000153.1, on the reverse strand, counting down.
GAGAGTTGGTCAGAAATTCTGCGACGCTCTTGGAAGTTGCTACTCTCTTCAGCCTCCTTGAGCTTTTTCAGCCAGGACCCGGCGAGCCGCTGCCGTT
>CBDUGV010000152.1:0-10446 GCA_965366815.1 uncultured Bdellovibrionales bacterium | reverse complement strand
TCAATCGCCATTCTCACTCATGAGCCCTCGCCCTCTGTACGCTCGCCTCCCCGACCCGGCAGAGGAAGTAAAGCTCTTACCTGTCTCTGCACATATCGCTGATTTCGTTCCATCGGAGCATGAAGAGGACGTCATTTATCTCATTCCTGAAATGATAATAGACGGGCCGACCATGCAGAAAAACGTTCGGCCGCGTCTCGTTGAAGATGCGTTTCGACGTCTGAGAGGTGAACTGATTCTCAACTTACCAAAGGGCTCGGGTATAATTACCGTAACGAGCTCACTTCCCGGTGAAGGGAAGACAACAGTCGCAAGTAACCTGGGAAATAGTCTCGCAAAAGCGGGATACCGCACGCTGTTGGTCGACGCATCACTACACTTTGAGCCGGGAACGCAGCGACTTGTTGGGCTATCGGAATATTTGCATGGACTGAACGACCTGCAAGATATCGTCTACCAGAGCAGCACTGCGCATCTATTTTCAGTGGCATCGGGCAATGCTGGTCCTGACTCTTCCGACCTTTTGTATTCGCGCCGGATGGGGCATTTCATTAACGAAATGAAAAATGTATTCGACTACATCATTCTCGACGCACCAGCGCTCCTACAACACAGCGAAGCGTTGTTACTGGCAGAAACCGCTGACGCGAATATATTCGTGATTGATAGCGAACAGAGCGACACTCACCTTAGTCGCCAAGGCTTGGACAAACTCAAGCAAGTTCACACACAACTTGCAGGCATTATCTTAAACCGTGCTCCGCACGATGAGGGACAAGTCCTTCATCGTGCCGCCTAAGATTATGGACTACTCAGGAACTACGTTTGTCGCGCAGGGCCCCTTGCGGCCTTCGCCGATCTCGAACTGAACAACTTGGCCTTCTCTGAGCTCACCATCTCGGGCCTCAGAATGATGTACAAATAAATCGTCTCCATTCTCTTGCTGAATGAAGCCATAACCTTTTTGCTGGTCGAACCACTTAACTGTTCCCTTTGGCATAATGCTCTCCTTAACTCTTCATCACCTGCCCAGGGCACTCGCTGAAGTACACATTCTCAGTAGCGAACCCCGAACAACTGTTTCTCGGTATTATCCACATTATCGCTTATACACATCAGCAAAAGCAAAATGCAAGATCCGCGATAAAGCTTCAAAAGTACCGAACATAATTTAGGGGGTATATTTATAAGAAATTAAGAGCGTTCTACTGCTCCAGAGCGAATTTCACGAACTTTTAGCCCGAACTGAATTTCTCGTTCGAGGATGCGAACCGGCCCGTCCAAGAGGTGCACTTCATTGAGCCCCTTCAACAACTCATAAATGCTTGCGCTATTGACTGAGGCATCGCTTGCAGCACGTTCTGAAAGCATTGTCAGGACCGTAGAAAGACTCACGTAACAGGAATAGCCGATTGGCGATGCCCCTTCCCCGTCAAAGCGCTGTGCTATTTCTTTTAGATATCGCGGTTGTTGAAAATCGAGTTCGACAAAGTGCGTTCCATCCGCCGCGCTCCCCGCATTCGAAAGTGCATCAGCCGTTCCAATCAGAAAATTGGAAACCACTTGCTGAGAAAAACCCAGCTCTCGGAGCCTCTTTATAAACATCCCATTTTGCGCAGGCCCGAGGTTTACGAAGAACACGTCAATGTGCTCTTTAAATTTTCCAAGCAAGGAAGCAAAATCTCGATCACCTGGGAGAACAGTTTCATGGTAAACCACTTTCCCGCCAGCTGCCGCCAACTCATTAGAAAATCCCCGGCCCATTGCAAGAAAATAGTCATCCTCCAATGTAATGACCGCTGCCTTTCTTGCTCCGGTGGCCACCACATGCTTCGCCAGTGCGGTACCCTCCTTCTCCACCGAAGGCCAGGCGCGGAAGGCATACTCGTTCTGATCGACAAAATCCGGATGACCGACAACGCCGAAAATCGGAATTTTCTGGCGCTGGGAGAGCGGATTAATCGCAAGACCAACCGGACTTCGTGTGGTGAGAACTATCTGGACCTTTTCTATATCAACCAAGCGGCGAAATTCCGTGAGTCCACCCTTCGCCGAACCTTGGTTATCAGTAAAAATCAATCGAACTGGATGGGCGCCAGCCTTTCCATCTTTGGTATACAGGTCTTTTGCGATCTGAAATCCTTTTCTGCAATCCTCCCCCAAACGACTAAACTGACCGCTCAGTTCCATCATCAGTCCGACCGGCACCTCCGACTCTGCTCGAACCGCTTGCGGCCCAAGCAGACCGACAAGCAGTGCTCCAAACAGCGAATGCACAATGGCAGTTCTCATAGGCTCTCCCTTAGCTTTTTCTCAGTCGCGAATACTGTTCTAAGTCATCTAGTTCCTCGGCAACTACCTGCCCTTCGGCATCTTCAAGCCACGCATGGGCAATCAAGGAATTCCCAGACTCCTTTCGCGCACCAATCTTCAGCTGCAGAGAATGACCGGAGCGATTCAATAGGGAGGCAATGGTCATTGATCGAATAAGGCATGTGTTTGACCACGGGAAACGCCAACTAAGTGAGTGGACGATTTCAACAACTCGTCCAAGCGGTATCCTTGAGGTTGAGTCGTCTTGTAGTGGTGGCGTTGGATGGGGGGCCGTTCCAGTCGTGCTGATTATTTTTTCATATGGTCGAAATCGCAATTGCAACCAAAACCAATTAAGGTAAAAACTTGCTTGCAACGCAGTCCATTTTTCGCGAGGCGGGAGCGAAAAAAATGTTTGAATACCGCTACTGCTCAATGGTGACGAGCCCTTTGTCTTGGAGATCCTGAACAAAGGAGAGCGTATCGCTAAAACAGCGCTCTTCCTCAACTTCATATTCAGCAACAACTGAATCGACCAGCTCACCTAGAGAAATAGGCTGCACAAGCTTATTCCATATATGTCCCGCAACGCTATCCAACCCAAAGTACTGATTCGACTTGGTATCCAACACCACAACTTCCTTTGAGTCCTGACCCAAATCACTTGAGAGTGGGCCGCTCGCGCGGCGGATTTTCGTCGTTCGGTCAAACGGATGCTGACTCATATGATGCTGGCCTCGGATTAGCAGATAGATATCTATTAGAAAGTAGCAAACTAGCGCTGTTTGGATCAACTAGGTCGAACTCAGCTAACCCATCGGAAGGTCGAACAAAGTCTTTGGGCGTCGGGAGGGTGCCAACGTGTAGGTGATGATTCTCATGTCGAGCATAAACGAGCGATTCTCGATGTAGGTAAGATCGGCATTGAGCTTCTCTTCTGGATCATGAGAAATCCACTTACTCGCTTGCGCCAAACCAGTGAGACCGGGTTTCACGGAAATTCGCTGAGCCCAATCGGGTATACCCGAAAACTGTTCATGAAAATGTGGACGTTCTGGCCGAGGGCCAACGAAGCTCATATCGCCACAGAGAATGTTCCAGAGTTGTGGGAGTTCATCCAGCTTTGACTTTCTCAAAAAATGTCCGATCTTTGTAATTCGTGGATCTTCATACGTCGTGCAAATAAACGGGCCATTCGTCTCTGCATCAACACGCATGGTTCGAAACTTGTATATAGTAAAGAGTCGACCACCCTGACCTACACGAACCTGAGAGTAGAACACTGAGCCTTGTCGTTTTGAAAAAAGGATGAGCGCGATTGCCGCCATCAGAGGTGAAAGGACGAGTAAACCACCCAAGGCAAGTACTACCTCAAAGCAGCGGTACAAGAGCGGCTGGCAGTGCTCTATATTGGTGACGGTGGGTTGAACCTCGGGCTCCGGTTCGGAACCGAGGATTGCAAGCGCTTCATTGAGTTCATTTGACTCATCGAGTTCGCTAGACTCTGTATTATCCAACTCGGCTTGCTGCCGAGCGCTGGCTGAAGCTGATCTACCTAACTCTTGTTCAAGCACTGTTTACTAGCCCAAAAAACCGCGTTCTTTAACGAAATGCCACTATTAACCATTCTGATTGAGAGAATTCTCACCTTCTTGGGTCGTCAGGTTAGCCAGAAAACATGAGCTTTTGACCTTTTTCCCTAGTAATCTTATGTCCTTATCGGTGTTTGCGCCATATTCTCTCTCATTTAGCAGTACATCAGTCACGAAATAAACTGAAGCAGGCAGAATATATAGGATGATTAGAGTAGGTAAGCGGAGGTGTTATTTTTAGCCGTAACGCGCTATATTGGGGTTTCAAGAGGACTTAGGTAATGAAGCGATCAGCTAACAACACTCAGGCAAAAATACAGGATGAGCAAATTGGCAGTCTCACAGATGGGTCTGGCAGGGAAGACTCAAGCTCTGATCGACCGATGGCTGACATTATGAGCTGCGACGAGAGCCTAAAACTGCTTAAGAAAGTTCACCGACCAAGCCTATCTCGAGTCATTGAGCTCATCAGCAAAGCTTCCGACTAAAGGCCTTTCGAGCACGACACGGACATCCACGTTCTTCGAAAAATAAACATCTACAGACGAAACTCAAATCGATCGCACCCTCTCGGTACAATTACCGCGTCATCACCGTTGGCAATAAACACTCTATTGCCGGCAGCGTCGAAGAATTCCACTCGAACATTGTCGCCGAATCCACAGCCAGGACGGTCTGCACGAGCAGTTGTACCTCTGTCATTACTCGGTCCGAAATCTACAAGGTTCTGAGTAACTGCCCCACTTACCACAACCGTGACACCTACCGGATTAACCAAAATGACTAAATTTCCATCACCTTCGGAAATCGGCTTCCAGAGAAAATTGTCGATTACTAAATCTGACGGCGGCTCATTCCCCGGGTTCGGTGCGGTAACCTCGATCGAAGCATAACACCCCAGCAATAGTTCTCCACCGCAGGGATCAGAAGCCGGAACTGCTGAGCCGGTTCGAATCAATTCCTCATTGAGACTCAAGCCACTCAACGAGTACAACTGGCCAAACACACCGCGGCCGCCTCCTGGAAAACTCGCCTCACAGGTTTGACTCGCAGATAGAAAATACGCACCGGCAGCAGTTTCTGCCTCTACCAAGGCTCGACCAAGTGCCTGGCGAAACGCGGGCACTCCCGCACTGCTCACCCCTTGCAACTTCACGGCCTGCGAGTTACCCGCCTCAATACCGCGAAAGCGAGTTATCACAACTTCCTCAATGGAATTCACCCCAACTGCAACCTCCTCGGCAGCGGCAACTGGATTGATGACCACGTTGTCTCGCACCGCACCGCATTGCGACGACAAGCTGACATCCACTAAATCCAATTCAATGTCACTCGGCGGCCGTGAAAGAACGCCGATGGTGCTATAGCAACTTGCCAGCTGGTCTCCATCGCAGATATCGGTCACGGGCAGCACGGCACCCTGCTGCAACATCAGTTCAGTCATGCTCTCGCCAGCCGGTGAAAATACCTGGCCAAGTACTCCTGCGCCCCCACCTTCGACGACAACCCCACAATCAGTTCCAGCAGGGACAAACACTCCCCCCGAAGCAAGACGCTCCTGCATCAAAGCGATCCCGTTCCGCACCCGAAAAACGTTTACCCCCGCCGAGGTTACCGCGTGCAACTTGACAAGCTGTGGATCGCCGAGCTCATCTCCAGAAATTTGGCGGACAATCAGTAGATCTGAATCGATAACCTCAACAGAGACGTTCAATCCCTCCGTAATCGGATTCACCAAGCGCTCAACACGAGCAACTCCACAGAGCGTAGTAAATGAGACATCGCCGCTGCTCACACCGCTCGTATCGCCCTCAGCTGAAGATGAATCGCCGCCAGAAGAACTCGAACACCCGAGGAGGGTCGCAGCGAGGAGAGAAAAAAGAATTATCAGGACATTTCGCATCAAGAGCACCAATTTTTGCTCATATGATGCCTCAAGTAACGGGCGACAGCGAGTATTTTCTTGCTCCTAAGAAAGAGGCAGCGCTTTTTCAAAATCGGCAAGAATTGTCTGCCAATCGTGATTCTCCCGCACATAGCGATAGCCATTTGCAGCTACCTTCCCTGCCCGCTCGTCGTCGAGCAGCATCTGAATCACCGCTTCAGCAAAGGGCGCAGGCGCATCTGCAACGAGGATATCCTCACCTACGACTGCACTTAGGCCAGCCACTACTTTTGTTGTCGCCACAACCGGAATCTGGCTCGCCATGGCTTCGAGCACTTTGTTTTGCACACCAAAAGCGAGTCGCAGAGGTGCGACAAACACCTTAGCCCGGTGCAAGTGTTCTCGAATATCCTCTACTTCTCCTGTGATCACGGCCTCTCGACACACCGCTGAGAGCTCCGGTGCCGGGTTTCTTCCAACTATATAAAACTTTGCATCGGGCACTTTCTTGAGAACCAAGGGGAGTATATTGACATAAAAATAGACAACCGCATCAATGTTCGGGAGGTAGTCCATTTGACCAGTAAACACTATTGCGCGCTCAAAGGAGACTGGTTGCTCTCTTTTAAAATAGGCAAGGTCAATTCCGTTCGGAACTACTTGAACGCTATTCTTGCGATCCGGGGTAATATCAACGAGTCGATGCCTCTCAACACCTGTTGTAAGAATCGAGAGATCCACTCGCTGATGGATAATCCCCTCCCATTTGCGCAAGCGATGCGCTTCCAGGCTGTAAATGAACGATTTTGGAAAATTGCTCACTCGAGCATACTGCCGCCACTTTTCTGAGTCGATGTCGATAAAATCAACGACACGAAAAGGGGAACAGCTCGATAGTACATACTGGGCTGACGAAGAGCAAAATGCCAGTATTACGTCAAAGTTTGTTTCTTCCGTAATTCGCTGCACCTCTTTTCTCAGCTGCCAGGAGAAAAAGAATCCAAAGGTTAGGGGAAACGGCGATAGGACACAAAGTAACGCACAGATCTTCGACATCATCGAATGTAGAGGTATAACCTTACTGCTCGCACAAAATTCGTTGAGCGCAGGCTCGTATTGACGATCCGTCGCATGTTTCGAAAGCGCTACGACATGTACCTCATGCGCCTTCGCGAGGTGCCGAATGATATGGTAGGGGCGGATCTTGTCCCCTTTGTTCGGTGGGTACGGCGTGTTATGGCATATGCAAAGAATCTTCATTCCTGCTCCACAATCGAAAGCGTAATCAGCTCTATCGCAATCGAGATACTAATGAGCGCCCAGAATATCTCTTGGTAAGTCGTTGTGACAAAGGTCCCCCCAACCAAAAAACCAGCCAATGAGATTCTCACCATAGAGATATAGTCCGAAAGCTCATTGACGACATCTGGGTCTTCGATTTCCCGAAATCTCCGCCGGGACTGTACTTGAATCCACAGTGCAACCAAAATCATTCCAACAAAGCAACCAAAGCCAAGAAAGCCAGTTTCGGAAAGTACAGAGAGCAACGTATTGTGTACCGCACGGACCCTGCCAAATTTTCCCTCGAGAAAATCGTAATTACTGTACTCGTGCGAATACCGGTTCAAGCCAACTCCCAAAGCTGGATTCGCTTCGACCATCCGTAACGCGACTTTCCAGAAATGCATACGGCTCCCTGCAGATTCTTCATCTCGTACGTTTAGCCGAAGTGTTGACAGGCGTTCTAGGTAGCCATCGATGGTTGTCATGACAATCGACTCTTTGGCCGTCTCTTGTGGAATACGCCAAAGATTAGGATCAACTTTGAGGACATTCCAAATTGAGAATGCCGCAAAGGGTACAAATATCAGCCAACCAAAAACACGAGCGCCTCTACTGCGCAGCCGAGTAGCAAGCAACAACAATACGGTTGACCCAGCTAAAAACCCCCCACGCGAATAAGTCAGAACCAACGCAAGGCAATTTGCAGCAAGTAAACCACAGGTAATCATGCCTCGCAGCCAATCAGGCATTCGCAGCGGAAAATGCCGCCCGCCATAAAAAATAAAAGGCAGGAGGCTCGCCAAGAAAACAGCATACCCGTTGTTGTCGCCAATTCTCCCAGGCCCGTAGATTGCTCTAGAGCCAGCGAATAACCCAAACACACCATAGTAGGCACCCAAGAACCCCGCCGAAATCGCAATGACAAGTATAAATATCCGCAAGCGAGAAACTGAGGTAACTAGGACCGGAACAATCAGGCACATTATCAGAATCTTCACCAAAAGCTCGAGCTCTGAAAGAATGTATCCAACACTGAAGCGAGACTGTGCGGCGAGAGAGCAGAAGCACACAAAGACGAAAAAGACCGCAAGCAAGGTTATTCTATGCTTTACAACAATCTGTCTTCTCTGATGGAATGTAGTGAGAGCAACAACAGCCCCCACTATCAAAGACAATCGAGTATTCTCAAGCTGGCCGAACGTAAGCTCAAGAGGCGAGCTAAATGAATACCAATTGTAAAGCAATAGTCCGTAGAACGCGTCAACAAACGACGCGATAATACCGACACAAGTGATGAGAATGACGAAGAGTACCCGTTTCATGAAGCGTAACCAGGTGGACAACCTCATGAATATATACTGTGAGCTAACGAGCGACCAGCGAAATGGGCGTCCAGCTTAGCTTTTCTTTTGTAGTTCCTTGTCTAAACGCCGAGAATACCCTTGGCGACTGTCTCGATCATATTCGCGGGCAGAACTATCCTTCCGATCTGATTGAAATACTCGTGGTCGACAACGGATCTACTGATCGATCGATTGAAATAGCCGAGCAACAGGCAGATCGAGTGTTGCAAAATACGACGGCGACAATTGCTGGATTGCGAAACTTTGGAGCAGCAGAAGCCAACAATGAAATTGTCGTGTTTGTAGACTCGGATTGCTTACTCTCAAACGAGTGGATTTCACGATGTGTCGTTCATTTCGAAGATCCACAGGTCGGTATGGTCGGGGCAAAAACTCATGTTGTACCGGACGATGCTGGCTGGGTCGCAAAGGCTTGGAAGGTACATCTTGATCGCAGCACCCTCGACCCCGATCCGCAATGGGTCGTCACACTCGCACTCGCTATTCGCGCCGCTGTTTTTGAGTCGATTGGTGGTTTCGACGAATCTCTCGAAACCTGTGAAGATGTGACACTCGGTCATGCGGTTCGAAAAACTCATCGGATAATTTCTGACACACACCTCGCCCCCATCCATCTAGACGATCCGGGCCATCTACAAGCCCTGTATCTAAAAGAACAATGGCGCGGTCGCGACAGCATTCAAACAAGTATCAATTGCATTAAGACGGATCCGAGCACTGCACTTGGGAAAGAAGGCATAAGTCTGGCGCTTCCTTTTTACTTCCTGTTCGCCAGCCTTGGGACCGCAGGCGGTCTCATTTGGTGGATAGGAGGTGGAACCTCATGTTTGCTAGTCCTATCACTTCTGGCTCTCTTGATACCGCCGCTCACCTTAGGCTTTGACACCTGTCGAAAAACGAAACAAATGCAATGGCTCCCTGCAGTGATCACCGTCTATATTGTCTATATCGCTGCACGAGTCTCTGCGCTCTTCGCGGCTGGAACCTCTCACCGCAAGGTTGCCGATGGCTAACGTGCAGCAAACCACGATCGCCCTGTGTTTTTCGGGTACATTTTGTGGTGGAGCGGAGCGCATGATGATGGTGCTCCAGACACTTCTCGATGCAAAGGGGTATTGCACGCCCTTACTGCTAAATGGATCAGGCGAAGTCGCAACGCACTTCAAAACGGCTGGGCAAAAAATCCATCAGCTCAACGCATACTCTTTTGCCAACAAATGGAACCCACTTCCGTACGGCTGGCAGGTTCTTCGCATGGGAAGCATGCTCCGTCGCCTTCGCCCGAAGCTACTCATCGTCGAGGGTAAAATCCTCACACAAATTGCAGTAATCGCCGGGAGACTCACCGGCGTGCCGGTAGTTTCGTATGTCCATTATCCGCCAACGAAATACGAAGTATCACGTATGATGTATAACAAAGCTACCGAGGTAGTTCTTTGTTGCGAAGGGCTTCGCCCCTACTTCAGCGAAACTGCTGTGCCCTGTACGGTAGTTCGCAATTTCATAGACGTGAGCACTTTTTCCTCGGCTGACGATGAAACAAGAGCAATTTTAAAAGATAAAATTTTTGGTGTCTCGCCTCAGACGGTCACGGTGTCGCTCGTTGGTCACCTCAGCGAGATAAAGGGGCAAAGCACGCTTCTTCGAGCCGTAGCTACATTGAAGAAGCGAAACATCTCTGTTGCGGTTGCACTTGCTGGGTCAGATAATGATCCAACAAAGCAAAATAAACGGCGCTTAGAATCTGAGATTGTCTCCTTGCAACTGGAAAACGAGGTTCGCTTGCTGGGCAAAGTAGATCAGCCGCAAGAAGTCTACCGGGCGAGTGACATCTCTGTCTTGCCCTCGCTTCGGGAGGGACTTCCTCTGGCAGTACTCGAAGCTATGGCCTGTGGTCTACCAGTTGTGGCAACTGCGATAGATGGAACGCCGGAAGCCGTAATTGATGGCAGTACTGGATATCTAATTGAACCGAACAACGTCGAACAATTGGCTGATCGCTTGCAAG
>CBDUGV010000151.1:0-10451 GCA_965366815.1 uncultured Bdellovibrionales bacterium | reverse complement strand
TGGTGGAAAAAGCGGTGAAAAACGGCCAACTTCCGTCTTTTATCCTCTCTATCATCATCAATATGCAAACAATTTCTCCCACTCGGGCCTTCTTGGCAAACCGAGCTACGAGATTCTCCTTGCCGAGCGACCTCTGAATAGAAGTATCGCACCTGGGATTATTTTGTAGAACTGGAGGTATCTCAGGGCGAAGCCGCTGATAGTATGTTTGCTTACTTTAGAGAAACGTCTTTTTGAACCAAGCGCTGACTGGATTGATAACTTTTTCCTGGGCCGTTTTCTTGATAAAGCCGCCCAATCTGTTTAAGTCATCGTTAATCATTTCGTCGAGATCTGTCCTCGCCGCCAAATCATTGTAGGTCGAATTCGAGAACTGTCGAGCAACACCGGCAGCAAGTGCTGCAGCACCCACCCCGACTGCAAATGCAGCAATACCACTAAACCAAACCGGGGCAGATACTATCGCTAAACCACCACCAATCAGTCCAGCAGCCATAGAGCCTGCGATGGCCGCGGCGACAAACGAGGTCGTTCCATTGACCGCTCCGCGAAGCTTGTCCTCGTCACCATACATCTCGAGACCAACTGTCAGTGGGCCGGCAACGCGTTTCAAGGCTGCCACTCCAAATAGTCCCTTTGAACTGAGAGAAGCCTGTCGAATACCTTGCCCCAAGGCCTGGTGGGCGTTCTCTTTCGAGGTAGGGCTTTCAAAAAAGGCGGTATTGATTGCGGCACTCGTTGCTTCAGGAGCTTTTTCAACGATGTCTGAGCCAACCTCGTAGGCCGAACGGGCTCCAGATTCAATCTTTGCTCCGATTTGCTCGAGATCAGGCAAACCGAGATCGGAAAGACCAACGTCAACGGCTTTGCGTACCTCTGACCAACTAAACTCGGCGTTCTCGTCGAACTTCTTGTTATCTGGTTTGCTTGATGGGCCCATGCTACTCGCCTCCGGTTGTGACCTCAATTAAGGTCGGTCCTCTCCTCATTAGCGTTGTGCACGAGTGGATGCGGTATGTGACAATTAATAAAGTTTTGAGCTGAGGCGATTGGTCGGAGAGTTGTTGACTAAATTACTGACCGACACTGCTCTGCCTTTCGACCCGGTCGAGAATCTCTCTCATCTTTTCGAGTAGTGATTCGGGGCTAAAGGGCTTTGCCAAAAAGGGAAAACCTTTTTTAGTTATGTTTTCTGGAATGGTCGAATCCTGCGTGCAGCCAGACATCATCAGCACCGGCATCTTCGGAAATTTACCGACGACACGTTCAGCAAGCTCAAAGCCACTCAGTTCCGGCATTACAATATCTGTCAGCAGTAAATCGATTTCTGGGACCGACTCTGTCTCAAGAGCAGCGAGTGCCTCTAGCCCATTCGCGGCTTCAATCACCTTGTAGCCGTTACTCTCGAGTACTTCTAACACGAGTTCGCGAACACCTGGCTCGTCTTCGACGAGTAACACTGTCTCCGCACCTTGAAGGAGCGCGTTGGTATTTCCATCGACGTATCGCTCTGCTGGCTCCTCACTCGCAGGAAAATACACTTTAAACAGTGACCCCTCGCCCAAAACAGACTCGACCATAATGTCGCCTTGGTGCCTTTTGACAATTCCATACACTGTCGAGAGTCCCAATCCATTACCCTCGGGTTTGGTGCTGTAGAATGGTTCGAACAGACGGGATCGCACCACCTCGCTCATCCCCTCTCCAGAATCTCGAACCCCAAGCACAACGTAGGTACCAGCTTCGAGGCCATTCTGTCCGCCGACGAGTTTTGTTGTAATTTTCTCCTGTCGGGTAAAGATCTCAACCTTACCACCAGCATGCATTGCCTGTTTCGAATTGACGACCAAGTTTATCAACACTTGCTGCAACTGACTCGGGTCTGTCTTCACGGGGAGTAGGTCCTTTCCGAGCGAAAATTCTATCTGATATCCTTCGCCCAACAAGCCGCGCAATATGCCTTCAGAGTTTTCAAGCACTTCGTTGATTGGCAGGACGCGGGGCTGAATCACTTGACGCTGGCTTAGCGTTAGTAACTGCTGGGTTAGTGAGTAGGCAGTATCAGTTGCATCTCGAATAGCACTTGCGCGACGGCGATTGACATCTTCGGCACCTAACTTCTGCAGCATCAGGCCCGCATAGCCGCGGATAACTGTCAGCAAATTATTGAAGTCATGGGCGACCGCTCCAGCCAGGCGGCCAACGGCTTCCATCTTCTGTGACCAAATCACTTGCGATTCGAGAAGTTTTCGTTCGGTCACATCATAGTCGACCCCGATTGAGCCAACAATATTACCATGCACATCTCGCAAGGGTGCCGCTTTGGTTTCTAACCAAATCTTCTCGCCATTCTTCTTCGTGACGAGCGCCTCATACTCTTCGGAGACTCCTCGTAGTCTGGCGGCGTAGCGCTCATGGTGTTTTCGTTTTTCCTTGGCGATTTTCTCCGGGTCATCACCAAAGAAAAACTCATAGACCCGCTTTCCTTTCATCTCGGCCCAGCTGTAGCCCAAGATGTTTTCCATCGAAGGATTGGTATACCGCACAAACCCATCAGCATCACAAATCATCACACCATGAGACAAGCTCTCTACGACGCCTCGAAAGGTCGCCTCAGTATCACCGACCACTTCCTGAAGTGGTCCATACCGCTCCGCATCACTTTCCTTCTGCGTTGTGTTCTCTTTCTCTCTCATAGCGACAATCAACTATTAGCAATACTCACACATTAATCCGCTAGCCCCACTTTTATTTGGAGAAACGCGGGGGGCGTACAGTAATCTCCTTCTATGCTACTACAAGCCCCCTACGCTTCTCCGTTAGGAAAACTCAGACTCAGATGCGTCATTTCGAATTGGTCCTTCAATTCTGGGAGGATGGATCTTCCTCAATCTCCTCCACAATTCAAAGAGGGCCACATTCGGCGGTCTCCGACCCGCAAGGTGGGTCCGCGCATGCAGCTCGTGAAACAGCGCCGGCTGAAGCTGCACCGCTAAAGATCTCAGAAGAAAGTCCGGAATTAACTCACCGGTAACCATCTCCATCATCTTCAACGCACTTCGAAACGGCATCCGGTGCAACCAGTCGATCGCAACGGCTTCGCTGTCTCTCAGATGATAGTCAGGATGATCCCATTGTCCTGGCACCAGCTGGTGAAACGCCAAGCGCACATGGCTTGCTTTCTCCAAAAGCAATTGTTCAAAAGGAGTGACTCCGCCATAGCGCCGCAGTCCCGCCGGTCCACCCCGCCGATCGGTCGGGTGAATTCCGAAACAATGCCCCGCTTTCACGGAAGATTGGCCAGTGAGACTCAACTCGGTCACCTCTCCAGCCAGGCGACGAATCCTGGAACCAACCCATTGCCAATTGACCACACTCAGAACGACGTTCGGCCGCGTGGAACGAACGAAGTCGAAGTCGGCCTTTGACTGACGCCAGCGGATTCCGTAGTTCCGTGCCAGTCGGGGACAGAGATCGGCGAAGAATTCCAACTCTTCCCCATCGTAGTGTCGCCACAGTCGGGCTCCTGCCCGAGTCTCATACGGACGTTCAATCGGATTGTCACTCACCCCGCCGACCAAACGCACCGGGCACGGCATGCCTAACTTGTACCACGTCAAAGGGTCCTGGATCGTCTGCATCGCCTTGGCACCATGCCAGTGCGAGAGAAATCCGAAAATCCTAAACCCCTCTGGATACTGATAGTCCATCCAGGACCAATAGTCAGGATGAACCCAATCATAGCGCCGTCGGTTTCGTTTCCAGTCGAACTCATTCACATCGTGAACAGGTCGACTAGAACTGAGGCCCCCTCGCAAGAGGAGACCGTCGTTCATGTCAAACAACATGATGGTCTCCCTTAACGAGTTTTGTTTGTTGGGTCGAAAAAACCCTCGAGTACGCCCCGTAGCGTTTCTCGGCTCGACCCACCTCTGGACCCAGCCGAGTAACGTCTATGGGCTCTTCACATAATTGTTGCGACTATCGCCGCCAGAAAAGATCGATAGATGTACGGCAATCCTACCAACTTAGTAAAGTACTAGGAAAAGTCAAGTGAATCTCTCTAAGTGCTTGTAATTCAAAGCGCAAAAAAAACGGCTCTGGTGGAGGCTGTAGCCAAGACACTGAGTGCCAACGGAGGACCAAACTCTCCAGGGAATCCGACTCAGCTAGGCCTTCTTGAGAAAGCAGGTCTTGAGCACTATCGTCGACTTCCCTTCACGACATTCTACTTCCTCTGATTTCGAGGTAAGCCGAATATTCTTAAAGGTCTTTCCGCGTTTCAGGGTGATAGAAGAACCCTTGACCTTCAGATCCTTTATCACTTGCACGGTGTCCCCATCTGCCAACTCACTGCCATTACTGTCGCGTACGCTCATTCTTTGGATCCCTTTTGCTGGATTCAGCTACTTCTGCTTTTCCTCTAATTCTTCCCAACGCTCATAGAGCGACTTTACCTGCTGTTGCGCTTGATCGAGCTCAATACAAAGCTGGGCCAAGCGCTCAGAATCAGCTTGTACTTCTGGAGCACTTAATTCCGTTTTCAAACGCTCCACTCCCTCCTCGGCTTCTTCAATTGCCCCTTCCATACCATCAAACTCGCGTTGCTCCAGATAGCCAAGCCGCTTTTTATTTGGCTTCACCCTGGCATGACTTTCACTTTTGCTTATGGCCGCTGCCGGGGAATTCTTCGACTCAACCTTGGAACCCGCACGCAACGATTTCTCCCACTGCTCATAGTCAGCAAACGTCGTCCCGGAACCCTTTCCATCGAGACCAAGAAAGTTCGTGCAGAGTCGATTGATCATAAAGCGATCGTGGCTTACCAAAACAAGGGCTCCTCGAAAAGAAAGAAGACTCTCTTCCAATAGCTCAATCGTTTCAATATCTAAATCGTTGGTCGGTTCATCAAGAATCAACACATCCGGGGTTTCCAACATTAGCCGAGCAATGCGCGCTCGGGCCCGCTCTCCGCCGGAGAGAGAAGAAAACGGTTGATTCAGTTGTTCAAAACTAAACTGAAACCGCTTCGCCCAGGTAGCAACATGTACGGATCGCCCTTGATACACAACGCTATCACCATCCGTTGCAAGCACCTCTTTCAAAGAAGTATTGGGCGCAATGGAGGAATCAACCTGCCGAAAATATGAAACTGATAGATCGCTTGCTTTCTTTATTGTCCCATGGTCGGGCTGCAATTCGTCGGCAAGCATGCGTATAAGAGTCGTTTTTCCGCTCCCATTTCGCCCCAACAAACCAATGGCATCGCCAGCCATTATTTTCAAACTCAACTTATTTAAAACGACGGTGTTCTCGAATTGCTTCCCTACCGAAAAAAGCTCAATCAATCTTTTCGTTTTGCGCTCTGAGAATTGAAAACCAAATTCGACACTTTGATCGCGACTTCGACTACGTACCATAGAAAGCGAATCCATCATCGCATAAGCTTTACTCGTCCGTTCTTTCGACTTCGTGCTCCGCGCTTTGGCCCCTTGCCGCAACCATGCCTGTTCTCCACGGACCTTATTTTTGAGCGTATCGAGCTGTTTCTCTGCTGCGGCCAACACTTGCATTCGCCGCTCCACGTAGTCGGCATAGCCTCCATCACATTGCAGAAGCCCGCCTTCGAACTTTCGATTTACCTCTACAATTTTAGAAACAGCATTCTCTAGAAACCATCGGTCATGCGATATGACAATCCAGCCGAACGGACTTCGAGAGAGCAATGATTCAATTGCCAAAATCGCTTCGATATCAAGATGGTTCGTCGGCTCATCCAACAAGAGCAAATCGGGATTCGCACAAAGCGCGACCGCTATCTGCACCCGCTTTTGCTGCCCACCTGAAAGCGTGCCGATGGGTGATTCCTCAAAATCAATTCCAAGGCTTCCGAGAGAGGTTCTCGCAACCGCTTCTCGCTCTGATTCGGAAACAGCTCCGTCAAGAGCAGCTGCTCGGGCTAAGGAAAGAGGCGTTTCCTCATCGGAAAAACTTGCTGTTTGGGCAACATAGTGGACTCGCAAACCGCGCGATTGAATGACACTCCCTGAATCTGGCTCTTCGAGGCCAGCCATTAGTTTCAACAACGTCGATTTTCCTGCCCCATTGGGACCAACGATTCCCAGGCGCTCATTCGTTCTGACACTTAAAGACAGACCTTCAAAAAGTGTCTGTGCTCCGTATCGTTTCGCAACATCGCTTAAAACTAAAGGTGAGGACATAGATCTATGTGGGTAGCTACTGTATCTGTTCGGGACGAATGCGCCAGTATGCAGCAAACGACCAGCATACTAAAGAAAATTCTCATTTCGGATTTCAAGAGACAAGCGAGGTAGTAGAGTCATCAGCGCTCAACTCTTCCGCAGCAAGTAATTTTTTCAATTGTTTGATGTGAAGCGTCAGTGCTTCGTGAGCCGGCTCCCACACATGCTCCTTGCGCTTTAGACAGCCAACTGTTAGTTCCCAAATAATCTGCCGTTGCGTTAGACCAACAACAAATTGAGAAACGCGAAATGAACTATTGAAGCAATACGGGTGTCGCTCATCAACCTCTTCAATTAGTTCCTTGTAGGACATTCCCTCAGCCAATGCTTTTCGGGCAAAAGCTGCCACTTTTAGTTGATCATCCATTCGCTGCTGAAGTTTTTTGAGTTCGCGCTTTGCGAAATACAGTTGGTTCTCAACAATCGCCTTTGAATCAAAAAGCGCCTCAAGCTCAAGTCTCAAGGCATAGGAAAGCGCAGTGCCTTCACGCTCAATCATTCTCTTCAACTGCACTCTATAGTCACGCACAACGTGATACAGGTAAAAAAACTCCTCTTTGTTGTGATAGAACCGATTGTTTACCACTCCCGAGACGAGTTCGAGAAACCCAAGTCGAGTCAAACTATAACGAGGCTGCTTGCTTCTTGTCAGTTTCTTCGCCAGGCCATCGTGCACGAGTTTTTCGAGGTAGCGACGAATTTGGGTGTTCTCGAGCGGAATGCCTCCCTCGTCAAACTGCGGATAGGCCCAACTCGCGGAAAATTCAACCATTCGACGCACATCTCGCTGGCGAAACCCTTTGTTTTCGGCTGCCGCCTGACAGGCCATAGTAGATGCCGCTAGTAGGAGCTTGTGGCGCTCAGTGCTCGATTGGGAATACATACTCGCCCTCCGCGAATTTAATAGACAATGTCACAAATATTACTATGCAAGATTATGCACATAATTTTGCCTTTTCGTCTCATTTTAAGATGTTATTGTTTAAAAATCCAATTAGCGCACTCGCTTTGTGACATTGTCACAGGTTCTAATTCGCCTAAATCCCGCCAATTTGCGAAAACAAACTATGACAATTGAGTGAGGTTGCTATGGAATTAAAACGAGCACTACACCCTCAGCTAGAGTCCTGCTTCGATGCCGAAGTTCTCAATGGATCAGCAGATCCCGTAAGCGCCGCGTTAGATGCGCTGCGACTATTGTCATCCCGTCGCTTTGAGTTAGCGCGAGTCCTCAGCATGACGCTGCGATCGGTAAACGAGCTAATCACCGAGACACGATCTCAAAGTCGACGCCAACAACGCATTGTCTGCGTTTCAGCACTACGAGCATTACGCGCCGCAAAGAAAAGAAGTAAGGAGTGGGATCGACCGAGAAGCAATCTCAACGACGAAGCTGCATTCCTACTGCTGTGTCGCGTTGTTGATGACCTAGACCGACTCATCGGTTGCCTGCTCATAGCAGATCTCGATCAGCCTCGAGACCGCGAAGATATGAAAGCGCGCATTGTGGCTCCGCTTCTCTCGGTGCTCGCAGCTGAAGAGTACACCTCTCGCTAGCAGAATTGATGCAGTTAGAGGGAACAACCTATTTTCAAGCAAAACTAAAGCTGAGAGTATTAGCTTAGAGAGCTATTTTCTCAGTAGTAAAGTGCGATGCCGTGGAGGCACTCTCACGGATGGGGCGATCCGATCAACGAGTAGCCTCCACGACATCTGCTTTAAGAACGGCAGCGATAGAGCAAACGTATGCCCTGCCTCTGATCAGCTGCCGTTCAATGTGCGCCCATTCGGGCTCTCCAATCGACTTTTTCAATCAGTTCGAGAACCCAAATAGCGCGCTGAGGAAAACCTCGTCCACTAACTGCACGATGCAAAGTAACTAGTCTCGGCAAAGAATCCAAGCAACGAGGGATACAGAGGTACGTGATTCAAAAAATGAATACGGGAATGATAGAAAACTGAAAAGAGAAACGCTTATACGATAGCGTTAATGAAGGTAGCGGCGATGAATAACGCAAAGGCTATCACGGCAAGGATCACAAACCAGCGAAAGCCCTCGACCAAAACAAATCGAGTAAGCCCCGGCCGATCCGGATCCATCCGCGAAAGCTCGTTGAGCTTCTTCCGGGCTTGAGTTTCACTTTGCTGAGCGCTTAGAGCCATAACTTCCCTCATTGTATGCCCATCGGCCTGCAAGAGGCCAAGAAAATGATAGCAACCCGATATCGCAGCATTCTACTCAGAAACCAAGGGTTATGCAAGTGTTGGAATAATTGTCCCAGTCGGGGGCTATTCCTCAATCTCCGGTTGTTTCCGGCCGGTTCCGGCCGGTAGCGGGTTCCCAGTCGGGGGCTATTCCTCAATCTCCGGTTGTTTCCGGCGCTTCCGGCCGGTAGCGGGTTACTTTTAAAGATGCGATACTTCCCGCTCTGAAGGGCGATCACCTTGCATTGAGAGACCATGGCGCGGGCATTCTTTCTTATTTTGTTTGTATTTCTAGCTGCTTCGGCATGCGAGCCAGTTGCATTTCATCAAAAACGACATCTAACTGATCAAATAATGAAATTTGATGCTGATGCATTGGAGACTCATTTCTATCAAAAATGTCGCTACTCACGTGAAGGCAGTGTTGGGGGTATCGGTGTGGGCGCCGGGGGAGGCTGCGGATGCTACTGAGTCACGGCCTACCGAGGATGTTCCGTATCTTGTTTTGCCTTCTGTTTCTGATTTTATCTACTACCCTCTCCTTGCAGCCAATTGCCAATGCCGAAGTCGAACAAGCGGAATTCGTCGGCAGCGGTAACCCAGGCCACGGCTACTCTGCTTTCCAGTTGGGATATTACGACAATGATGACCCCGCGGCAGGCAATCCCTTTCTCGATGAAGAACTCACGGTCGTAGAAACCGTTTTCATCTATGACTACGACATTACGCGGCGCTTGGCTGCCTGGGGAAAGATTTCATACGACAATGTTGCAGCGGCTTCAATTCGTCGCCTCGGAAAATTTCCCGAGCAGAGCGGAGCTTCCCGCGATCATTACGTCGGGGTAGATGCAGGAGTCCGCTACGAGGTCTCAAAAGTGCAACGAGTTGCCGGTTCCTTCAGTGGAAGTGGTGAGCGCGATTACATCTCTTTCGGACTTGGCGGGGCGATTGAACAAGATACAAAAGATCATAGCTCAACGTTCAAGTTTGCGACCAATGCATTCTATGACGTATTGGAGATAATTCGCTTTGAAGGGTCTGATAACGAAGGCAATGATGAACGGGTGAGCGTTAGTGCAACGGGAAGTTGGTATCAGATAGTTAACCCGCGGCTCCACAGTGAGATTGGAGCGACCTTTTCGTTTCAAGGTGGCTTCTTAGAGACCCCCTACAACGCAGTGGTAATTGAAACGCCTCTTGCGCCGCCGAATCCCAATCTCGACAACAGGGCTCGAGGCTTTGAAATAACCGAAGAACTCCCAAGCGAACGCTATCGGGGAGCGCTGTTTGGAAGGCTTCGACACTATTTTCGATCGAGGTCCTCGGTAGAGTTCGGTGGCCGCCTGTACCAGGACTCTTGGGGTATCGCGAGCGTAACTATTGAGCCTCGATTTTACCAGTGGATCATTCCCGAAACGCTTTCGACTCGTCTGCGCTACCGGTTATACTACCAGAGCGCTGCGGATGATTTTGCCGATTCGTTCTTTCAGAGCGAAACACATCGGACACAAGACGCTGATTTGGGGGATTTCTCTTCCAATGCCTTTGGTATCAAATTCACCTGGAACATCTCAGATATCTGGCAAACTTCGGTGTCCGGAGATCATGTCCGTCGAAACGACGGCCTCGATGAACTCATAGGTAGTATCAGTGTACGAAAAAACTTCTAGCATTACGCATAGCAGACGTAATTTCCCCTACCCGCGTTTGTACTTCGTGACACTCGTTCTACCTTTCCTCTTCCTTCCAATGGCAGCAGCAGCTCAAGCGACAAGTCCAAAACTAATACTGCGTGAGCGTAAGCTGATGGTAATGGGCACCGACCTCACCATCAAAGCGCTCGGCGATGACAGCGCAGTCCTGGACCGCGCCATCGCGGCGGCAATCACAGAGATACAACGAGTCGAAGATTTAATGACGGATTGGCGTGATTCTGAGCTTACCCGTCTCAATGCGGCTGCCGGAACTGGACCGCACCGAGTC
>CBDUGV010000150.1:0-10452 GCA_965366815.1 uncultured Bdellovibrionales bacterium | reverse complement strand
AATCTGAAAAGCAGTGATCTCATGCAAGATGAACAGCAACTCCTGGCACAGCTTGCTGAGGTGAATGCAGACAATTGGCTCTCTCCGCAAGCGCTGCAACAAGAGGTATCGGCGAAATGTGCCGAAGTGTGGAAGATACTCTCTGAAAACGTAGAGAAACTCGATTCAACCCTTGAAAAGCCGCTGGAAAAGACGCGTTCAAACGTCGAAGGGCTGTTTGAACGATTCAGCGACCGCTATACAAAGGCCGCTGGTACGAAAGATCAGGTGGCTCATTCACGACTAGAACGACTGCGAGGAATGCTGTATCCTGACGGCCAACCACAGGAACGGTCGATTTCCCTGGTATATTACCTGGCGAAGTATGGCCCTGGTGTAATTGGCACCATCTTCGACGCGATGCAAATACCCGATGAATCTGAAGATAGAGTTGAATTCCAGGAAATTGCTTTATGAGTAAAGAGACGACGCTTTCTGTGCTCGCTTTCGCACCGCATCCGGACGACGCAGAAATATTTTGTGGCGGCACCCTTGCGAAGCTCGCACAGACTCATTCCGTGGGCATAGTTGACCTTACCGCTGGCGAGCTTGGCTCACAAGGCACACCGGAGGACAGAGCCAGAGAAGCCGCGCAAGCGAATACGATCCTCGGCCTTCAGCATCGGGAACAACTCGGCTTACCCGATGGGGGAATTCAAGCTTCGAGCCAAGAACAGGTTGTTGCAGTAGTAACCGCAATTCGAAGGTTTCAACCAGAGCTAATCTTGGCTCCTTGGACTCGTGGTCGTCACCCCGACCACCAAGCAGCAGGAGAACTGCTAGTTCGTGCGTGCTACTTCGCTGGCGTGAAGAAATTTGCTCCCCAAGCAGGTGCTGCCCACACCACCACCCAAGTAGCACACTTTCGGCTCCGGCAAGAGTTCCATCCGAGTTTTGTCTGCGACATTTCAGAGACACAAGAGAAGAAGATGCAAGCGGTGGCTTGTTACCAGAGCCAGGTTACGAGAGCAGCGGATGCGACCGAGTCCACGTCGAGTAAACCGGGCCCGCTTATTAGCTCGCCGCTTTCGGTCCGTACGATTGAGAGTGTGGATCGCTATTACGGCGCAATGATAGGTGTTGCCTACGGCGAAGCCTTTTTCTGTCGCTCACCACTTGCCGTACCAGATCCACTTAGCTTTTTTCGAGAACACCCGACCACGAGTGCACTTACATTCCCAGGAGAATAATGAGTAAAGAATCTCTCTCGATTGGTATTACCTGCTACCCAACCTTCGGCGGAAGTGGAGTGATTGCCACAGAAATTGGTAAGGCGATGGCGCAGCGCGGGCACAGAGTGCATTTCATTTGCTCTGATGTTCCCCGTCGACTGGACCGATTCATGGAGAACATTTTCTTCCATGAAGTTGAAGTCCGAGACTATCCACTCTTTACGTATCCACCCTACTCACTAAGTCTTGCTTCTAAAATGGTCGAAGTAACCACCTATGAGAAACTCGATCTCTTGCATGTACACTACGCTGTCCCTCATGCGACCAGTGCGTATCTCGCAAAACAAGTGCTCGGAGAACTTGCTCCAAAGATTATCACTACCCTACATGGGACGGATATAACACTAGTTGGAAATGAACGAAGTTATCTACCGATTACTCGATTCTCTATATTCGAAAGTGATGGTGTGACGGCTCCCTCTCAATATTTGAAAAGCGCCACCTACGATAAGCTCAACCTCTCGACGAGAACTCCGATCGAGATTATTCCGAATTTCGTCGACACCGAATTGTTTTCACCAATCGACCCGAGTGAGAAGAATCCAATCAAGGCCCTGATCGGCGCATGCCCGATAGAAACGAACACCAAAGTGCTTTCACATGTTTCGAATTTTCGCCCGGTAAAGCGCGTGCAAGACGTTGTGAAGGTATTTGATAAAGTGCGCAAGGAAATCCGAGCCCATCTCGTATTGATTGGCGACGGGCCAGAACGCTCAGCAGTTGAGCTATTGGTCCGCCAACTCGATCTACAAAATCAGGTCTGCTTTCTCGGAAAACAGGATAGCTTTGTCGAAGTATTGCAGCACTCGGATCTTTTCCTCTTGCCGAGTGAAAGCGAGAGCTTTGGCCTTGCGGCACTTGAAGCAATGGCCTGTGGAGTGCCTGTTATTGCAACCGATATTCATGGACTTCCGGAAGTAGTCTCTCACGAAGAGACGGGATTGCTCTCAGCAGTTGGAGACATTGATTCTATGGCAAAAGATTGTTTGAAGCTGTTGAAGGACCCCAAACTTCAGCAGCGTTTTTCGGTGAATGCCCGACGCCGTGCCGCAGAAGATTTCAATGAAGCTACAGTAATTGACCAATACGAAAAATACTATCGAACTGTCCTAGGGTAGAGCCCTAGATCTCTACGGTCTCTTTGTATTCCGCAGGCTGGGCTTTCCAGCCAAATTTCTCTTGAACTCCTTCAGCGAAGGCACGCGCGGGTTCAGGTTCGCCGTGAACGATCCGCACCTGGGAAGGCGTCCCCGAACACGAGGCGAGCCAGCGAAGCAATTCACCTCGATCGCCATGCGCAGAAAGGCCCGAGATGCTTTCGACCTCAGCTCGCACGGGTATATACTGTCCGAAAATCTTAATCTCTTTCACCCCTGATTGAATTAGACGACCGCGGGTTCCATTCGCCTGAAATCCAACAAAAAGCACCGTGGCCTGATCTTTGCTGAGCCAGTTACGCATATGATGCAAGATACGCCCACCGGTCACCATGCCACTTGCTGAGATAATTATCCCAGTTCCACGAATGTGGTTGAGTTTCTTAGAGTCCTCAACCTTTCGACAAAAAGTAGTACTTGAGGTGAGCAACGGCGCTTCCCCTTCGGCAATTATCTTCGATGCGTCTTCATCAAAATCATGTCGAAACTCGCGATAAATTCCAGTGGCGTCGACTGCCATTGGGCTATCAACGTACACCGGAAGATGCGGAATCTTCCCTTCCCGCTCAAGCTCACCGAGAAAATAGAGTAAGTTTTGAGTTCGTCCCACTGCAAAAGACGGAATCAACAGCGGGCCACGTCGCTCCACAGCTCGATGAACTACCGCTGCTAGTTGCGCCTTGACATCGGCATCCGCATGGAAGCGATCGCCATAGGTCGACTCACAGACCAACAAATCACCAAGATCAGTAGGAGCTGGATCTGGCAATAGTGGCGCGTCAAAGCGCCCCACGTCTCCAGAGAACAGTATTCGTTTCCCGTGGGCCTCGATTCCCAGCGAACAAGAGCCTAGAATATGACCCGCACAGCGCGCCTCAACCATCAAGCCAGGTAGTAACTCAACTCGCTGATCTCGCTCAAAGACTTTTAATAAGGAAAGCGCCTTTTGTGCGTCCTCTTTGGTATACAATGGTTGCGGCGGTCGATGCTGGCTCGTGCTATGTTTCGCCGCAAAGCGAGCTTCTTCTTCCTGCAGGTGCGCGCTGTCTGGCAATAACAATTGCAACAAGCGGGCCGTGGCTGGTGTACAATATATAGGGCCAGTAAAACCTCGCTTGACCACCCTCGGCAAATAGCCCGTATGATCGATGTGTGCATGAGTAAGCACAATCGCCGAGAGACTCTTCGGATCAAATATCGGCTCATGCCAATTCAGTTTTCGCAGTTTCTTGCGCCCTTGGAACAGACCGCAATCGACAAGCAGTTTATGCTTGTCGGTTTCAACCAGAAACTTGGAGCCGGTTACTGTTCCAGACGCACCGTAGAAGGAGACTCGTAGAGAAGGCATAGATAGTTGGTAGTGGATTGCGCTGTTTCACGCAAGTGGCTTTTAGAGATAGCTCGGAAAACCGCTAAGAAGCACCAGAAAAGCACTGTCCCTCAGTTCCCGACAGAAGTATAGCGACTCACTCCAAATTTCCAGCTCACGGCAGCAACGAAGGTCGCGAGAGCGGACATGACCGGCGTAAAATAGCAGAAGAACTCAAATCCGGCTCGCCCGAGGAAATGGGTTGCTGGATAGAAGGCAACAAAGGCAAAAGGCACTACCCAGCGCAAGACAAATTGAATGACATCGTTAAAAATGGGCAATGGATAGCGACTAAAGTGTATCAGACTAAACACCGGAGCACCGATACCCATTCTATCTTCGAAGTGAAATGACAGCGACGAGAGAAAGACAAATACCGCTATCAAAATTATTCCGCCACACAGGGCACTGAACAAAAGCCAAACATAGTCAATGAAGGCGAACTGCAGCGAAAGTGCCGAAGCAGTGTAGATGATCAATAGTACCGCGACGGTGAATCGTCCAACACTCTCGAAATTAAATGACTCAAACAAGACTTGAAACAAACTGTTAAGAGGCCGTAACAGCACCCGATCAAATTGACCATCGATTATATACTTGTCGCCAAAGCGGTAGAGATTAGAGGAAAACAAATCAAAGATCGCCATCGAGAGCATCGAATACCCATAGATGAAAAGCACCTCCTCACGGGTCCAGCCCTGCAGGCTCGGCACCGAAGTTCCATCTATCAAGAATACGATAAATAGTAGAGCCGCCGCCGTACTCAAGATACTCGATGAGATAGACGCAATAAAGTCTCCCTTGTACTCAAGGCGAGATTTAAGAAATTGCTTAAAGTACTCGAGATACACGGCCGAAGAATGAAAAACCATCATCCACCCTGCACTGTGAGTTGTCGTACGGCCCTGCGCCAAAGCAATTGCGATACGACAATGAGAGCAATTACCCAAACAACTGGGAACAGAATCGTGCTCAGCATTTCGGCCGGTGGAATCTTCCCAAGGTAGAATTGCAGTGGAATAGAAGCGATAGCACGAAACGGAAGCGCATTCAGCACGGGCTGAAGATATTCTGGAAAGAACGTCAGCGGAAGAATCAAGCCTGAAAGCAATTGAATGAGAAAATATTTCGCGCGCATCACTCCATCGATTGATTTCAATGAAAACGCCAAAAGCCCGACGATGAAGTTAAATTCAGCAAAGACGAAGAAACTGAGCATGGTCGCTACGAGAAAGAGGCCCCCATCGAGAATGGTTGCGGGAGGGCTAATCGGGAAGAGGAAAAAAAGCACGATGGCAATCGGCCAAGTAAAGAACAACAAGCGAAATATCGACTCTCCACTCGCTTGAGAAATCATCATCAGATGAAAGTTAACTGGCCGAAGCAAGTAAGCGCGAATCTCCCCAGTGCGCACCAGCTCGTTTATTTCGACGTCAATCGTCGAATAGTAGAGACTGCGCGCTATCCATCCCATAGTAACGTAGGTCACCATTTCACTGAGCGTGAAGCCATTTATCTTCGCACCAGCTTCAGTTCCGGTAAAAATCGCTTTCCAGATAAAGTAATTGACTGAAACTAAAATGAGATAGGTCAAGATCCCGGTATAATACCGGAGTCTATAGGCCAGCATTTTTAGAAAAGCTGTCCGCACAAAGGTTTGATAGACAGAAACTCGAGATTGAAAACTCACGCGAGCGGTGCTCCATCTCGATAAATCTTCATGACTACCTCTTCGATATCTGGCTCCGTTACCGTTAAGTCCGCTACTGGCAACGCAGTGAGAACCCGTTTCACTACTTCAGCAGGGGTAGAGAGTTGCCGGTCCACTGAGAGACTCACTCGCCGATCTGTTTCACATTTGACGACAACGCCAGCACCACTAATTGCCTCGACTTCCGGTTGTGTGACCGACTGTGAAAAATCAATTACCACTTTTCGGGAGAGTCCCGGCATGTTCTTAATCCCAACGATGCCACCGTCGTAGATGATCTTACCCTTATCGAGCACCAAGATTCGCTGGCAAAGCTCTCAATCTCGCGCAAATCATGGGTGGTCAACAAAATGGTGGTTCCAAATTCTTTATTTACTTGTCGCAAAAATTTTCGAATGCCTTCTTTGGCTACGGCATCAAGACCAATCGTCGGCTCATCAAGGAATAGGACCTTGGGATTGTGGATCAAACTTGCAGCTAAATCGCAGCGCATACGCTGCCCAAGTGATAGCTTGCGAACTGGAGTGCGCAGCAATTCCTCTAATCCGAGAATATCGGTCAGTCGAGCAATTCGCTCCTGATAGTCGCTATCGCTTACTTCGTAAATCTTGGCCAACAGCTTAAATGACTCACGCACCGCAATATCCCACCAAAGCTGAGTGCGTTGTCCAAACACCACCCCGATATGTTTGGTATACGCCTTGCGATCTCGAAATGGATGATAGCCCCAGACAGAGATTTCTCCGCTGCTCGGCTTCAGAATACCGGTAAGCATTTTGATGCTGGTTGACTTCCCTGCCCCATTGGGCCCGATGTAACCGAGAATCTCTCCCTCCTCCACTTCGAGCGAAATGTCATCAACCGCAGCAATCCAGCGATATTCTCTCTTTACCAAGTCCTTGAGACTGCCGAGGACCCCCTCGCGCCGATCATAGGTCCGGTATTGCTTACAAAGGCTTTTTGCTTGAATTATTGCACTCATCGAGATGTTTCTAGGCTGTAGGTGAGAATTATTTGTAACAAAGGTCGAGGGGCACAGCTAGCCTTCCTTACACGTTGCAATGGCTCTAAACCGCATGATATTGTCTCGAGCTCTGATCAGGAATCAATAGGAGAAACAGGAAATATGTACGATCCAGCTCTCGTTCAACCAATGCGTGAAGAACTGACCAACCTTGGAGTAGTCGAACTTCGCACTCCAGAAGCGGTTGATGAAGTGATTAAGGACAGTAGCTCGGTTTTAGTTATTGTAAATAGTGTCTGCGGATGTGCGGCCGGGGCTGCTCGCCCGAGCGTGGCTCTTGCGCTAAAACACAGCAAACTCCCCGAAAAAGTTACTACGGTATTTGCCGGTCAAGACAAGGAAGCCACAGATCGGGCTCGCTCGTATTTTGTCGGACTCCCACCGTCTTCTCCTGCGATGGCCTTACTTAAAGATGGTCAAGTGGTGCATATGATTCATCGACACGACATCGAAGGCTTCTCGGCAGAAGAAATAGCAGAAAAGCTTACGAGCGCCTTTGACCAGCATTTGTAATCGACACAGAGTATTACGGCATAGGTTGCGATGGATTTGAAAGACAAGAAAGTTCTCATCACCGGTGGCAGTCTCGGTATTGGAAAGGCTACCGCAGCATTGCTCGCAGAAGCGGGAGCGAAAGTTGCAATCACCGGTCGTTCGAAAGACCGGCTGCAAGCCACCGCAGACGAACTTGGCGTGTTTGCGATCCAAGCCGATGTTGCAGAGGCCTCAGATGTCGAACGCACCTATGCCGAGTTCCTCGAACAATTCTCTAGTCTCGACGTTCTGGTAAACAATGCCGCCGTCGGCGGTTGGCAGGCTTTATGCGACATTGATCCGGAGAAAATGACCGAGGTTTGGAAGATCAATGTGCTCGGTGCAACCCTGATGGCTAAGGAAGCTGCCAAGCTATTTATTGAGCAAAATTCTGGGAATATAATTAATATCGCCTCTACTGCAGCACAGAAAGGTTATGCCAAGGGTTCGATATACTCTTCGACGAAATTTGCCCTCAGGGGGCTCTCTGAGTGCTGGAGAGCCGAGCTTCGACCTCATAACGTCCGTGTTACGACTATATGTCCGAGCGAGGTCACCACGGCCTTTGGCTCCGAAGATGGAACTGAGCGCGACGAGCAAGCCAACAAGCTGCGCGCTCAGGAAATTGCGCATACAATTAGAGCGGCTTTAGAGATGGATGAGCGCGGTTTTATTCCTGAGCTCTCGGTATTTGCCACTAACCCCTGGTAGTATTATAGTTCACGAAATTCACACACGTGATCTAGCTCTTATTTTAAGGATTATTGTTATGCTGTCTAAGAGATCTCATTTTCTAGGACTTATCGTTGTTGGAGTATTGTCGACTTCGCTCATGGCGATGTCTTCGCTCTTTCTTGGCCTATCCAACTCTTTCGCCGACGGTTGTGCACCGGGCGAACCGTGCTGGGAAGATCCCAAACCAGTTGCTCCACCAGTTGCTCCCCCTCCTCCCCTAGAAACAGAGAAGATTGCACCTGCTCCAGTTGTTGCGCCTCCAGCTGCTCCGGCCCCTGCGCCAGCCCCCGTAGAGGAAGCGAAGCTACTGTTCGGCCTAACGCCAGGCTTTAACGTGTTCTTCTTTGATTGCCAGGACACTGAGTTTGCTCCGGCACTCTACCTAGATACTCGCTCAACCGAAGTTCCGCTCAACCTACGAGTGGGAATTGAGGGCACGAGAATTCGAGATGCTCAGCAATTTCGTTTCACCCCGGAATCTCAGTTTTTCGGCGATGAGCCAGATTTTAATTTCCTGCGGTTTCCACTTTCTCTGGAGGGTGTCATTCCCGTCCTCCCCGGCACTGATATCCTAGTAGGCGGAGGACCAGACCTATTGGTAATCCGTGGCGATGGAAGCGATACTGATGTCGGTTGGCATGTGGGTGCTCGGCTTGAACAAGCGGTAACTGAGCGATTCGCAGTCTCTGCTGGTGGTGGCTATCTCTGGGGAGAAGCCGATGCTCGCGGCGAAGACCTCGACCTCGACAGCGCATTTGTAGGGGCAAGTCTGACGATTAAGCTCAATCCCTAGATCGCTTAACACCCCAGAAATTTAGAAAATCCCTTCTGCAATCACAGTCTCAGAGAACTTGACCTCTGAGGCTGTGATCTGCTATTTAGCCCCAACTTTTATCATTAACTATATGGGTAGATATCTCAGTTAGACCGTCGATGCTGCGCTGCGTAGCCTCGACGGACAACAAGAGAAATGTTTTTTAGAGGTTGTACTAGCTTCACTCGAAAGATCCGATCGAAGCAGCTGAATCGCTAGACCAGCGCATCAAGATGCCTTCATTGCTGCGCTGGCCTCTCGGTTCAGTTTCTTCTTTTCTTCACTTAACTTTCGGATCTCATTGTATGGATGACACTTCAGTAGCTCTCCAGGCCTGTACGATCGTCACTCGACGATCTCCTGCACTTGCGTTGCTCGCCGCGGCTTTTGCAGCGGAACTCGACTCACCACAAATTATTGTGAGTCGGCACAACGACTATCGCGACGTGAACCCAACGCTTTGGACAGGAACGAGAACCGTCCTGTTCATCGATGTCTTGCGGTTCGATTTGGTCGCCTACGACGACAAAAATGCGAACGCCCTGTTTAACGCAATGCGCGCCGCTGGGCATGATCCCGTATTTTTTACTACACGCTTTTCAGTGCCGGACGAGGAGTCGGACAGGTATCTGAACGGTTGTCGTGTGCTGACGGATATTCTTTTTCCGGAAGCCAGCGAAGCGACCTTGGCTCTGGCCACCGCCGCTGACTACGTCTCGTTCGACACCCCCGCGCCTGACGAACTTTCCCTTCAGGCAACTGCGGTCATGAAAGAACTTCTTTGCAACGACGCTGGCGAGATGCATGACCTCCCGCCGCGACAGTTTGCAGAAGTTGTTTCGACAATCGCCCGTAAGGTGAAGCTCGGAATTTGATCGTTTACAGCCCCTTTATTCCGGGCTGGCGGCTGATGGATAACTCTTGTTGCTCGTCACCGTTTTCAAGCAGCCGAATACGGCATTCGAAATAGCGCAGCTAGGAGTTAGCAATGCGCGGCGCACGCTGCGCCTGAGATTCTTCCGGTTGGAAAGGATACTCTGCTACTTTTAGGTAGCTAAAAAAGGGCAGTACTTTGACGAAATGTAGCGCCACCCCGAGTTCTTCGCGAACTTGGTGCGTTACCGCGATGATGCCATTCGAATCGGCAACATCTACGACAATCTCGAAATCCCAGTTTCCCAAACAATGAATCAGCACCACAATGTTCGGGTGAGATTTACAAAACTCGAAGAAAGAATCTTTTAGGGCTCGACTGATTCCTTTTACGCAGACCAGCAGTAAATAAGACTGCATACCGATCTTACTAGGGTCGAAATGGTTATAATACCCAACGATTACCTTACGCTCCTCCAATCGCTTTATCCGATACTCAAGTGTCGAGAGTGGCATCTCCAGCTCTCGAGCAAGTTGTCGCCGCGAGGGGAAGTCCGTATTTGAGAGGGCATACAGTATTGATTGATCTATCTCATCGATCTCCACCGTTTCCTTGCGAGCTCGATAATGGAGGAATTCAACTTTACGCGGCTCATTGGCTAAATACTTATTCCCAAAAAAGAACAATGCCATGCGTGCTGCTATCGCCTTTTCAAGAAATATCTCGCCATATCTCTCCGAGAGCTGATCAAAGAAATCCGAGACTTCGCGAAGATTCTTGGCGCAAATGTTTACCCCATACTGATAATCCCCACCGAGTTCTCCGAAAAAGGAAACTCGATCCGATGCTCGCAAGGCTTCGATAAACTCTGGTCCGTTTTCACCAAGTGAGCCAGACAAGGAAAAGAATATTTCGAATTGGCTATACCCGAGGCGACAAAGATCCATAAAACAGCGCGATCGA
>CBDUGV010000149.1:0-10455 GCA_965366815.1 uncultured Bdellovibrionales bacterium | reverse complement strand
CGAGGCACCGTATAAGGGTAAAAGCGTTATCGAGACTATGACGATGCGACTTCGCTCCGATCCTGAACCGCCTCATCATTTGCGACCTGATTGCCCCGTTGCCATCAGCAACATCATTCTTCGAGCGATGAAGCGCGAGCCAGAAGAGCGTTACCAGTCAGCTCAGGAGATATGGGAAGATCTCAACGAACTCAAAAATGCAATGCGCGCGCCGAAGGAAGCTGGCGGAGAAGCTGGTGTAACTGGCTCGGGATCTTTTAATGAGAAGATCGATGCTATTCGTGAGGATAGTTACGCACCAGGGGCTGGCGGTGCCGGCGGAGGTGGCGTTGCTGTCAGCTTAGGAGCTTCAGGGGGCGGCATGGCTGCAGCCGGTGGTTTGGGTGCGGCTGGACGTCAGTCTGTGCCAATTGCCAAGGGTGAGCAAAGCGGCACGCTTGAGCTTAGTGCAAACACCATGAACCGAGTTCGTGAATCGGCAGCAGAGGAATTAGACGATTTTCCAGTATTACAATCTGCATCGAGCGGACCAATTCTCGATCGCGATCGCGGACAAAGTGGCTCCGGAACAGGTCCGCGGATTGAGGGCGTTGGAGTCGCTGTCTCCAGCAACAGTCTTTCTACGGAAAGAATCATGGAGCTTTCTCATGAAATGTATCCACCGCAGGAGCAAAGTCTCGGTAAGACCGTACTCTCGTGGTTGGCCATTTTCTTGATTGGCTTCGGTGTTGGACTCTTCTTATTGAAGCAATTTTCCCCGGATTTCTTCGGAGTGCCGCAAGAACAAGTATTATTTGAAGAATAATGCCCTCCTAACGTGCTACAATCACACTTATAAATTGAATTACTGAGTAAATAAGCAGGTTGTTAGCTTATTTTTCGCTGATTTGTTTATTTTCCGCGACATTTCTCGATTAGCACCATCTTAATTATGCGGTTACAAGTTTAGGGCCTTTTTGGATTAAGTGTTGTTGGTTGTTAATTCGGACCTGAAGTTTTATTCGGAGCCAACCGATTACCTATAAGCATAAAGGATTTTCACCGAACGTGACTTCCCTGGTGGTGGAAAAGGAAGTCAGTAGGCTAACAACTAACGGGTAGACGAAGGCCGGTACCTATGAGGCTTTTGATCATTGATAAGACAGCGGAAGGCCAAGCGCTTTGCGCACGTCGTATTGAAGCGTTCAATCAAAGCGATGTCGAAATGCTCGACCTTCGGGTCAAGCTTGTACTCGACAAGGATTACCAAACACAGATTCAAGAGGCTGATGTCATCATCTTGGGTTCTGGGCTTGGTGATGATGCCGCTTTAATTGCTCGCTCGGCACTTACGCAGATGCCATGGTTACATATAGTAATGTATGTGACGGAACAGGCGTACTCGGGCGGTGCATTTCGTTCTGCTCATGCAGCTGGGGTCCGCAAGGTCCTACCAGATAATTCCTCTCCTTTAGATCTTCTACAAGAGCTTGTTGCGATATACTCGGAGTTCCGTCGTGAAGGCCGGGTTCGTGAAGCAAAGATTGTTCTCGTAACACACGCCAAGGGTGGCACTGGTGCCACTAGTATAACAGCCGCTTTGGCTGAAGTGTGCAGTGTCTACAAACGCCGGACCCTATTGTGGGATTTAGACGTTGAGACCCGTGACTTATGTCGTTCTTTGACCGTAAACGGCGCTGAGGCAAAGGTAGTCAGCAGCTGGGTTAACGGTGGGCGAGAAATTACTCGAGACAGTATTTGTGATGCATTGATTCCAGTGAGTCAGGATGTATCAGTTCTTATGCCGCCCGATAGCATGGCGGAAGCAATGGACCTCGTGTGCCATACCGATGGAATGACTATTTGTCAGCGTGTGCTCGAACTAGCTCGCGTGATGCATGATGTCGTGATCATCGATACAGGTGGTCGGATTGGACCTGCAACTGGGGCCCTCATGCGATTAGCCGATGAAGTATTGGTCGTCATCGATGACACAGTGCTTGGTCTGACTGCACTCGATTTATTCTTGAGTTACGTAAAAGCCTTGGTTGTAGCGAACGACCGAATCAGCTTTGTCGTAAACGGTTACAGCGGCTCTTTGCTTGCAGTACCTCAAATTGAGGCTGAACTTGAGCCGGTTCACCATCTCGGACCCCGTCCTTGGCGTTTGCCGCCAGTGCCGGTTGATCCCAAAGCATCGCTTTGGCCGGGTAGTGGACGTACCCTCTACAGCATGGGTCAAAAAGCTACGCGGGCAACGCTCGAGCAAGTGGCTGCAGAACTCGGCTTGATAGAACTTGGCGAAATCCCTGGCGAGAGCAAGAAAGGCGGCAACTGGTGGGAGAGATTACTACCCGGCGCCTCTCGTGATGACGGGCAACCAGTGGTACCTGAAGAATCGGTTCCCGAGCCAGATTAATCCAAAAATAGCGTTGGCACGGAACGTGCATCGTATAAGCCTGAGCTGTAGCGGGTTGCTACAGAAAAATCAGGAAAATTTCTCTTTTTTCGCGTCCTTATTGGTTTTAAGGAATCAAATAAGAGGACAAGGAATTTGAAGATTTTCTTGTGGAAGTAACATTAGACGTGTTGTATTATTAACCACTTACATGAGCTCAGCTGAGAAGTAGGTGGTTTCTAGATTGACTTTGGCGACTCTTGGTTAACCAATTCGGAGAGGACAAAATGGAAAAAGAGATTAAAATCATACGAAATGAAGTTGAAGAATCAGAGAAAGGGGCATCTATGCTCGAGTATGCATTGCTTGCCGCTTTGATTGCTGTAGTAGCAATTGCAGCTATCACGTTCCTCGGACGTCAAGCTAGCACGACTTTTAGCCGTGTTGGTCAGGAAATGAGCAACGTTAATAACTAAGCGTTGGTTCAACGAATATCCTGGGCCTTCGGGCTCAGGGTGTTTAAAATCAGAGACGCCGCCTGGATTATCTTGGCGGCGTTTTTGTATGTACGGCTATGCTCAGTTGGAAAACACCCTTCCTTTTGCTCCCCGCCTTCGTCTGGTTAGCGAAAGCCATACTAGACACCCGTTTTGCCGATAACGATTTATTCGCTCGTATGGCCGTTGGTCAGCTGATTCATCGATCGGGGACGGTGCCACTTCAAGACCCGTTTGCATTCACGCTGACCAAACCAATTTGGTTTGACCACGAGTGGTTGTCAGGACTGCTTTTTTACTACGCGAATCTAGTTGGTGGGGATGTTGGCTTGCTTGTCTGCAATCTGCTGTTTTTGGCGGCAACCGGTTTTCTGTTGTACAGCGCCCAACGCTCGAGTGCTGAAGATAGTGAAATAACTCGATTTGTCCGAATTGCCTGGCTCTTCTTGTTGCTAATTCCATCGCTCGGTGTCTGGATAAAAGTTGTGCGGGCGCGAGTGTTTACCTTTGCCTTATTGGCTGTGTTGTATTGGGTTTTCTCGCAATGGCGACAGGGTAAGCGCGGCTGGTGCCTTGCCTTTATTCCACCACTGGCGTTTGTGATTTGGGCAAATTCGCACGGCGGTTTTGTCGTTGGCCTCGGGCTGTTTGGAATCTTTACCGCACTGTCGTTGTTCGATGCCTGGAGGGGGGAGTCTGTGGTTCCTGTGCGAGAAGTTCTGCTCAGTGCAATTGCCTCTTGTTTAGCACCGATGGTCAATCCCTATGGGCTTGGATACCTCGAATTTATCTTTCAGGCCGTAACGAAAGACCGTGCCCTTATAGTAGAGTGGGCGCCCGTGCCGCTGTTTTCGGCCGAGTTTTTTCAAAGCGGTCATGTCACCGTGCTTGTCGTGTTGGCGATTTTACTGCTTGGGATGATCCGCCAAAAACAGCTCCTCTCTTGGGAGGTGCTGTTGTTTCTTGCGGTAACATTGTTTTATGGCTTGCGACACCAACGCTTAGTTCCATTGTTTTATGTAACTGCTGCGGTGTATGGCGTCGACTATTTTTCAGCTGCACTTCGTCCACCAGAGCGCTTTAAGCATTTGTTTAGGCCTGAGGCTCTGACCGGGGCGTTTCGAGTGCTCACCGTTGCTGCAGTGCTCTGGGGGGTGGTGCTTGCTGGAAAGCTCGCCTATGCCTTACCGGGACAGAAACTGGATTACAGCTCATATCCGGTTGCGGCTATGGATTGGCTTAAGAAGGAGGGAAGGAGTGGCCGGATGCTCGCACCTTTTAATCAAGCGAGCTATGTACTATGGGTCGGCTATCCCGAGTTTCGAGTAGCAATCGATGGTCGCTATGAAGAAGTGTATCCGGACTCAACGATCGAGGAAGGTTTGGCTGCCTTAGATCCATCACACCCCAAGCATGGCGAGAGCTTAGCTGCGATCAACCCCGACTACATACTGCTCTGGCGCGGACATCGTGGACAGTCGGCAAAGGTGCAGGACTTTGGAGCGCCATGGCGAGAAGTCTATGCCGATACAAACTGTGCAATTCTAGGGCGAAGCTAAAGTTTGGTGCTAACTTTTTTCCAATACGCGCCGTGTGTGTCGATACGAATGAGCGTATCGGTAATTCCGTGTTTGCTTCGATAGTCGTCAATCGCCCTTCTCGTAACTATTAAGCAATAGTAGTCATCGCCGATAGCATCTCCGCAGGGAGCCTGGCACTTCGGTTCGTCGTGGGGCGGGGTACGACAATCTGAGGAGCCTGGCACTTCGGTTCGTCGTGGGGCGGAGTACGACAATCTGAGGAGCCTGGCACTCTCACGGCGAAAAATTTTCTTTGTAACAATCTAGTAAATTTATGTTAGAATTATTTTTGTGTGTTAGTCGTTTGCCCCTTCACGAGAGCTTGGAAAAGCGAGTTAGCCACAGTTTCTGCCTTAAATCAGGGGGGATTTGAGGCAGAATAGCTGTTCGAATTAGTGCGAAATTACAGTATGTTGTTTGTCAGCTCATGCTCAGAGGCCTGTGTAACAGCCTAAAATAATAGTCTTCCCAATAGAAATTGCTCAAGTAAGGCGGCGCCTTGTGCCGACCTTTACAGGTGAGCGCTTTCGTTTTGGCGGAGGCAGTGAGTGGTACGAAATCATAATGATTTGTTTATTCTTAGAGCATCTAAAGAACAGATTGCTCTGATAGAAGCGGTACGAAACTAATCGCGATTAGCGGTAAGTGTTTATTGGTTTGATAATTTAGCAAGTAATTCGCCAATACCCGGTACCGAGGGTGGCACGGCGAGTGCGAGCTGGTTTTGATTGGAGTATTTTGCTATGGCCACGCGTTTTGGAGCAGTAAGTCCGGCACAGACTTACAAGACGAAAATGCTCTGGGCAGTGGGGTGTCTCTTGACCATCGTACTGATCCTCGCTTTCGTGATCATAATGCTGTACCAGACAGGCGAGAATCCAGATGCGGCGATCGCAGCGACAACAAACCCTGCCAATGCTCTAGCGCCGACTCAAACGGTGGATGTCTTAGTTGCGGCAACTCGCATCGAAGAAGGCACTCGCATCGAAGGTCACATGTTCGTTAATCAACCGATGGATGCAGACAAGAAGCCGATGGCTGTTGTCCATGCAACCGACCTTGATTCGGTCATCGGAAAATATACGAAACGAGTTATTAATCCCAACATTCCTTTGGTGATGGACGACCTGACGGACCAACGTCCTGTCAATACGTTCCGCATTCCACCAGGGTATCGTGCGGTAACCATCATGGTCGATGCGCGGTCAGGGGTTGAAGGATTTGCGAAACCAAATAGTCGAGTTGACGTATTGTGGAGCTATGCCCAAGACGGACGGTCAAAGGTTGCTACCATCGTGCGCTTCGTAAAAGTGCTCTCAGTTGCTGGTGTAACACAAGCGAGCCAGCAGAACTCAGCAATTGGAGCGGGTGCTCCGGTAACGCTGTTGGTAACTGAGAAGGACGCGAAGAAGATTGAATTGGCACGCACGCTCGGAGCATTGAGCTTGTCACTTGTCGGTGACCAGGAGCCAGGCGCTTCTGCAGGAGAGCCGGATTCAATCACCATCAACGATTTGATTGGGCGTCCAGCTACTCAGGAGCCAGGTGAAGAGGCAAATGACGGTGAAATGTATACCGTTGACCCAAGAAGTGGTCGCCAGATTCGCTATGTTCTGAGAAACGGACGTTGGGTCCGGGATGCTGGATTTGACGAGCAGTAAGACTTAAGAGCGATGCCTCTCGGAGAGTTGTGAGGCGTCGCAGGTAATCTTGCTAGCTTTAGGGGACAAACGAAAAGACACATAGGTTCTTTGCATGAGCGATAACGAAAAGGATACCGAACACAACGATTTATTTGACCTGTTCTCAACTCGAGATACTGGTCAATATCCGACGGTTGGAGCAGATCCTGGCGCTACCGCGCATCGGGGAACTGACTTGCACCGCACCTCTCTTTCGGCAGTTGCGAACGCAGTTTTGCGAGAAGCGCGTCGAGAGCTTGGCAACAACCAAGACGGAGATGAGGAAAGTCGTAAGCAGATATCGGAGGATCAGATAGCAACTGCGGTTGATGCGGTATGTGCCTCTCGTAAGTTGCAGATCGATGATATCGCTCGTGCTGACATTATCGTTCACTTGAAGCGAGACCTACTTGGTTGGGGAGTATTACAGCCACTTATTGATAACCAGGAAGTAACTGACGTTCACTGCTACGATCACCAAACGGTGGTTCTACAACGTGGTAAAATGAGTGAAACGACAGGACTTCATTGGCCGAGTCAGGAAGCCTACAAGACTTTTATCGACCGGGTGCTTTTTCGCCTTGGTAAGAGTTTGTCGACGCAGCAGCATACCGTTGATGCTTCGTTTCCAGACGGAAAGCGTCTTTGTGCGGTTCACGAAAGTGTATGTGGACAGCGTGGACCCTTCTTTACGATTCGTATCCCACGTGTGCAAGAAGCAACTCTTGAGAGTCTCGTGTCATTTCAGGTAGCTCCACCGCTCATTGTAAACTATCTCGCTGCGCTTACTCGCACAGTTGAGCACACGTTTATGGTCGCCGGAGAAACCGGAACAGGGAAGACGACGCTCATGCGCTGTCTTGGTACACAGTTTCGTCCAGATGAATCGGTGATTGGAGTAGAAGATACTCCAGAACTTAACTACCAACACCCGTACTATCGTAGTCTCGTGTCTCGAACTGCGAACACGGAAGGGGTGGGTGAAGTTACGCTTCAAGAACACATTAAGACGACCCTGCGATTATGCCCAACTCGCGTAATCTTAGGTGAGATGCGGACGCCAGAAGCCGCCGAAGCATTCTTAGAAGCTGCACAGACTGGTCACAGTGGTATGTCAACGATTCACGCTCGAAATGCTCGAGAGACACTTACTCGTCTCGAAAGTTTGCTCGGACGAGCTCAGCGTGGTGTGGCAAACGATATTATTCGACAGCAGATTGCACTCGCCGTGGATGTGGTGATTTGGAACTGCCGAGAAAAAGCTTCTGGTAAGGTTCGAATGGCTGAAGTGATTGAAGTTGGTCACTTTGTCGAAGGACAAATTCAGATTCGTCCGATGTTCAAGTTGGTTCGGGAAGGGGAGACTCCACAGTGGGAAGTTCTTTCGTATTCGAGCTTCCACGAAGAAGTGCTTGAGCAAAACGGAATTTATCTTGGTGATGCACCGAAGTTCCTCGGCTTTAACACTGGAACGAATGTGCCATCAACGCAAGAGGCGACTGGAAGCTAAGCGAGAGAAGGGTTCTC
Source organism: uncultured Bdellovibrionales bacterium (assembly GCA_965366815.1). Taxonomy (GTDB): domain Bacteria; phylum Bdellovibrionota_C; class UBA2361; order SZUA-149; family SZUA-149; genus CBDUGV01. Next base: position 2,792 of record CBDUGV010000149.1, on the reverse strand, counting down.
GCCTAGTAGGTTTTTGTTAACGTAGAGCGGTTACGTGTTATGTCAGCTATTGTTGGCCTCATTGTTCTTCTAATTGTGGTTCTCGCGGCAGGATTGGTATTTGTTCTGCTTTCAGCGCGAGGATCGTCTGATTCATCAAGCATGCGTCATCAGGCTCAGGTTAGTAGCAATCTACGAAACCTCGTCTTGGCGCAACGTCAGAGACAAGCCGCCGCAGCCCGCGGTGAGGAGGTCATCGAAGGAGATGCTGCTTCATTGGCTTTGATCGCTGCTGAAGAAGGTGACATCAACCGAAAGAAATCGGTTGCCTCATCGCGGATGAGTCTCGAAAAGAAGCTTCGCTATGCGAAGTGGATGATTAGTGAAACTCAGTTTCGTGGCCTTCAAGTGTTTCTTTCATTGATGTTTTTCTTACCCGCCTATCTCTATGCGACGATTTTCATTCAGATAATGGCTGCTGTGATGGGTCTACTGATTCCTGGACTTTTCCTCGATCGTGCCTTGGATAAGCGGTTTGAAGCGTTCGACCAAGATTACCCTGTAATGCTGTTGTCGTATGTCAGTCTTCTTAAGACAGGTATGAGCCCGATTGCTGGCTTAGAAGCAGCAGGCAAGGGCCTTGATGATGACTCTTTGGTGCGAGCTGAAATCAATCTGTTGCTCGAGCGGCTACGACTTGGACTGACGGAGGACCAAGCGATCAGCGCCTTTGGGGAGGAAGTCGCTCACCCAGAGTTAGAACTGTTTGTACAAAGTTTGATCTTAAGTCGTCGAGTTGGTGGACAATTGTCACAGACGCTTGAACGTTTAGCGAGACAAGTGCGAAAGCGTCAACAATTCCGTAAACAAGCGGTTGCTGCGGTCGGAATGGAACGTTCTTCGCTTTACATGATTGCCGTCATCATGGGCTTGCTCATGCTCTATTTGATGTGGACAGCACCACAGCTCGTATTTCCGGCATTTTCTCATCCATTGGGTAACAAGATATTCCAGTGTGGACTGATGTTGATCGTATTTGGTTTCTATTGGTCGAAGAAAGTAACAAACATAAAGATCTAAGGGTTCTTCGGTAGAGGGTTATGGATATTCTGCAGATTGTCATCATTTGCGCGAGCGTTATCGGGGTAGCAGGCTTCGGTGCCTTAGCCTACGTATTGCTCGGTGGGGCTGGGAACAGCCGACAAGGCGAGATTCGTGGATTGATGGCTGCCGGAGGTTCGGCACAAAGAGGTGGCCGACTGGCGAGAGCTGAAGAAGATCCCTACGAGCTCGACGTTGACGAAATAAAGCGTCGAACTCAGAAGAACAGTAAGAAGAAGAACGAAGATAGTGTCGAGTCGAAATTGTTTCGTGCTGGTTTCTACACCTCGCAAGACAAACAGCGCTTTAACAAGTTTAGAATTATCTCCTTTGCCGCAGCAATTCTCTTGTTCCCGCTTGGAATGTTCCTCTTGCTTCAAGATGCACTTTTCGTCTTACTTGCGCTGATTCTTGGCGCCTTTATCGGCTACAGTTATCCGATTACTTGGGTTGAGCGCCAGGTGCGCAAACGTGAAGAAGATGTAATGTACTTTCTTCCCTTGGTAATTGAACAGGTTGCAATTGGTGTGAGTAGTGCACTCGATGTGGGTCCTTGTTTGTCGAATATCGTTGAAATGGCCACTGAGCGTGATTCTCATAATCCAGTCACTGAAATGCTTGTCCATGTTGAGAAGTTGATGAAGTCAGGACTAAATCTCGAGGATTCTTTGACTGAAGTAGGTGAAGCCAACGGAATGACCGAGGTAAAACACGCCTTTATGTTCCTATCCCAGTGCTCCAAGCATGGTGGTGAGGTTTCTAAGCAGCTCCAGGAGCTAGCTGATGCTGTGAGCGTGCAGCGCCAAGTGCTAATCGAGGGTAAAATCACTGCCTTGCCGGTAAAAGCGACCGGTCCATTGGCAATGGTATTTGCAGGTTTCTTCGCGCTGTTGTTTGCTGGTCTATTGGTACGCCTGTTGAGCGCCTTTGGCGGCTAGAGTATCGCTGGCATTCTCACAAGAACCTCCGTCCCTCAATCGACATTTTTGGATGACTCGTTCATTGTAATGAGGGTAGAATCTTCTGCAATCTTGGATGACTATGCTGCGCTCTATTCGTTTTAATCTAACTTCCGTTTTCGAACGTGTCGCCTCGCGCGGTGGTCTTCTCGCGATATTTATCCTTTGTATCGTTGCATTATTCGTGGTCAAGCTGCCAACCTGGCTTCTCGACCTTCTGCTGGTCACGAATATCCTGATCGCCTTGACGCTCCTGCTACGAGGTCTGTTTATTGACCGCAGCACGCAGATGTATGCGTTTCCAGCCATCTTAGTGCTCACGACTTTGTTTCGTCTGGCGCTAAATGTCTCCTCTACGAAACTTATTCTCCTCCAGGGCGATCAAGGATTCGACGCCGCCGGGGAGGTAATTCGGTCCTTTGGCCAGTTTGTGGTCCGCGGAGATTTCGTTGTCGGGGTAATTGTTTTCATCGTTATTGCCGTCGTGAACTTCGTTGTTATCGCTAAGGGTTCGGCGCGAGTTGCTGAAGTGTCGGCGCGATTTAGTTTGGATGCCTTGCCTGGTCGACAGCTTTCAATCGATTCCGATTTGCGACACGACTCGATCACGAAAGAACAAGCGACCGAAATGCGATCGGAGCTCGATCGACAATCCCAGTTCTTCGGTTCGATGGATGGTGCGATGAAGTGGGTACAAGGAGACGCGGTTGCTGGTCTCGTGATCACCTTCATCAATGCGATTGGTGGCGTCTC
>CBDUGV010000148.1:0-10485 GCA_965366815.1 uncultured Bdellovibrionales bacterium | reverse complement strand
GGTTTACTAGCTTATTCATTGATCTGTCCGCCTATGGGTTTCGGTTATTACTCCACTGCAGACAATTCGTATACCAGCCGCGCAAAATCCACAAGAATTGGCAGATAAAAAAACAGTAAAACCATGAAGAATAAGTGGGGAGGGAGCGGTACCTACAAGCAAGCCATGGTTGCGCCAATAGCACAGCAGGCGCTACAAGCACCTCGACGGCCAATACCTGACCAGTTTCGCAGGAAAAGCAATTCAAGCACGAATACAAAGAAGACGCAGCTTTGCAGGATCATTGTAGTGGTGAGCAGTTCACCTACGGCAAACGCTTGAACTATACAGTAATAGCGTAGCGCCCCGAGTAGCGGCGCGAGAAGCGGGGCCCAGGTACTTTTGCGAATCTCCAGCGTCATTTGCTTCAGGTGTTGGCACCGAATGAGGCTGAACAGGGCACCGGGAATCAGGAAGCCAAGAATGGCAATTGTTTCGACGTTGATCATGGTTGCGAGATGCTTGTCGATTATCAGTGCTACGGCGACGAGAGAAGTTGCGGCAATTCTATAGAATGCACCGCGACCAAATTGTATTCCGTCGGTTGGTTTACTGAAAAACATCGATCCAAGAACAGTGATGATACCGATGAAAGCGAGGGTAGAGATTCCCTCGCCAAAGAGCAGCACTCCAGCAAGTGCGAGTAACACTATACGAACAGAACCGAAGATGTCGCTGTCGGTTGCAGACAGATATTTAAATGCATAGAGGTCGAGTAAACCGGCAGCAACCCAGATAACGCCGTTGAGCAGGAGCAGAAGAAATATTGTCGAATCTATTTGTTGAAGGTCGGGGGCTGGGAGAAATAGTAAAAGGACAGCGCCGCCGGCGAGGTTGTAGTAGACCAAGGTGCTCCAGACGCCAGCATCTGACTTCATCGAGAACCGATAGATAATTTTGACGCACGCACTTGCAAGTACTGCGATAATTGCAAATCCTACTGCTGACATAGTATTGGTTATGCCAGGAGCAGAAGTCGTTGTGCGGCGCTCGTCTACTTAACGAAATATATTTATTCTAATTCAATCTGATACCGACTAATTCGCTTCTTCTCGGAGCAGTTTTTCCAATTTGGCGAAACGTTTCTCGGTCTCCTTATCGATTTCAGGGTATCGGATTGGAAGTGCGGAAAGTGCGTCTACGACGATCTCAGCGATAGTTGCGCGCATGAATGATTTGTCGTCCGCTGGTATTGCATACCATGGTGCCCAGGGGCGAGAGGTGTTTCGCAACACATCGTGATACGCGGCAATATACTCGTCCCAACGTTCGCGGACTTTCAGATCTCCTTCGGAGAATTTCCAATGCTTCGCCGGATTTTCCAATCGAGAGAGAAATCGTTGGAGCTGCTCTTCTTTCGAAACATTCAACCAGAACTTAAGAATAATGGTTCCGTTTCGCGCGAGGTGCTCTTCAAAGGCACAAATCGACTCAAAGCGCTCTTGCCAAATAGCATCTGTGATACGGTCTTCCGGAAGTCGTTGTGTTTGCAAGAAGTGTTGCTGAACTCTCACGACCAGAACTTCTTCGTAGTAGCTCCGATTAAATACGCCAATTCTTCCGCGCTCGGGTAAGGACCGTGAGGTACGCCAAAGAAAATCGTGGTCGAGTTCCTCGGCCGAGGGTTGTTTAAACGAGAATACCTGGCATCCCGCTGGGTTTACTCCGCGAAAAACTCCGCGGATAGTGCTGTCTTTGCCTGCGGCATCAAGCGCCTGAAACACCGCAAGCACCGAATATCGGTTGTCGGCATACAAGATTTGCTGAAGATCTTCTATTTGCTCAACGAGATCCTCAAGCTTCTCTTTACTTTTCTTTTTCTTCGGCAATTCGTTTGGAATAGTCTCTAAGCGATCTGTGAAATCATCGAGATCCTCCGAGATTAAGTATTTGTGGTCAGGAGCAGTAAACATAAGTAAATTTATACCTCATTGATGCGTCTGAATCGCTATAGTAATATGGTGCAACCATAGATTTTCATAATGCCGTTTATAGGAGCTTTTTCGAAATGGTAAAAGTATTTCAACGGGTTGCGAGACCTTCTGGTAGCAGGATTGCTGGAAGCTGGGCAGTTCTTTATGTGCTGGCTCTACTCGGGCTGCTAGTGGCGCTGACGCCGGTCGCTTCGGCTCTTGAGGGAGCTAACACCAAGCTTACCAAAGTTGAGCCGGTGAAAGTGTGCATGGTGAACAATACCTTGTTTGCGAAAGATCAGATTCGAGTTGAAGTAGAAGGGAAGACTTATTTCGGTTGTTGCGCGATGTGCAAAGAGCGCCTGACGAAAGACCCGAAATCGCGGACCGCGATTGATCCGGTGAGCAAGCAATCGGTTGATAAGGCGACGGCAGTGATTGGAGCAAACTCCGCCGGCCGGGTCTTTTACTTCGAGAACGAAGAAAATCTAGCTGCTTTTTCGCAATGAGCAAATCAGCAGTATCCAAAAATGTCGCGCTGGCGCTTTTTGGCAGTATCTTCGGAATTGGCTTAGGGCTGATTGGTGGCTACCTTGTTATCGGTTCAGGACTGATTGGCAATCACGTACCGGAGGGTGCGCAGTTTGACTCTCCCGAAGACTTTCGTCGGGCGATGCTCGAACGAGATAGCAGAGACACGAAATCGACATTCTCTGTGAGTCTACGCTCGATATTAGAACCGCATGACTCTGACGTAATTCTTTACACCCTGCGACCAAACCTCGATGTGCGCTTCCAGGGCCAGCGACTTATCACTAACTCGTATGGCATCCGTGGCCCTGAAACGACTATTGCAAAACCGGAAAATGTCTACCGCATCGCGTTGCTAGGAGATTCTTTTGCGTTTGGATGGGGCGTGGCTGAAGCTGAAACCTTCGGTCGTAGAATGGAAGCAGAGCTCAATAAACGCCTGACCGATGGTCGACGGGTGGAGGTGCTGAATTTTGGGGTTCCAGGATATTCTACTTTTCAAGAAGTCGCGCATTTTGAAGAAGTGGGCTTGAAGTTTAGCCCTGATGCGGTGTTGGTCTTCTTTGTCGACAATGATTTTGGACTTCCGTTTTTTTTCAAGAACTTTAACGATCCGACGATCTTGGAGAATGCCCAACGCTTCGAGGTTCTGCGCAAGCACGCGGATACAGATGAAGCAGTTGCTCGCCGCACGGCTCTTAGTAACTCACTCAATCCGAATCATGCACTTTGGCGGCTTGCCGATAAGACAGTCGAATTAAATATTCCAGCTTTTGTCGCGCTGAACCCGAGAAATTCTGTAGGTCAAGACATTCAGAATCTATGGGCGCTACAACAGCGAAAAGAGCTACAGCACGTGCAAATACGCGACGAGTTTAGGAGGCGAGTTGCAGAACGCGGACTTAAAGGCAGTGAACTCATTTTGCCAAAAGATATGCATCCGAGTGGGACATGGCACGAGATGATGGGTACGCTCCTCGCAGATCGGCTTTACCCGACAGTAGTGCAGGGAAGCAAAGCGCACAAAGATCAATCAAGGTGAGCTAATCAGCCGACTCAAACTTTGGCGTTTTTTTCTTGTGAGTAAGTCCTAATTCACTTTCGACATCTGTCAAAAGTTTTTCGAGCTCTGGTTGCCAATTATCTTTATCAAAAAAATTCTGGGAACCACCGATTACTTCAGCCAAGGGATCGACTGAAAGCTGCAATCCTTCCTTGAGGAACTCATCGACAGCTTGCGCCTGGCGAACATCAACACTGTCAACCAGCTCATTGATTGCCTCGTTTCGATGGCGAATCCTCTGGACGAATAGCTCAATGCGCGCGATTTTAGCCTTGATCTCATCCGTAAAGGTCACACCGGCATGTTCGGCAAACTTGCAATCTTGAAGTCGTTCGGATGCAACAGTTTCAACTTGCTGCATCAAGTAACGAAAGCGCTTGAAGCGTTCGTCCATTGAAATCCACCTAAAAAAATAGCTAAATCAGTAACAGCTGTATCTTGTAATATGCGCCAGGCTTTTGCAACGAAATTGCGATCGCTCTAGTTTTTCCGCTTGAGTAGCTTGGGCCAGCGGTTGGTATAGGGATCGTTGGTGACTCGAGTCACCTCATCGGAGTCGAGAGGCCGACTAAATAGCTGATAATTGGAATCCTGATGGGAGTGTTGATCGGCAGGGCAGGCAGCCCAGAGTAGCGTCTTCTCGTCACTCGATAGATGGGGGAAATACTCATGCCCAAACGGCTCTCCACCGTCCTGTACCGTCTTATTCTTTAGAGTTTCTAGACTAAATTCGTATATCCCAGATTTACTTTTCGAATTGCCCTTGTAGATCCAAAGAAGGGCCTTGCCGTCATTTCGCCACAGCGGCTCACAGCCATGCCCGATCTGATAGGTGAGTTTTGTAGTAAAATTGTAGATCCACAGTTTCCACTTGTTCGGATAGTCAGTTACGAACGCTAGATGGCTCCCGTCGTGAGAAACTCTCGGATGGACGATTGTCCTTCCCGCAAATGGGGCGAGGCCAAGTGGAAATATTTCTCGCTCGTTATTCCCGTCGATATCGACGGCCATAATTCTTTTGCGCTCTCGTTGAAAATACACAGTTTTTCCGTCACTACTGAAACTTGGAAAGTCAGCGTTCTTAACAAAGAGTCTTGCGTTTTGCCCATCCGGATCAACCATCCAGAGATCGGATTGCGCTGCGCTTGCGGACTTCTCACGTCGAGCGTAGAGAATCGTCGAATTGTCGGGTGAAACGGCTGGGATGCTTTCGTCGTCCTTCGTGTCGGCAATGGTCTGTAGGTCGCTCCCGTCAGTTGCAACAGAGTAGATCCCAAAGCTGCCGGACCGATTCGAGTCAAAGATGATGCGAGTATTAGATTGGGGAAGTTGATCTTTACTCGCTGAGCCAAATAAGAAAAATGCCGCACCGATGATGGTGATGGAGGTGACTAGACTCAACAGGATTCGGTTGCTTACCTTGCTTTTCAAGCTAGTACCCAAGGTTCGTGTTGCAGATATTCAATAACTCCTGATCTCCCAGGAATCGGCGAAGATTCTCGACAAACAGTTCCATAGTCTCGTCAAGAGCCGTGGCAGTCTTGTCCGCAGTGTGGGGAGAGAGTAAGACATTCGGGAGTTCCCAGAGCGGACTTTGTTCGGGCAGTGGTTCGCTAGCAAATACATCAAGTGCTGCTCCGCGGATACGCCCACTTTGTAATGCGGTTACGAGTTCGTCTTCTCGAATTACTGAACCTCGCCCGACATTGATAATGACAGCAGTTTCTTTCATCAGTGCGAACTCGCTGCTGCCAATTGCTCCTTTGGTCTCAGCTGTTTCCGGAGCAGCTATAGCGAGATAGTCCGCTTCAGCGAAAAATCTATCTTTTTCAGAATAAGAGAACACTTCGTCGACGAGCGGATCTCCTTCTGACTTCGACGGGTCTCGCCTATAGGCCAACACGTGCATCTCGAACGCTTTCGCTTTCTTGGCGATTGCTTTACCGATTGAGCCATAGCCGAAAACAGAAAGAGTTCGTCCAAACAACTCCTCAACCTCAAACTTTTCCCAACAATGCCGCTCCTTGTTGCCGAGTAATCGCGGGATGTCTTTTGCAAAGTAGAGCATTCCGGTGATAGCGAATTCGGCCAGTGATCGAGAATACACTCCGCGAGCATTGGTGAGAATGACGTCGCTTTCGCGGAGCTTTTGGGTGATAAGAGGGGCAACTCCCGCACTTTTTGCGTGGACCCAGCGCAGTTGAGGCGCAACGCCTAATATCTGATCGAGGAGCGCACCATCACCTTCGAGGCCCCACAGGAGCACCGCATCAGTAGATTGCGCTTCTTGTAAGATCTCCTCTTCGCTGCTCGCGAGTACTATATCCAACTGATCAGCCACTCCATCGAGCTGTTTCAGCTGCGGCATAGCATGGGCAGAGGCTACGAGTAGTTTTTTTCGGCTTGATGTGCTCATGACATCTACGTAACACAGCCGCAGCAGTATTGGGAATGAGTCGAGCGGTTATTCCATATATGGCATTTGGGGAGTTTTCCCAAGTAGTCTCGAGTATACGGTGAGCGCTCCTCGATGATGAGCAGTATGATCGGCAATGCTTCCGATACAAGCGAGTTTCGGTGCACCTCCCATGACTGGGCCTTCAGGAAGTGGTTCCTTGAGCTGCTCCTCGCTCATACCTTTCACTACTTCTGTAGCCTGAGCAATTGCTTTGGCGAACCAGGAGTGGGCAGCTTCTAAAGAGGTTACGGGGTGTACCTTTTTCCAATGCTCATCAAAATTTAAATCGAAGCCCTCGGGGCGCGTCATACCTTCAACGAACCAATCGACTGCCTGCGCACAATGCGCGACTTGTTGTGCCACGGTCAACATCTCTTCGGTTGGTCTATAGCCAGAGTCTTTCTCGGTCAAGCAACTAGTGCTTCGAACCAAATATTCTTGTATCGCGGCAAGCTCTTTGAGTAGTCCTTCTTTAAGCATTTCCATGCTCCCAGTCTAAGTCGTAATAACGTTCGTGAGAGTACGACAGTCGTGGCACCAATTCAATGAAATTGCGAGCACCTCGCAGCCCTGTCGGCAGGACACTGCTTGCTGCGTTCGCTCGTTGCTACTGGGCAGAGCTGAGTGGAGAGATTTTGCAAAAACTTAGTGATTGGGGTAGTTTATTGATTGATTATGACTAAAAACGCCCGCGAAAAAGTTTCAGCCGAGGATGTAGAACAGTTTCTTGAAAGCTGTAAGCAGGCATTGCGAAAGACCGGTGCTCGAGTAACGCAACCGCGACTTTCGGTGGTCCGCAGCTTAGCTACTGCTGGAAAGCCCTTGTCAGCGCGTGAACTCTTCGATCGCATTGAAAACGACAAGTCGCTGCCCGGTGTGGATCAGGTTTCAGTCTATCGAATTCTCGACACGCTTTCTGAGCTTGATCTTGTTCATCAAGTGTTTCCGTCAGGTGGGTATGTTCCCTGTTTTCACCGTGATTGTCGTGCCACACTCCATGTGCTCATCCGCTGCGCGACCTGTGAGCGAATTGAGGAGCTCGATGTTCCGCAAGAGACTCTTGCACCGATGCTTTGGTATTTACAGAACGAGCGCGGCTTCTTCCCCGATGAGCACGTGTTTCAGATGAACGGTCAATGTAGTGACTGTCATCAGCCTAAATAGCAGGCCGCCAATCTAGTCTATTTCAAGGTATAGCTAGGGGTGCTCACATCCGCATTCCGGTTTGCCTAACGCACATTGGCAATGACGGATGTTAAAAAAATGTGCGCCGATAAGCAGTGCGCTCCCAAGGCAAGTAACAACAGTTCCAAGCTCAAGGCCCGAGCTCAGCTCTATAGGAATTTCGTGCAGTACAATTGCAAGCAAAAGCAAAGAGATTCCAGCTACGCCACTGACCACAACTGATATCTGTTTATGCAGCCGGTAGCCTCGAATAAATGCCCAAGCACCTATCGCAAACAAAATGACTGCGAGGCTAATGTGAACGAATTCATTTTCGAACACTGCGAGCAGCGGAAGAAAGGGAACGAGCAGGGGTAACAAAAGACAATGTATCAGGCAGGCAACTGACAAAGAGATCCCGGCAGTGTCCACAGTAGTGAGCTGAATCTGGCTCAGATCTTCAGCGACCGCGTATTCGATACTTGAGGTAATAGGTTGTTCCATTTCGTTACATACTTGCAATTGTTGGTTCAGCGATTCTCCTAAGTCCCTGAAAGAACTTGGAGCCACTGAGATTATGATGACACTATCGCATAAAAATTGCAATAAACTTGAGACTATAAAATTCTGCAAAGAATTGAACGGGTTACTACCACTAGTAGGCCAGGAACTCAGCTCAATGTGAGAGCAGCGGGGTGCCGTCCAATGATGCTCAGATGAGCAACAAAACCCCGCTGGCCCTCAGATCGTTCGTCTGTGGGAGCAAACTCAATTGATGCCAGGACGGTATGGCTGATACCGGTCGAATCGGATCGCTGTTCGCAGTCGGCTAGGTGCCGAGCTGAAAGATAGCTTTCGGGTTATCGACTAGAATCTGTTTGCCGAAGGCGAGCGCCTGGTCTTCCGTCCAGCCGCGGGCGACGACAAAGTCATTCACCAAGATGTTGGCCAGAATCCGCATGTACATTCTGAATTTCGGCAAAGCGAATTCCAGTTTGTACATGTCCGAATAGTATCCAATGATCTTGGTGCTCGGAACTGCGCCAAGCCGCGCCGATTCGTTGGCGGTAATGTAGGTCGGGGTATTTGCGTACCACCATTGTCCATTACAGAGAACGTTGGGGAAGATCCAACTGTAGGCCACCAACTCTTCGTTCAGCCGTGAAGAAAGCACCGAGATCGGGAATTTGACCTCGGGGAATGCGTTGAACAGGTCCTCGTATTGGATCAACGACAATCGTCCGTCGAAGAGGTCTTGTCCCTGGAACACCCCCTCTCGATACACCCCGCGGTTGACCCCGATCATAAGATCGAAGGGCAGCTTGGGGTTTTGGGCGTTGCAGAGTTCGGCCAGACTCCAAAACACAAAGCACGCCACCGTTTCTTTGTGTTTTTGGTCCGCCTCAACTCCTTTCTTCTTGAGTGCCTTGAACGCCGTAGTCGCATCACTCTTGCGTACCTTGCGCGGAGTAAACCACCCTGGGAGGGAAATCGCACAGGCCTTCGCTCCCCGTTTGACAAAGAATGCCATCCGGCTCGCGAGCGCGTTATACAAATCTCCCGCGGTTTCAAGCGAGATGTCGGTGCACTTCTCAAGACGCTCCCGCGTCATTGCCTTGTCGAGGTGGAAGACGAGGTCATCCGTCCGAAAGCAAGGTATGTAGCGCTCGGTATCGAATCCGTCGAGGTTATCGTCAAAATCGTTTGTCAGAAACACTCGGTTCAGGTTCGATCTCTCCAACACCCGCTTTTCCCAATTGGGCTTCTTCATCTTTCTGAGGCCAGCGTCGTAGAGGTCCCGCCAATCCTTGGAGCGAAACCGTCCCGTGTAGCCGAAGTGTTCACGCCACAACTCCTGTGCCCAGGAGAACTGGATGGTGTTGTGAATCGGACCGAGGTTAGTCCAGATCCGCCGAAACTTTTCGTCAGGCGGCAGTCCTGGCTCTTCGATCTGCTCTCGTGGGAGCCCGGCCGAATGGGCCAACTCAGTGTAGTAGTGGTAGCCCAGAATGTCGGTTGGGTCTTCCGATTCCGGGGCATGGGGATTGATATGCGTGTGCGGATCGTCAATGGTCAGTTGGACGAATTCTCCGTACAATCGGTCTTGGGGAGTTTCCCCTTTAGCACTACGCTTTTTCTTACTTTTGCTATTCGCAGTCTGCTTCGATTTGGACATAGCGGTCTCCAGTAAACGAGAAGGGTAAGGGTTAGATAGACTGTGGTGGCGGCCAACAGAACGAACGCTGCAGCAGGGTTTGAGACCTGTTCCAACGTTCGCTCGCTGGAGAATTCGAAAATGCCGAGCTATCCATTACCTATGCGAGTCCGAATCGACTGTGACTATTGCCTGGATTACTGATAAAACCGTGTTAATACAGCACCACCGCTGCTTGACCTATCTCAGTCTATCTATTTGATAATACTGGCAAATACGAGAAGCAGCAGTAGAAAACTCTCTAATGTAAGTATTTTGAGGGAGCAATTCCCAAAGGCTAACAGCGGGTAATAAAAGGGTCAATCATCGGCGGTATATTCGTATATCTGCTTGCTATTTCAGTCGAATATGATAATAAACGCCCTGGATTTTCCCCAATTATTTAATTATTTAGAGCAAATAGATTTATGAGTTATCGAGGTCCTAAAGCTAAACTCTCACGTCGTGTGGGAGTTCCTCTTACAGAAAAAGCATCTAAAGTGATGCTCCGTAAGCCGTATGCACCTGGTCAGCATGGACAGCGCCGAAGAAGAGGTTTGTCCAACTACGGGAAGCAACTGCTTGAGAAGCAGCGCCTGCGCTTCCAGTATAACGTGAGTGAGAAACAGCTCCGTAACTATTTTTCTATTGCAAAAGCAGTGAAAGGAACGACTCCTGATGAGTTGGTCCGATTGCTAGAGACTCGTCTCGATAACGTCGTGTATCGTTCTGGTTTCGCGCCAACTATCTATGCTGCTCGACAACTTGTGTCTCATGGACATGTGCTTGTTGATGGCAAGAAAGTTGATATTCCTGGATACCGAGTACTGCAAGAACATGTGGTAACTATCAAGGAAAAGAGCCGCAAGATGCCAATTATCGTTGATGCACTTGAGCGTGCTGCGTCAGTACCTTACCTCGAGTGTGATAAGGGGCAGTTCTCAACTCGAGTGATGCGAGCGCCAGAGCGAAGTGAGATTCCAATTACCTGCGATGCACAGCTCGTAGTGGAATTGTACTCTCGCTAATAGCGATAGACTCACTCAAAGTTTACTTCAACCTTTCTATTTGATGTTGATCAATCGATCGGGCAGCTATGCTTCGGCGTATATGGGCTTCGGCG
>CBDUGV010000147.1:0-10607 GCA_965366815.1 uncultured Bdellovibrionales bacterium | reverse complement strand
GTACTGCAAATGAATTCCTGGTGGTTTGGGAAGCCGACGACAACAGTGGTGCGCTCGTCGATGGTGAGTTTGAGATATACGGTCAGCGAGTAGACGCCACAACTGGTGTTGAGATTGGAAGTGATTTTCGCATCAGTACTCAAGGCGTAGATGGCGATCTGAGCTTCCAAGCACGAGAGCCAAGTGTCGCTTATGATAGCACGAACAATCAGTACTTGGTGGTTTGGCGAGGGACACGAATAGTTGCTGAAGATGAGATTTTCGGACAGCGTGTGAGTGCCACCGGCACCCTTAGCGGTTCGAACTTCCGCATTAGTGATATGGGCCCGGACGGCAACACCAGTTTTCAGGCGCAAGATCCGGCTGTGGCCTACAATAGTACAGCCGATGAGTTCCTTGTCGTCTGGTCAGGTGATGATGATACCGCTCCCCTTGTCGACGATGAGAACGAAGTGTTTGCTCAGAGAGTCACTTCTGCAGGTGCAGAGGTCGGCACCAATGATTTCCGGCTGAGCGATATGGGTCCGAATGGCAATACGGCCTATACCGCCAGCCGACCGGCCGTAGCCTATAACAGCACTGACAATGAATACCTCGTAACCTGGGAGGGAGACGATGATACTGGCTCCTTGGTGGACGATGAGTTTGAGATATATGCCCAGCGTGTGTCGGCGGCGGGTGCTGAAGTCGGCACCAACGATATTCGCCTCAGTGATATGGGCCCGGATGGTAATAGCAGCTTTGATGCTGGTGCTCCACAGGTTGCATACAACAGCACTGCCAATCAGTATCTTGTTGTATGGCAGGGCGATGACAACACTGCGCCATTAGTTGATGAAGAGAACGAGATTTTCGGACAGCTTGTAACAGCAGCCGGTGTCGAGACGGGGAATAATGATTTTCGAATCAGTAATATGGGAACTAATGGGGCCGCTGCGCTAGATGCGCTTCTCCCCGATGTCGCATACAGCGTAAGCAACAACGAGTACCAGGTTGTTTGGCAGGGAGATGACGACACCGCGCCACTGGTCGATGAAGAGTTTGAGATTTTCGGACAGCGGCTAACGGCAAGTGGTGCGGAGGTTGGTGCAAATGATCAACGCATCAGTGACTTAGGGCCAAACGGAGACACCACGTTTGACGCCTTTGAGCCCGCTGTCGCGTTCGGCACGACCAATGATGAGTTCTTTGCCGTCTGGCATGGGACTGATGACATTGCGCCACTGGTTCCAGGTGAAATAGAAGTGTTTGGACAGCGAATCGGAATTCCTGAAATAGATATTCAAGGAAATTCGACCTCCATCGTCGATGGAGATACCACGCCGACTACTGCAGATCATACTGATTTCGGCGATGTGACTCTTAATGCTGGAACGCTCACGAGAACGTTCACGGTGGAGAATACTGGTTCTGGCTATATGGTGCTCGATGGGGCTCCTTTGGTGAGCATTAGCGGTACTCATGCTGCTGAGTTTAGCGTGATTGCAAATCCTGCGACACAGCTGGCCCCTGGAGCAACTACTACTTTCCAGGTCCAGTTTGACCCAACTGCGCTTGGAGTGCGAACGGCTAGTATTAGCGTTGCAAGCGACGATGCCGACGAGAATCCCTACAATTTTTCAATTGAAGGAACGGGAATTCTTCCAGAAATGGATGTACAGGGCAACGGCATGTCAATTTCCGACGGTGATGCAACACCGAGTGCGACTGACGACACAGAATTTGGGACGCTCAATGTGCTGGGAGGCACCGTCAGCCAAACCTACACAATTCAGAACAGCGGAACGGAGACACTCAATTTGAGTGGAATGCCGCGAGTAGCGATAAGTGGAGCCACTTCAGACTTTAGCGTTACCGCACAACCGAGCGCTACTGTTGCGAGCGGTGGTGGCACAACTACTTTTACGGTGCGGTTTGATGCAACAGCTTCTGGGCTTCGGACCGCAGTAGTCAGTATTGCGAATAATGACTCTGACGAGAATCCTTATACCTTTTCTATCCAAGGGACTGGAATAGGTTCGGAAATGGATGTGCAGGGTAATAGTGTTTCCATTGCCGATGGAGATACCACCCCAACGACTGCGGATCACACAGCCTTTGGTTCACAAAGCGTACTGGCAGGTACGATCTCACGTACCTTTACGATTGTGAACACCGGTGATGACACGCTCAATTTGGATGGAACGCCGCGTGTTGCATTGAGTGGGGCACATGCATCTGACTTTACGGTTACAACGCAGCCTTCAGCAACAGTTGCAACCGGCGGCGGTACCACCAGCTTTACTGTAGAATTCGATCCGAGTGCAACGGGAGCGCGGTCGGCAACCATTACAATAGACAACAACGATGGGAACGAAGATCCTTATAACTTCAGTATTGCCGGAACTGGTATCCAGCAGGAAATCAACCTGCAAGGAAACAGCAATAGTATCGCAAACGGCGATGTAACACCTGCGGCGAGTGATCACACGGACTTTGGAAGTGTTGATATTGTCGGAGGTACACTTTCCCGCACGTATACTGTTCAGAACGTAGGTACAGACACCTTAAATCTCGATGGAACTCCTAGAGTCGTAGTGTCGGGCGCTGGGGCGGCTGATTTTACCGTCACTGCGCAACCTACGGCCACGGTAAGTGCTGGAGGGTCAACGACATTTTCAATACTGTTCAATCCGAGTACGGCTGGAGTGAGAAGTGCAACAGTGTCGATTGATAACAATGACACGAATGAGGATCCCTATACCTTCGCTATTCAAGGAACCGGAATCCAACCAGAGATGGATGTCAGAGGAAATGGCGTGTCGATTACCGACGGTGATGCGACTCCCGCGCTAGCGGATCACACTGACTTTGGATCGATTAATCTCGCAGTTGGAACAATTGACCGTACCTTCACCATTGGCAACACCGGGACCGATACACTCAATCTCAGTGGCACACCGAGAGTTGCTGTAGCGGGAACACATGCGGCTGATTTCACAGTAACCGTCCAACCAGCAGTCACTGTTGCAGCAAGTGGTGGAACTGCCACCTTTACGGTTCGCTTCAACCCGAGTGCGGTTGGATTACGGCAAGCGACGCTTAGCATTGCCAATGACGATGCTGATGAGAACCCCTATACCTTCTCAATCCAAGGTACAGGAACAGAGCCTGAGATCGACGTTCAAGGGAACAGCGTTTCAATTGCCGATGGGGATGGAACACCAACTACGGCTGACCACACTGATTTCGGAAACGTCAATCTACTGACCGGTACGCTGGCTCGAACTTTTACTATCGAAAATACCGGAGGAGAGACGCTTTCCTTAAATGGCAGCCCGCGGGTTGTGCTTGCTGGGCCGGATGTCGCTGATTTCAGCGTAACTGCTCAACCGACTGCAACGGTCGCTGCCAGCGGTGGTACTACCACGTTTACAATTGAGTTTAACCCAAGTGTACTCGGAACTCGTTCAGCAACTGTCTCGATTGGCAATAATGATAGCAACGAAGATCCCTACAATTTCTCGATTCAGGGAACTGGAGTGATTACCGAGATCGATGTGCAGGGTAACAGCGTTTCTATAGTCGACGGAGATGTATTTCCTACGGTGGCGGATCATACCGACTTTGGAAGTGTCGATATCGTAAACACCACATTTATTCGCACCTTCACTATTGAAAATACTGGAACGGATACGCTCAACCTCAGCGGGACGCCGCTGGTCAGTGTGAGTGGGACGAATGCTGCCGAGTTTACAATCTCTACTCCGCCGGCTGCATCAGTTGCGCCGGGAGCCAGCACTACCTTCGACGTGCAGTTTGATCCCGCTGGACAAGGCCTGCGAGTTGCAGTGCTTAGTATTGAGAACGATGATACGGATGAAGACCCCTATGACTTCTTTATTCAGGGAACTGGTATAGAGCCGGAGATGAGCGTGGAGTCGAGCACGTTCATGGTAATTGCCGATGGTGATCTCACCCCTTCAGTCGCCGATCAAACAGACTTTGGTTCTGCAAATGTCGATACTGGGACGGTTTCTACCACGTTTAACATTGAAAACTTTGGCAACGATACACTAAATCTTACCGGCACGCCTCGAGTTGCAATTACGGGTCCAGCGGCCGCCGACTTTACAGTGACCACCCAGCCCGCGGCCAGCGCAGCGGCTTTGGGTGGAATGACGACCTTTACCGTAGAATTCGATCCAAGTGCGGTTGGAATTCGAAGTGCCACGGTCTCAATTGAGAACGATGACGGGAACGAGAATCCCTACGATTTCGCAATACAAGGAACGGGGACTGCACTTGGATTGCCGGAGATAGATGTTCAGGGTAATGGAACTTCGATCATCGATGGTGATACAACACCATCAACCACGGATGACACTGTCATCGGCTCGGCGATAATAAATAGCGCTACGACTGCTAAGACGTTTACCATCGTCAATGTCGGAACTGTTGCGCTTAACCTTAGTGGCACTCCCGTGGTGAGCCTTTCCGGGGCACATGCATCTGAGTTTAGTGTGACGCAGCAGCCGAGTAGCCCCGTGAGTTCAGGGGGAGGGACTACCACGTTCCAGATAACTTTCTCTCCAACGGCTGCAGGGGTCCGCCAGGCAAGTGTTTCGATCGCCAATGATGATGCTGATGAGAATCCGTACAACTTTGCGATTCAAGGAACCGGATTGCTCGATAGTGATGGAGATGGAGACCCAGATATCACTGATCTCGATGACGATAATGACGGGAACAGTGATACGTTAGAGGACTCAGATGGAACGAACCCGCTCGACCCCGGTAGTTCATTGGAGCGATTCGGAAACGAAGTCTGCGTTGAGTGGAACGGGTTTCTGGACTTTCTGGTTCAAATCTTTGAGTTGCGAAATACTAGCAGCACAACGCTCAATCTTGACGTAACGCTCTTCGATATACTCGGAGCCTCGCAGAACACAATCAGCTTTTCTCTTGCTCCCGGTATTCAGCGAGACATCATCATTAATGACCTCGATGGATTTACTAGCAACACCTTCGGCTTGGTATGTGCAACTATTACAAGTGGTCCGACGGATTCACTTGGTGGGCAGCTAGTGACGTATCGACTAACCGCCGATAGCTACAATCTCGCCTTCAGTGCCGAGTTTCTGCCAGCCCGTACTGGAAAGCAGTATTTCTCCTACAATACGTTTCAGCCAAGCGCTGACCCGAATGATGCAACAGACTTTGTAGCGAATTGGGTGCAGCTGGTAAACGATGAGGGGACGAGCCAGTCTGGAACTCTTCGCTATTATGATTTTGAAGGGAACGAAGTTCGCTCAGAGTCGGTTACCTTTAGCCCGAATCAGCGAAGGGACATAGATATCCATACACTCGGCTCATCACTCTCAGGACTCATTTGCTGGGAGCCAGACGACAATTCGGCTAAGTTTTTTATGCGCCAGAATCGGTACTACTATGGGCCAACCGGATTGAGTGACTTGGTGGAGGCAGTGTCCTTGCCAGCGAAACGAGGCACGGGCGAGAAGCTCACAGCACCATTCGATACCTCTAACGGCACGGTTGCTTTGGAGATTTCTAACACACTAGACGTAGCGATTACCGTAACGACTACCGTGCGTGATGCAGATGGCGTGCTGACTGGGACACAACCGCCGGCTTTGGGGATTCCGGCTAAAGGCACACGAGGCATTGTGCTAAACCAGTTCCTAGCGACAGGCTTAGGAAACCTCCAGATAGATTCTGATACAGTGGGTAGCATGGTCGTAAATATCATTGAGTATGGTCTCGCTGCTGATGGAAGTTTACTCTATGCGAACCCGAGCTCGCCACAAGAGACACTCGGAAACGACATCCGCGGATCGTATAACAGCTTCTTGGGACAGAATTGTCGCACCAGAGTAGCGAGTTGTTCAAATACCAGCGAGAATGCGGAAGTTACGATGACGCGATTTGATGGAACGGTATTGCTCAACAAGCAGCCGATTATCATACCGGCAAACGGCAGCGTCGAGCTTGACCTCTGTGGCAATGAGACGGAATCAGCCTATGGTGAAGTGAAGCTGGAAGCGTCGAGTGTTGGGGTGTTGGCGGCAGAAGTCCTACGGCAAAACCGCGAGGGAAGCATCGAGATATCGGCTCCACTGAGGCCGTAAGACAAGGCACTGCTTTCTTGTTCAGATTGTGTGTGGAGCTGCCAGGCTTGGTGAAAGCAAGGTTCGAGGTCTGATCCTCTTGCCGCTTAACCGGAGAGAACGTTTCTCGGGAAGTATTCACCCGTAACGCTTCGCTGAAATACACGAGATTTCCACTGCTCCCGTCCATCCAAGACGACTCGAACGCGCAACGTGTCTTTCCAATCATGGGCACTTGCTTCGCTCATCGCAGTGACTGTTGTCCCATCTTGCAAATCAACTTCAACTTGGAAATCGGTGACTTCGTAGGCAACATCTTGTGGTGTTGCCGTGTCTCCATCGAGAAGTAGCTCTAAAGTGTTCGTAAGCTCATCGAGACGAAAGCGAAACTCCTCTATCACATAGACGCTCGTCGAGTTGATCGGGTAATTGGCCCCCAGGGAGCCGATGGTGAGATAATTGTCTCCAGATGAGACCCCCTCTCCGGTGTATTGAAGGAACTCTCCCGTTTTGCCAACTCTATCGAATACATATACCGCGATGGCTCCACCTTCAGCGGTCCGATAGGCTGACCAGGTTGCCACTCCTGTTGCAACATTGGCGGGAATGCACTCGGTCGCACTTGAGGAGTTATCGCTTATATATATTTGGGTATCCCCGGAGCTCCCCGGTTTGCACAAAATATGTACCTCGGAGAGCAAATTTCTACGAATTACTAATTCATCAGGTGCGCCACTCGCCCCGTCGGTCACTAAAATTGCGGGGAAGCTACCGTCGAATCCTTCTCCAGCTTGGCGAATATTCATTGCAAGGATATCCAGTGCACCTCGCATGTTCTGCTGAATACGAGTGCGCCCGACATCTTCCATGTATAGATCCGATTGGCTGATCAGTGTTTGAACAATGAGCCCAAAAATCACAGTGGACAGTACCATTGCAACCAATAGTTCCATTATAGTGAAACCGGCCTGATCTGTGAGCTGAGATGATTTCATTGTAGCCCCGTTAAAATTCGGTAAAGATTGTGTCGGTCTCATATATCAAGTCTGATCTATAGGAAACATCAATTGATACGTGCTTAATTTCAGGAGAAGGACAAAACGTGGCATTCTCACAGTACGTTACCTGGACCTGAAACACCCTCCCTCCAATGGTTACATCACGTGGGTTCGCTTCTGGAAGTAGGGCTGAGATATCTTCGAATCGTAGTTCATCTAAGACACTCTGTGCGGCTTGAATCGATTCATATCTGATTTGCGCGTTCATATTGCTTCGCAAATTCACCAAGAAAGAACTTGTCACGACAGGCAAGAAAATTGCGAGTACGGCGATAGCTGCGAGCGTTTCTAGCAGCGAAAAGCCTTTTTCGTTTTCCGTAATACTAGGGGTAACGGTTCTATTATCCATCGATTCGGGTTCCTCCACCCAGCGCGACACGCATTGTCTTGGAATGACCATCGCTGTCATTGATAGTAAAACTGGTGTTCGTTGAACTAAGCCCCCGCTGGTTGAAACATACTGTCCAGCTCGTATCGGGCATGCTCGCCCCTTTGGGTAATTCCAGGAACGTATTGGGGACTGCAGTCATGGTGCCAGTGCAAGAATCGCTAGTGGACATGCCAAGTCGAGTTGCAGTTACTGGCGCTACTTGAATTGCCTGGGTGTTGGAAATCGCGTTCCCGCGCGCTAAACGTAGAAAGTGCTCAGTAGAGAAACTGGCGTTTGCGAGGGGGTCACTCAAGTCGCTAAAACTTGAGACGGCCGTTGCTCCCAGAATTCCAATGAGAGCTAGCGTCGTAATGATGTTGATCAGTGTATGTCCTGATTCGTCCCTTACAGGAGCCTTTGTGCAGCAAGTGCGTAACATCGTGCATATTCCTTCTTCGGTTTCTACTCATTTTGATTCGGCTTAGTTCAGAACTTTCTTTAGAAACAAGGCAGGAAATGTGAAGAAATCGTGTCGATCTAGCTGATCTGAACAGATTCGATTAGCTCCAGATGCCCAGTAAATTTTTTCGCGCAAAATAGTTAAGACTTCGGAAACTACTCACGATAGCTATCCTTGAAGGTGGTAACTACTCAGTTCCATCAGTGCTAGGGTATTAGTCGAAATGTGTATGTTTTAGTTCATACAATCGCTTATTGCCGAGCACCGAAAACAGTACAACAGGGAAAGAAGTAATGCGCTCGCTACGAAACGACACATCCGGATTTGCACTCATTGCAGTCTTCATGATGATCGCGGTGATCTCTTCGCTTTTTGCGACCTACCTCGTGATTAGCAGAACCGAACTGAAGAGTTTGAAGGCGTCAAAGAACTCCTTTAGCGGATTCAACGCTGCCGAAGCGGGTTTAAACCTCCGCGCCGATATCATCAAAAACGAATTTGTGAACTACAATCGACCCGCGGGAACGAGCCCTACCGATGCTGCGGCCTGCGCCGTCCCAGCGACCGCAGGGACTGGAGATTTCGCTTGTGAAACGTATACTTTGGAGAGTGGGCATGAAGCAACCACCTTCGTAAAAGAAGATGCAACCAATCCCGCGAACATTGTGATTCCTCTCGGTGAACCATTTGCTGGACTGACCGCAGCCGAATATCGATTCACCGTAGCCTCTGTTGCTCGCAATAAGAAAGACGATAAAGAAGCCAACTTGGAGCTTGTATTCAAGGCTCGTCTCGTCCCACTGTTTCAGTTTGGAATCTTCTTCAATGACGACTTAGAATTAGTCGAAGGTGGAACTATTTATATGGGTGGGCCTATCCATTCAAACAAAGACATCTACCTAGCCCAACAAGCTGCCTACTGGATCCCAAACCCATACTCCTATTTTGAAGGTCCGATGTCGGCGACCCAAACCCTATTTAGAGGTGCTAAATTTCAAACTAGCTGTACGGGTGGATCGGGAGGCTGGAGCGGGGGCTGGCACTACGACATTTTTGTTGACGACCTATCGGCCTATCGCGAACTACCAGACTGTAGTGGAAGCCGATTTGCTATCGATGATGCGGATCTCGTAGATTTTAATGGCAATGTGTTGCAAAATGTCTTTGAAGTGACTGTTCCGAGCGTCAATACCTTTGAGGCCTTTGCTCAACCGGATCCAGCTCAACCGAACACATTTACCTATTGGGATCGCTCTGATGTTCGCTTTGTATTGAGACTCACCGCAGGTGGGGTGCCGGATACAACCAATGCTGCAACAGGAATTGAGGTGGTGGCGAGTGATGGGACCCTATTGACCCAAGCGACGAACCATCTCAACAGCGCAACCGATTGCCCAGGTCTGCACGTGACTGCCGGCGGTGCCGGTCGTGCAGTTGGAGCAAAGGGAGACTGGAGTGGAAGCTATAGCTCGGATGACCGTTTGCGTTTGTTTCGAGACTATCAGCATCACTCGACCATAGATCGATACGAAACTGTGCTCGATGTCGATATGCAAGCACTGTTTAACTGCATGCATAACTACAGCGGTGACTTCTTTAGCTCAGGAGGTCTCGACGATTCATCAGACGGTGGACTCGTGCTCTTCTTTGCAATCGATGGCCCTCGATCTGCCGATGCGCATAACGACTATGCGGTGCGATTGAGAAATGGAGCTGTATTGCAGTCTAATGTGGTGGGTGCTCCAGATGTCCGAGGCTTGACGGTTGTAACCGACCAGAAAGCGGTTATATGGGGGGACTACAACGCACTTGATGCTGATTGGATACCTGCCGCAATTCTCAGCGACAGCCAGTATATTCTAAGTGATGTTTGGACTGATGCTTGGTCGAATACCTCACAGGCCTGGCATAACCGTTGGACTGGCAACACCGAACTTCGAGTTCAGGTAGCTATCCTGAGCGGCGCCTTTCCATCCTGTGGTGGAAACGGAGTAACCTGCACCGGGTCATTAAACGATTTCGGTGGCGGATATACTGGTAGTTTCCGCTTCAACGAAACTTGGTATGACGGGAACAGATGGGGGACTAGCTATACTCAGCAGCCGTTCTATTGGAATGGATCACTCGTGAGTCTTGATGAGCCGCGCCACAATGATACGCCGCTGGGGCCTTTTAACTACTTCTCTTCGCCGAGCTACAATTTTAGCTATGATACTCGGTTCAATGATCCCGATCAGCTTCCACCGCTGACACCGCGTTTCGTTTATAACAAGCAAGAGCTTTTTGTCCGAGAATACGAATAGGAGAAATGAGCATGAGAGCCCGAATCGTTAGCACCGTGGTAGTCGTCATGTTATTTGGACCTTCGATTGCTTTCGCACAATCGCCGGTTGAAATTACTCAAGAGATAATAAAACAGCTCAAAGAGACCCAGACAATGGATGCTGCAATTGAGCACATAGATTGGGAGGGAGCATACGAGCAGCTACCCGAAGAACAAAAAAAGGTAATGAAGCTAAAATCTGCCGAAGATGTGAAAGAGAGTGAGTTGCGAAACTTTCAAAGCGACGGTCCAGATGCTCTTGATGCGTTGAACAAGGCATTGGCTGCTG
>CBDUGV010000146.1:0-10676 GCA_965366815.1 uncultured Bdellovibrionales bacterium | reverse complement strand
CAAGAACCCGAAGTATTTGGAGATGTCTCGATGCGCGCACTTCTGTCCCTGCTTGTTGGTACCCTATTTATCGGCCTGACTGGCTGCTCCTTGCTTGGCCCGAGCGGATTCATCGAGCCCGAAGTGCATCTTGAAAATATCATGGTTGACGAGGCAAGCCTTTTTCAAACCGGATTGGTCTTCTCCTTGCGTGTCGATAACGAGAATGATCAACCTTTGAGCATCAAGGGCGGCTCGCATCGAATTTATCTCAATGACGTGTATGTTGGGAAGGGTTTGAGTAGCGAGAGTTTTACCGTTCCGGGGTTTGGGTCGGCCGAAACTGACGTGACTGTGCATGTAAGCAACTTAGCTGTACTCTCGAAAATTGTCCCACTGCTTGAAAGCAAGGAATTGAGTTATCGTCTCGAGAGCTACCTGGTGACCGTTGGCAAGTACCGCAATCGAAAAGTGCGGGTTATCAAGTCGGACAGTTTCACATTCGATCAACTGCCGGACACTTCTAAACTGACCCCGCTTGTCGGGCAGAGTCTCTGATAGGCAGCCTCGCACATTGAGTGCTGGGTTTGTTGCAAGCTAGTTTAGTTTATGTAGAAAGATACTATGCACTGCCAAACCGCCAAGCAGATTGCCAAGTAGATAAGTATTCGGGTCAAGGTTGTTTCGAGATGTCGCTCCTCTAGCGTGCTCTCGTCAAAGCCCCAGACCGCAGCAAGCGGGTCTATGGTGTCCGCATGAGTTGAGTGCGTTAGCTGAACTTCCTCTGGTAGTGGCTGGTCATTGATTTCTATGTCAAAGACCTTTTCTTTGGCTTCGGCCTTTTCCAGCATCTGTTTGGCCTTGAGCGCCTCGGCAGATTCTCGACCGTATGTTCGTTCGCCTGACATAATTCCCGTCCTCAGGTTGTTAGAACTTTCGTAGCTTAGGATGCACCGAATCTCAGCGGGTTCGGTTTTTTTCCTCATCCCCTCTAAATAGGTATGAAACTACGGGGCCCAAGCGTGCGGTCTCTGGTCGACTTCGGAGGTAAGCCTCAGTAAACACTAGCAATGTTAGGAGGGGATAAGCGGGCGTTAGGGCGGAATGTCGATGAAACTCGCTTGACGGAAATAGGGGCAGGAGCAGGCGTTTGAGGGAGAAATGCGAACCGAGGCGGGAACTACCGTAGTTCCCGCCTCAGCTCAACAATTCTAGGTAAAACTAGTTACCGCGAACTGTTGTAGTAACCTCAGCATAGAGGCCGAGGAAGCTACGAGTCTTATAGTCAACTGAAGAAACAGTGCTGATTCCGCCAGCCTTCTTTGCAGCAGCGATGCTGCAATCACCTTGTGCAACAGCGCCAAGGATAGATGTACACATTGCAGTACCAGTCTTAGAACCACCTGCTGTAGTAGCAGCAATAGGTCCAGATACTTCTGTAAAAAGAACACCAGTAACCGGGGCAACACCAGCAGCACAACCGGTCATTACACCAGCGAATGCCAAGCAAAATAAAGCAACTAGGATATTTCTCATCTCCTGCCTCCAAATGGATTAATTACAAATGGCTTAAATGCCAAGGGCATCCTAGCCGAGGCTATCGGTGAACGAAAGTGTAAAGCAGGGGCATTTGATCGGCATTTGTGTAATTCATGGGCTAGCTGTCGATTTTGCATAAAAACCGTAAGAAAACCGCTGAGATAGAATCCCTTAAATGAGCCAATAAATGTCGCGAGTGACAAAATACGTCGCTTGTCAGCAATTTTTTCGAGATTTTTTCGAAAGGACCTTTATATTGGGCATGGCGCGTCTGTTCGAAGCGTTGCAGATTGGTACGCATCTATACAGGCACGAGCTGCATTAAAACTTGGCAGGAAGTTTGCAATCTAGCTTACTGTATCACCAGCCGTATTCTCCAATGAAGCTCCCCGAAAGTGAAATTGGAGGGGTACTGCGAGCCGTTGGGGAACGGTGTTGAAGCGAGTAGTTTCTTAAGTAGGTAGTTGGCCAAACGTGGAGTTACTTGAATGGAATTAAATAACGAGAGAGGGCTTACGATCATTGAACTTCTCGTCTCAATGGCGATCGTAGGCATCTTGTCTGGAATAATGTTTAGTGGCTATCGGGAATATCAAAAGAAGTCGTTTAACACGACTGCCGTCTCCGATCTTCGCAACTCCTTGACCAGTGTTGAGACCTATATCGACGATAATGCCACTTTTCCGAATTGTGTTGACGATGCCTGTAACGTGATGGATGGATTTGTCCGCACACCCGGAGTAAAAATCACCTTCGTGCCGACAGGTGGGATTGATGGTGTCTCGACGGCCTGTTTCCCGAATTCGGGGAGTATGCGCTACATAAAAGCATCGGCCGCCGGCGTGATCATTGAACTTCCGGGCGCGGGTTGTTGATCGGCAATTTCGATCAACATACTACTAGGCATTTTCTCCGACAGCGATAGCACGCAAGGGTATCTACCGATACACCAGTCTCGTTTCACCGAACTTTGATACAGCTCTAGCTACCCGAAGCCTCTGCAGCGGGCTTTTCGTCTACTACTTCGGCAGTGGCCGCCGATTCTGCACCAGTGAGACTGCGGTAGGCAACAACAACTGAAGCAAAGTAAATAGGGGCGGTTAGAATAATTCCGACCACTACCAGTGCACCACCGGCTCCAGCAAGACCAGCAATGAGCGAGAATAAAATCATCAATGCAGGATTTCGTTTGAGCGCATAAAATCCTTCGGTAAGCGCGGCAACTGGCTGTTGCTTCTTATCGACTATCAATAAGAGCCCGAACATCGCTACTGCATTTAGGCAAAGCTGAAACGCGAATCCGAGCATTCCACCGATCCAAGGAATACTTCCAAAGAACCAACTGGCAACCAAGTTGGCAACTAAGCAAATGAGCCAAAACACGAAGGTCTCAACAAAGTAGCCGAAGCCGGAAAATACATCTGAAATTGCCGGGGCGATGCCATCCTCTTTTCTCGTCAGTCGCAAGAGCACGAGATACAGCCCGGCAAACATTGGTCCGGCGAGTAGCGTAAATGAGCACATAGTAACGACCAAACAGATCAACGTGCTCACAACGAGAAGTGCAAAATTCTCCTTGTACAAGTTGAGCCCAGATTTCAGCCAGGTGACTGCGGTATCGGCTGAGCGGTTGCTTACGTCGAGTATTCCTTGGTCTGCGGATGCTTCCATCGCTGCTATTCTCCAGATTCGTTAGAGGCTTGGATTGACTACCGGTGACATCTAGCCATAGATCCTTGGGTATACTCAAGTAAGAATGTTGAGCAAATGAGTCTGGAATGCTGAATTCTCAAATCCTCGCTGCCGACAGCGAGATAAAGAGGCAAATCGAAGCGGCGGTTTCGAGCCTTAGCTCAGAGCAAGAGGGTGGGGCGCGTAGTTCGCCTTTTGCACCCAGTTTCGAGAACTGGCGCTACTACTGTTTTGCTTTGACAACTTCGACCATGGATATGGCTCAAGCCATTGCTCGGGGTGAAAGCAGCGAGGAAATCGAATCTGCGGCATTCTCGGAATATGAGTCCGACTCGAAACAGCCCGCCGTAGTACTTGCGCTTGAGCAGCAGCAGGGACGAGGTAGGAATGGCCGGGAATGGATGTCGACACCTTTCGGCGGCATATACGCGACTTTCTTGAGCTTTCCGAAAGTGGAATCGAGTCAACTACTCGGCTGTTCCCTTGCTGTTGGTGTGGCAGTGCGGGATTTCTTCGGGCACTATGGCGTGCAGGCAGGCCTGAAATGGCCGAATGACGTTTTGACTGCCATCCCGATGCGAGGCACACATCGCAAACTTGCGGGCGTATTGGTGGAGATCAGCTCTTCGGGTGCAACCGTTGGCTCACTCAGTGTCGGCGTGGGGGTCAACCTCAACCACAGCTCCTTTCCCGAGCATATACCCGGGGCGAGCGTCTATCAATTGACTGGGCAGCGAGTGGACTACGCCCAAGCGGTAGCCTTGTTGTCGCAGCGAATTGTTGCAACTCTGGCCAACTATTGGGAATATGGGTTTGAGTCATTTCTTGATGCTTATTCAGCGTCATCGTTGATACGGGGCGCGATCATTCGCATCAACAAGGGCACCGAGAACGAAGGACTGGGACGGGTGCAAGGAGTTCTCAAGGATGGCGGGTTATCTGTAATGACTCTCGATGCCAGACCCCGTGAAGTTATAGTGTATTCAGGTGAGATTGATCTCGAACGGTTAGATGATTCGAAGTAGTTCCCTAGATAAATTGTTCGCCTCCGCTTTGACGCAAGTGGAAGATGTTCGCATTCGTGCAGAGCTCGAGCTCATCATGTCTGGAAACGATGACATTGTCCTACCGGACGAGCTCACGGATCCGATCGATGAAGAGATCGACATCGATGAAGAAGAAGAAGGCACCCTTGCTGCTCAGATTCGTGAGATGTCCATCCCGCACAAGGTCAAACTGGCTCTGACTGGCAACAAATTGGCGCGTGGCTTGTTGATCCGAGACAACAACTGGATGGTTGCAAGTTTTGTCCTGGAGAACGGCCAGCTTACTGAAGGGGAGGTTCAGGAATTCGCCAAGAACGCCAACCTGGATCAGTTGGTCTTTCGAGCAATCGCCAGTCGGGCCGATTGGATGAGAAGCTATGCGACGAAAGCCAGTCTGGTGTCGAATCCGAAGACCCCGGTAGATGTCTCGATCAAGTGGTTGAAACATCTGAAAGACAAGGATTTAAGAAATCTCTCTAAATCTAAGGGAGTTCCTCAAGTAATTACCACTCAGAGCCGTAAGTTAGTAGAAAAACGGTCAAAAAAATAGTCTCGGTGGCCTAGGGCTCTCCCGCCCGAGCTGCGCCAGATTCGTTCTGACGATATTCGCAGTAAAAGCCGCAAACCTCCATGGGCCAGGCGCATCCTAACCCACGTAAAGGTTTATTTTGCTTACAGATTAAGGAAGACGTGGCCGGGCGTTCACACAAATTCACCTTGGGCATTCTCGTCGCGATCGGATTGGCACTTGTGCCACCGGTTTTGATGATTCTCTATGGTGCCTCTGATCGCGAGGTGATTCTCGCTTGTCTTGGCTGCCTCGGTTGGCTTGTGACGGGCATGCTCCTGTTCCACGAGGGGCTGATCCACGAACGCATTCGCGAGGCGATTCGCGATATCGGCGTTTCGGAATCGAATGGCGATTTGAGTGATGTCGTTGACCACTTCACAAAAGAGTCGGTTCGCTATCATCGTGCTGCCTATGCTTTTCTTGCCAACCCGAATTCCCAGAGTGCCAACCTCAGTCAGAATCTACGCCGAGTCGTTGAGCTTACCTATAAGGAACTCGATGCGCGCTCTGTAGAACTTTCTCTGTTCAACGACGAGCAAGGAATGTGGTCTCAAACGATGTTGATTGGAGACCCACTTACGTGCGAGTCGCAATCGATGTTAGTGGGGGAGGTAGAAAAGAGTGCGGTTGAAGTATTGAAGGAGCCAGGGGAAGAACCGCTGCTCACTGTGGCAAAACCGGTTACCTTCGCAGGAACACTTTTTGGCGTATTGCGAGTAGAGTTTCGCGAGACACGGCAATTGAGTAAGAGTGATCGGGAAGTTCTACATCTACTCGCCGCTCAGGGTGGGCTGCTTTTAGTCGATGCTCGGTTCACCGACGAGTTATTGCAGATGCGACGGCTGGGTGAAGAGTCAACTCGTGCCAAGACTGGCTTTCTGGCAAATCTCAGCCATGAGATTCGCGGTCCGCTTGGAATCATCCTCAATGGGGTTGAATTAGCTCTGGATGGGCTTTGCGGGCCGGTATCTCCGGCGATGCAAGAATCGCTCAACCTGATCAAGGGGAGCGGAGATCATCTGCTCGATTTGGTCAACGATGTTCTGGATTATGCCAAGGTTGAAGCTGGGAAAATTACAGCCAACCAAATTGATATGCCACTTCAGCCTCTGCTTGAGGACCTGGTAACGGTTGTTCGCTCGCAGGCCGTTGCAAAAGGGCACAATCTCGTGCTGGAGAGCGTTCCAGCACAATGGGGAGTCCTAGTCGATAAGCGTCATATTCGACAGATGTTGATCAATTTTCTTACCAACGCAATCAAGTACACCCCAGAAGGTGGAAACGTTACAGTTTCGGCAGAGCAAATCGGCGCAGGGCGAATTAAAATCCTAGTTAAGGATTCTGGCATAGGAATCGCGAAATCGGAGCAACACAAAGTCTTCGGTGCCTTTGAGCGAGTTGACGATCAGTATGCACTTGCACAAATGGGAACTGGACTTGGGATGCCGCTCACCAAGCAACTCGCAGAAGTGAACGGTGGCTCAGTCGGTTTTGAGTCTGAGCCGGGAGAGGGCTCTACCTTCTGGATTGTCCTATCGTATGTAGAAATGCCTGAGTTCGATCCAAAGATCGTCAAGGAGTCTGGGAAGCATGCCGCCTTCATACAGGGAAATGGCGAGCGTATCTTGATTGTAGACCACGACGATGGGACTCGCCAAATGCTTGCTCGATATCTTGAGGAGCAGGGATTTGTAGTGATTGGTATCACTTCAGGTCCTCAGTTGATGAAGGCGTTGCGCGAGAAAAAGGCCGATATTGCGATTGTTGAGAACGATTTCCCCGATCTGCCCGGCGAGCAAATGGTTGAGTTGATTCGCTCAAACCCAAGTGGAGCCGATGTGCCAATTATACTCCTGAGTGCTCGGGCATTTGTCTTTGATATTGAGCGATTTTTGAAGCTTGGCGTTGACCGCTGTTTGTCGAAGCCCGTGACCCTAAGCGAACTTGCCTTCACGGTGCGAAGACTGGTCGACGAGTCCCGTAGTCTAGAGCAACTGTCCCCGCCACCGGCTTAATTTGTTCCACAGTTGATTTTTCGCCACATTGTTGTCTGACTATAGTACACAGAGAGTGCTGGCAATGCTCAGCGTGCCTGCTGACCACAACTGGGTGAAGGGGTATGACATTAGTAAGAAAGGCCGAGGAGCGTGACCTCGAGCAAATAAGCGCAATCTATAACCATGCGATCCTCCACACGACTGCGACCTTTGACGTGCAGCCAAAGACTTTCAGCGAGCAGCAACGCTGGTTTGAGAGTCATCGCAGTGAGCGATATCCGCTGTTTGTGGCAGAAGTTAACTCTCGGGTAGCTGGTTGGGCCTCACTGAGTGCGTGGTCGGATCGCTGCGCCTATGGTGATGCGGGAGAGACCTCTTTTTATGTGGATCCGGCTCGACAAGGGCAGGGCATAGGTCGAGCACTGCTGGAAGAATTAGTCGCCACTGCGCGTCAACAGAAGTTCTATAGTCTCCTTGCACGTATGGCTGAGGGGAGTGCGGCCAGTGCGCACCTGCATCTGCAATTGGGATTTCAGCTAGTCGGTTGTTTGAAGAAGATAGGGTACAAATTTGATCGACGACTTGATGTCGAAATCTATCAAAAACTGTTGCAATGAGTTTGGGATAATTCCTCTGTCGAGTTTAGGGCTGAATTGCTATAATGGTGCTAATACCGATTTTAGTTGGGAGGCCGTGAGTAATTTGTATTCAGGTTGCGGAGCTTGGAACGGTTACGATTTGTCGCCCATGATTAACCAGAGACGGAGGAGGTGATCCAGCATGAATGATTTATCCGATAGGCCTAATGTGGTCGGAATGCGTGACGGTGAACATGGTGCTGAGAAACTCCTTGGAGTAACTCACCGCTAACGTGTCCATTAGTCATTGGTAGCAAGTTCGTTCTACAAGAATTCGTTTGGTTTCGGCAGTAGTGCCGACGCTTGTTTGGAATAACAAAGCGTTCTGACCGGATTAGGCCGAAGAAAAAGAGCACGGCTACCGTTCTTTTAAGAGGGAAGCAGCATCTACTGCCTCCCTCTTTTTTTTATCGTTCTTTTCGCTAGATGCTCTGCTTCTTTCGACGCAGTGCACAGCCACCGAGAAGAGCCGAACCAAGCAATGCTGCGGTAAACGGTTCCGGAACTTCTGTTCGTCCCGCAAAATTCGTGTTGAAGTGAAAGTCACCTTTCACGAACAATTCTCCGAGCGCAGTGTTTGGACTTCCATCAGTGTTGAGGAAAGAGGCAATGCCTTGGAGCCAACTTGAGTATTTTCCATCCACACCAAATCCCGTTGCAGAAAGACCGGCAGCGTTGGTCTTTGCCGTGCCAAAAGCGGCGTAGAACGTCTCGTCCCAGACGACATACCCAGCGTTTGCGGCATGCGTTCCGGCAACATTGATACCAACAGGAGTTCCAGTCGCGTCGGTTTGGATGCTTACCCCAGAGGTGTACTGCATATAGATTTGCACGTCTGTTTCAAAAAAGTCCGGATTTGGTCCTCCGGGCTGATTGGAACGGGTATAGGCACTCGCACCGGCTGCTATATAGGCAGTGTTGTTCGCAGTATCTAAATACAAAGCACTGCCTGGCTTGGCGTTGTAGTAGACGTTGGTCCGGTTCTGTCCGTTGCTCAAGTCTCCGTCTGAGTCAAAGAACAATCCGAGCATATATTCGAAACCTGGAGTATTCGTATAATCGACTATGTCGAACTTGTAGCAGCCAGGGCAGTTAAAAGTTCGGTAGTCGAAACCAAGATCGACGTTCACTGCCGAAGCATTGAGCGGTGCAACCAGCACCAAAAATAGGGTGAGCGCCCCAAGAATCTTATTACACTTCATCATTACTCTCCTAGAAACACACTAAGCGGTTACTTTCTCTAAAAGGGGTTATGCAGGCGCAGACTAGAATGGTGCTTCTAGTGAAAATCTTTGACTATTTCCAGCTTTTCGGAGCGGTGTTTGAGGAAGGTATTACTGAGGTATCCGTCCGGAATCACGAAAGGTTTTAGGATCGACCAGAGTTTAGTCGTCAAGAAAGATATTCCTCTGTCCGATAGTTATTACAGGTAACTATAAGCATTAGGTTTTAACGGTTTTTTGATGATGAACCAGGATACCCCAATTTACACCGCCTATGAGGACTTCAATCCGCTCGACGTAGCAGAGCCGGAGAAGAACCTTATGCGTGCAGTTCTCAAGACTGCAATGGAAGACATCCGGAAGCGGGGCGAGCCCTATCGCGATGCAAGGCGCTATCTGATGTCGAACGACGACCTCTACCTATTTTCCTATCTCAGCGTTTGCCATCAGCTCAATCTTTGTCCGAAGACAATTCGTCGAGTATTGGGTCTAATCGAGCGCTCGGATAGTCAGGTGGCCGCATAGACTCCCGGTAAATTCTTTCTAACTCCCAGAATGTGTTCTGCAAAGTACATCGGCTCTGCGAATCTTGAGCGATGAATTCCTCCAACCGTTCCTCTAATGCTATCGCTTGTAGCAATTCTTCGTCTAATCGAGTTGCCAGAGCTGCTAGGTCGCGGTCCCGCTCATGTCTCGCGCTCAACCGCCGAATTCTGTTGAGAACTTCGATGGCTTCTTTTGGGAGCAGGCGATTCTGTAGGCGAGACAAGGATGTATTTATGTCAATTGCTGGATAGCAACCTCGCTCAGCAATGCTTCGACTGAGCATGATGTGACCGTCCACGAGGCTCTTTGCCTCCTCAACGATCGGATCCTCGTCGAGCTCATCACTCAAGAGCAGGGTGTAGAAGGCAGTAATCGAACCACGAGCCCAGGCACCGGGACATTCTAGTAACCTCGGGAGGCGCTCGAAGACTGACGCCGGGTATCCGCGGCGCACCGGAGCTTCGCCCGCCGCCAGACCAATATCGCGATAGGCGCGAGCGACTCTACTCAATGAGTCGATCAGCAACAAGACATCGTAGCCGCAGTCTCGAAAATAGCTGGCAATTTGAGTTGCACTGTATGCAGCTTGAACGCGGAGTTCGGCCCGTTGGTCGCTCGTTGACGCGATTGCAATGGTATTGCCCCAGTTTTCCCCGGGAAGCGTTGAATCGAGGAATTCCTGGACTTCGCGACCTCGCTCACCGATCAGTCCGATTACGTTTATCTGCGCTTGAGAGTTTTGCGCGATGCTCGCAAGGAGACGGGATTTTCCCGCACCGGGCGCTGCAAAAACTGCCATTCGCTGCCCTGTCCCCATTGTGGTGAACGCATCGACTGCTCGTATGCCGGTGCAAAAGATCTTCGTTATCGGCTTGCGGGCAAGAGAAGAAGGAACTCGGGGAATGGCCGGAATACTTCGATTTGGAATGCTGTGAAGCGCTTCATCCGCGAGGTGTATTCTTCGAAGTGGTATTCCCATAGGGTCGAGCAGGCAACCGATGGACTCGGAGCCAACTCTGAGGCTGTGTTGCTTCGCCTGAGAGAAGCTACTCTGTTGCAGGTCGTACAAGGTCGCTCGCACGTGCTGGCTCAGCGCGCTACGAACATGTATATCATTCACTACTGAGTTCCTTTTCCAAAACAGCGCGCAGAGGTATCCACGTCGGACTGTCAGGTTGCCGAAAGGCGTGAAGTGCAGTTCGAATCTTTTCTTCCGCACTCGCATTCAGCTTGGCCGGGTCTTCTACGCTGAGAACATCTTCGAGTATCACCTGAGCTATCGAGAGCAAGAGATCGTTTGCCTTGATAACAAGTTGCTCAGCAAGTGGTGTGGCGTTTGAAAGTACAGCGCGCCCATCCTGCTGGCCTTTGAGAAACCCCGCTTGGTATCCAAGTGTAGTAGCTTCGATTTGCGATCGTTTCAGGGATGCTGCATGTTTCTCGGC
>CBDUGV010000145.1:0-10733 GCA_965366815.1 uncultured Bdellovibrionales bacterium | reverse complement strand
GTTCGACTCTTCGAGTTGTTGGCCTGCCTTCTTTGTGGGCGGCGTGTTCTTCTTTGTTCGTAACCCAGCGAGTAATCTGATTCAAAGATTGTGCATCGCTCTTCCCTGCAAGCTCATTGATTTGAGCAACAGCTTTGGCGATCGTTTTTGAATCTTCCTTTAAGCGTTCAACTCTCGCGCCATCATCGTAAATACCGCAGGGCACCTGACAATGCGACCATGCGTTTTGCACAAACGAGAAAAGAACCATGCAGATCACGCATCCGATTGTTTTGAAACCTGAAATCGTCATATTCGAACTCCTTGCTTAGTCGTAATCGATAGTATAGCCAGAAATAGAGAAGACAAGCCTAGATGTAAGCAATTTAGGGCCAGCTTTACAATAGGCGGCAGCATAGCGGTCTAAAACTCAGCTCTCGCTAATGAAAAACCCCGTAGATACCGACCATATATTGTATGAAAAACAGAATTTCTAATTCAAACAAATGTGGCTACCTGCGAGCTTGCCTCATGCTCGTTTCATTTTTGCTGTTGCTCATTTCAACGGCACAGGCCGATATCGTAAAGTATACGGACGCCGAGGGCAAAACCCACTACGTTGACGCTCCGGAAAAAGTGCCCGCTGAGTACCGAGAACAACTTAAGTCGCAAAAAGCTCTGCCCAAAATTAGTCGGAGCAAACCGGATAACAAATCGAGCAGTGAGAGTATATACGGCTCTTCGCCTGCGCGAAAATCGAGCACTTCCAAGAGTGTAGAAATATTTGTTACCTCTTGGTGCCCCCACTGCAAATCGCTCACTGAATTCCTGAAAGCCGAAGGAATCCCATACCGAACGTATGACATCGAGAAGAGTAAAACGGGGCTGCGAATCTACAAGAAGCTTGGTGGTGGTGGAGTGCCGGTCGTCAGAATAGGAGCGACAGTACTTAGAGGGTTCCAGCCGACTGCCATTAAGGCTGCGCTAGAACCCTCTCGAAATGCTACTTAGCTTTCTTTCTTTTCCCCGTCTTTCTTGCTGTACGGGCAACTCTTACCATCTTTCTTGTGTGGACACTCTTTTGACTTCGCAGCTTTACAAGCTTCAGAATGTCCTTTGTGACACTTGTGCTTCTTACAACAAGCTTCGCAAGACGACTTCTCGCAGCTATGCTTGCCGTGTCCGTGATGCGGATGACCGCCTTTCGCACCGCGATGACAACCGATTACAGTCATAGCAACCAAGGCAAGCAATACGAGCAGGCAACGTTTCTGAAATTTCATTCTTTTCTCCAATTCGTTAAGAATAGATCACTGTAAAAAGAATAGACCTGCCATACCACAGCCGTACTCAGCAAAGAAAATTGCTAACAGCCTATATTTATTGCGTTAAATAGCACTCATTCCAGCTCGACTATCAAGTCTCCCACATTCACCCGGCTCCCGGGGGAAACGCCAAGTCGCTTAATTTTTCCAGCCCTCACTGCTCGGACAATGGTCTGCATTTTCATCGCCTCTACCGTGAAGAGTGGATCGTCAGCTGCAACAGTCGAGCCAACTTCAACATCAAAGCCGACAACTGCGCCTGCCAATGGCGCTGCGATGTGTGCGGCATTCTCAGGATCAGCTTGCTCATTCCCGCCACCGTCTGGCGCAATTGCCCGATCAACCACCTCAATACTTCTGGGTTGACCGTTGAGTTCATAGAAGACAGTACGCTTTCCATTTTCTCCGGGCTCGCTCACTGCAATCAATTGGATAAAGAGTCGTTTCCCCGGCTCGATATCCACCTCGATCTCCTCACCCTCCTCCATTCCGTAGAAGTAGGCACTGGTTGGAAGCAACAATAGATTGCTGTAAGTGCGTCGTGACACAGCGTATTCCTTGTAGACATGCGGATAGAGCAAGTAGCTGAGCGCTCCTTGAAGTCCAGCATCATAGCCTACTGCTTCACTGGCTATACGCTGTGCTTCTGCAAAATCTGCCGGCTCAAGTCGTTCACTGACTGATTTCTCGAACTGCTGCTTTCCTCGCAACACATTCTGTCGGAATGGTTCTGGAAAACCACCAAAAGGCGTCCCAAGCTCGCCCTGAAAAAACTCGACGACACTTGCTGGAAAGTCCAGCTCAGCCGCCCGTTCTTGAACCGCTTCAATGGTCAAATTATTCGAAACCATAAATATCGCAAAGTCTCCGACGACCTTTGAACTTGGCGTCACCTTAACTATGCCACCAAACAACGTATTGACGTCGGCATAGGCCTGCTTGAGTTCGCCCCAACGATCTCCCAATCCAAGGCTCTCGGCTTGCGGTCTAAAATTGGAATACTGCCCCCCGGGGATCTCATTGATATATACCTCAGCAGTCGCTGAACGGAGATCGCTCTCAAAAGGAGCATAGGTCCCGCGCCGAGCTTCCCAGTATGCGCTAAACGGGCTCAGAGACGCGAAATCTAGTCCAGTACTTCGCTCGGTATTCTCTAGCGCAGCAACCATCCCCTCCAGTGATGGTTGGCTTGTAACTCCCGACATTGCCGAGAAGGCACAATCGACAATATCCACTCCAGCTTCAGCTGCCTTTAGGTAGGACGCCATCTGGCCACCGGCAGTATCGTGGGTATGAAAATGAATTGGGAGATCAACTTCGCTACGCAACTCATGAACTAACAGCTCTGCCGCATAGGGGCGAAGTAAACCCGCCATATCCTTAATGGCAATGATGTCGGCCCCTTCATTCACAAGCTGCCTGGCTAGATCTTTATAATAGTTGATATCGAACTTTGATATCTCCCCTGCGGCTCGATGCTTCTCTTCACGCAACAACTCGCCCGTGTAACAGATACACGCCTCGGCAATACCACCTACTTTGCGAACGCTGTCTATCGCGTTCTTCATTCGGTCGACATTGTTGAGTGAATCAAAGATACGAAAGATATCAATCCCTGCCAGATGTGACTGCTTGATAAACTCGGTTATCACATTATCGGGATAACTCTTATAGCCGACCCCATTTGCCCCACGTAAAAGCATCTGAAAAAGGATATTCGGAACCGCTTTTCGCAATCTCTCTAAACGCTCCCAGGGATCTTCACGGAGAAATCGCAGCATTACATCGAATGTAGCCCCGCCCCACATCTCAAGCGAAAAGAGCTGCGGACAATTCTGCGCCAGGACATCAGCGACCGGCAACATGTCGTAGGTCCGCATCCGAGTAGCCAACAGCGATTGGTGTGCATCGCGAAAGGTGGTGTCGGTGATTAACAGGCGGTTCTCATCTCGAACTTTCTTTAGAAAATCCTCTCTCCCCAATTCCCGATAAGCATCACGCCAACCCTTTGGTGGTGCTGGAGTTACCTCGTGCCGACCTAATTCTTGCCCTTGGATTTCGATCTTTGGTGCAACCGCCTCTCGAACTTTCTTCGGACGCTCGAGATTTGCCATCGCATCATGCCCGTTGACAATCACTTCGCCGATAAAGCGCAAGAGGCGATTGGCTCTATCTCTCCGACGGGGAATCTTGAACACCTCCGGATGCTCTTCAAGGAAGGTGGTTCGCGCTTCCCCACTCTCAAATCCCTCATGTCTGAGAAGGTTTTCAAGAAAGGGGATATTGGTATTAACCCCGCGAATCCGAAACTCACTCAAGCTACGCCGCATTCGATTGATTGCCGACTTCATATTGGCAGCACGAACGGTAACTTTTACCAGCATCGAATCGTAAAACGGCGTAATCACACCACCGGTAAACGCAGAGCCCGCATCCAGCCGAACTCCAAAGCCAGCCGCCGATCGATAGGCGACAAGTCGCCCATAGTCTGGAACAAAATCGTTTTGCGGATTCTCTGTAGTGATACGACACTGCATTGCAACGCCGCTCGAGGTAATATTCTTTTGTTCAAGACACAGATCTTTTAAAGAGGCACCCGCTGCAAGACGAATCTGCGTTTGCACAATATCAACACCGGTGAACTCTTCAGTCACCGTGTGCTCAACTTGGATTCGCGGATTGATTTCAATGAAAAATACCGTTCCATCTTCGGCGACCAGGAACTCGGCCGTCGCAGCCGATTTGAGCTTCAAAGCTCGTCCGAGTGTCAACGCGTGCTGATAAAGCTCTGAACGCTTTTCCTCACTCAAGGAAATCGCCGGGGCGAACTCAACAACTTTTTGGTGTCTACGCTGAACTGAGCAGTCGCGCTCAAAAAGATGAACTACTTCTCCAGTGCCATCGCCAAGTAGTTGCACTTCAATATGCTTGGGGCGACTGACATATTTTTCAATAAACACTTCCGGTCGACCAAAAGCTGCATTGGCCTCGGTCTGTGCAGCTTCAAAGCTATGGGCTAGCTCAGCCTCAGTCGGGACGAGCCTCATCCCGCGACCCCCACCTCCAAAAGCTGCCTTAATCATCACTGGGAAACCGACTTCTTTCGAAAATCGCAGCGCATCCTCGAAGCTACTGAGAAGCTCGCTTCCCGGAATGGTCGGTACACCTACTTGCGCGGCGAGCGCTCGGGTCTGGGTCTTATCACCAGCAACGGTAAGCGTATTCTCATCAGGGCCGATGAAGACAATGTTGTGTTCTCGAGCGGCTGTATGGAGTTCGACTCGTTCTGAGAGAAATCCGTATCCCGGGTGAATCGCTGAAGCGTTCGTTCTTTTGGCAACAGCGATAATCGCCGGGATATCGAGATAGGACTGTACCGGAGAGCCTTCCTTACCTACCTGATACGCCTCGTCCGCTTTGTAGCGATGTAAAGAAAATCGATCTTCATAACTATAGACTGAGACCGTGGGGATACCGAGTTCTGTGCATGCTCGAAAGATGCGAATCGCAATCTCACCGCGGTTACATACTAATATTTTCTCAAACGGTCGTGACGAATCAGCCATGCAGTCCTCTCATTCGGCCCTCTCAATTCAGAGCCATCCAATATTCAAATAGTACGAACCTTAAGCCGTCGGGCGCTAAACTGCAGAAACCTGCTTCTGCGACTTCTCTTGTGAAACGACAAGACGCTCAATAACGGCATCCCACGTCGTCGCAACAAAACTACCCGGAGCATTCGACGAAAGCTTCGCGTGCAACTCCGGCTCATCCAGCAACTTGTTACAAGCGGTGGCAATACTTTTTTCATCTGGTTCAACCACCAGGCCGTTCACTCCATCTTCTACAAAACCGAGAAC
This sequence comes from uncultured Bdellovibrionales bacterium, assembly GCA_965366815.1. Lineage (GTDB taxonomy): Bacteria > Bdellovibrionota_C > UBA2361 > SZUA-149 > SZUA-149 > CBDUGV01. The sequence continues at coordinate 5,569 of CBDUGV010000145.1, read as the reverse complement.
AGTGCCACTATCGCGAGCAGTGATCACAGGTGAACCACTTGCAAGGGCCTCTAGAGTAACAAAGCCATAATCCTCATCAAAGGGCGCATAGAACACAGCAAATGACTCCGCATACAGCTTTAGGAGTTCTTCATCACTCACTCGTCCAAGGAACTCAACTCTATGCCACAGATGATGCTTTTCAATTTCACTGCGCAAATAGGTATCAATCTCTGGCTCATCTGCTTCACCGACGATTTTTAATCGAAGTGAATCGTGTATGCGAGGCAGTGCCTTCACAATCAGATCAACTCGCTTAATGCTGCACAGACGACCGACCGAGAGAATGTAAGGCTTTTTCTCGGCTTGATAATACCGCTCGCCGAGTGGGAGCGGAGGATGCAAGGCTTCTGAGGGAACACCGAGATAGCGCTCCAACCGACCACTGACATTTTCCGAAATAGTAAACACCGACTTACATTCAGCGATTGCAGCTTTATCGGCTTCAAGAACAATTTGACGCAATCCCTCATCTTCGGGTTCGGTCGAGAAATCGCCAAACCGCGATCCATACAATTCATAGAGTTGGCGATGTTGGTGAATCAACCAGAGCACTTTACGCGCATGCTGCGGAAGATAGGATGGAAATTTAGTGCAAATAACCATATCCACTGTACGCCCGGCAAAAGCGTTCAACTCCAACGCACGCCAAATCGCAATCTGATTAATTAAAGACGACTTGGGTTGCGCATGAAACGGCAAACTGACGATATCAACGGTATAGTCCCGACTCTTCAGTTCGGCGGCGAGTCGCTCGATGAGGAGTTCAGCTCCTCCGCGCGTGAATGGAACCTGTGTGCCCAATATGAGGATATTCTGCACGGGTCGCTCGGACATAACCTTAGCTCGACTCTCCAACGCGGCGAGCATTCGTTTCGGTGGACTCTCGATTGAGGCGCTCTTCGATCATTGAGAGAGAAGCAAATACCTCATCATGCAAACGATCGCATTTGTCATTTATAGCTGAGATATCGCTATCGACCTTTTGGACTAATTGCCAAAAGACCTCAGCGTCTCGGGCATCGATATAGCGAGCATTCTTATTGAGGTAGCGCACTAACTGTCGATGAAAAAGTTCCTCTCGTTGGAAATAGTCCTTGAACATGATGTCCCAGACCAGATGAACCAGGTACTCCTTTACCCGCACAAAAGCGGCACCAATATACTTTCGATGGGTCGTGATCTTTGGTCGAACCGGCCACCCGCGCCATTCGGCATTCATGAAATCGAGTTCTTCCGCATACAGTACAGGGGAAGTCGAGTGATCCGAGGTATTCATCGCGGCAGCTGCGGGGCGAGGAAATCGAGCCCGCACATCACCCAGCTCTGCTTTTACTTCGGCTTTGATGCGCGCCATAATCGCATCAACGTCCGGACCGGCAGTAGAATCAGCACCGGTAGACACAGCACCCTGCTCGGGAGAAACATCGTTGGCAGACATAACTACTTAACCATTATAAAGAAATAAGATTCAGTCTGCTGTAATAGCAGATGGTCTCGCTTTGACCAAGCAGCTCAACATTGCCCAAACGACAATAAAAGCTGTAGTATCCACCGCATGAATGCAGCAAACCCCAGCTCAGCCCTCGTCGCAAACGCCAGCGATCTCTCTGAAGGACTCAATCAGCGAGTCTCTGCACAGTTGCAGACGAGATTGGGCTCCTCAAAGTACTATGACGCCAAGGAAATAGCCCGAATAGAGGCCTGTCAAAGTGCTCTATTCCCTAGCGAATTCTCGATAGATGAGCAGGGCTATGAGCGGTTACGGGTGCTTTGCACGCTTTCACAATGTGGCCTAGTCGAGGCCCATTCAATAAAGTCTCACCGACCCTACATTGGCCCAGTGATAGTCCGTGTAAAGCGTTTCGCTTGGAAAATGATCAAGGCGCAACTCGAAAGCAGCTTCAGCGGCATCCAGGAGTTCTGCTCTTGGATGGTCCATAGCCACGCCAAGTTGCTCTACAGCCACTCCGAGTTGCAGCAGGAGACCGAGCAACTTAAACGACAAATACAACAGCTCTCCTCCAAGTAGTCCCAGCTAATTATGTGTGAATTCAAGCCTCTGGAACAGTTCTCCCGAGCCACCTCAAAAAGTGTACTTTTCAAGTCATGGTGCCAGGCTATTGCAACAAAGACTCGTCTATTTTGCTAACTCCCTGGTTTCCCCGTTAAAATACCAGAGAGCATAATTTCTGAATAAATAAACGATATTTTTTAGGTATAAATATGCCCAGAATCCTTTATTTCCTTAGCCAACAACGGTATTATCCTGATTCCTTAAGACCAGCGGAATTTTAAACTGACTTGGAGGCTCTCTCAGTGATGCTTAGTAAAGGCCGTGTGCTCCTAGTTGACGACGAACCACTCGTTCTTGAAATGTTCGAGTCGATTCTCTCACAGGAAGGGTATGACGTGTATGTAGCCCCAAATGCGAAAGAAGCGTTGTTCCATCTCGACAAAACTTTGTTCGACGTTCTTGTCTGTGACGTGAAACTCGAAGACCTCGACGGGTTTGATATTATGACTATCGCCCGAAAGAAATATCCGACAATGGGTGTGGTCTTGATAACAGGCGCGCCTTCCGCACCTGATGCTGAAACTGCGGCCGAACAGAATTGCGCTTATCTCTCGAAACCGATTGGCTTTGATTTGCTCATTAGTAGTGTTGAGCAGGCGATGACTACCGCCAACCACGCTACAGAGTCAAAACCACTGCAGAAAACAGTCGGTCTCTAGGCGCTGCGACACAGTAGTTGTTCCTAGAATGAAGAGAGTAGTTTGGTGAGCTGACCGTCGGCAGTAATCTGTCCAATGGCTTCTTCTAAACAAGTTTGAAGTGCAGTCTGCACATCCTTAGTTCCAAGAGATGGGCTCTCGACAGTGGCAAACCCATTATACACTCCCGCATAGATTCTCTTATTGGCTGGATCGAGCACCTCGACATAGAGAGAAGCTTCCGCATCAACTTTACTGGAAAAACCACTCGTCACTCGCGCAATCCATTGTCTAATCTCACCGGATAAAACAATAGGTGCAGTCTCCGAAAATTCGAAGCCTCGCTGCTTAAGCGCCTGCTTTACTCCATCGACGATAACCGGGCTCACGTCTTCTTTGTGAGGGATGTCCTTCCCATCGAGAATCGCAATCGCCGAAGACCCACGCGAATCTATGAACTCATCGACATATACATAGCTCGTAGCTGAACCAGTATTCCTGGTCCTATTCCCTTCCGAGCTAATCTTGATCTTAGGAAGGCTTAAGCTCGAGGGAAGTGAAGGTCCACATCCGGTACACAAGCCTAAAACTGATAGGCCCATGAGAAGAGCCGCGAACGCTTGAACATTGCGCATCCGATGTATCATACCAAGCTGACCCGATTTCATTCTGCTGCTAAAGACTAATATTCTCCGCATGTTGTACTTATACCCCGCTCCCCCAAATCGGACAAGAGGTTGTCGATTCGAAGCTCTATTCATCCGGGCACGGCTCTACGAGGGTCTGGGCCGCGAGGGCTTGCCGTAATCGGCTCCGATCAAGGCCATCTGATGAGTCTTCTAAGCGCTCCAGGGCCCAGCGTGCATGACGACGCACAAGCGCAGAGCTATCCTCCTTCATCGACGAGATAAGCGGCTCAATACAGCGGAACGCTTTGGTGTTTGCCGCGACGCAAGCGGCGTTTCTCAAAAGCCCCTCTCGCCCCGGTCGCATCAGAGGAGTACCGGCAAAGCGATCGAGAAACTCGACCCGATCTCGAATGCCGAGTAGCTCTTCCAGATCTAAAAAAGGCCCTGGCCCTACCTCAGGTCCAAACTCCACAAGACGCTCGATCTCGAGTCCATCATGATTGAACGGGCAGACTTCCTGACAAAGATCACAACCAAAAAGCCATTCTCCTAAGGCCTCCTGCTCCCAGTCTGAAAAATCCCCGCGCTTTTCGATAGTCAGATAAGAGATGCACTTACTCGCATCGAGTTGCCTTGGACCGACAAGCGCCTTCGTTGGACACACCTCGATACAACGCGAGCAACTGCCACAAGATCCCCTGCTCTCATCTCTCTGCACCGGTAGCTCTACATCAATTTCCCAAAGCACTTCGCAAAGGAAAGTAAAGGAACCTAAGCCCGGACGGATAAGCATGGTGTTCTTCCCGATAAACCCAAGGCTGGCCCCCGCTACGAGAGCCCGCTCCAGTAAGGGAACTGCGTCTGAGAAAATCCGCCATTTAAACGAGGGATCAGAGCCAAATTCAGCTTCAACCGCTTTCACGAAGCGTTTCATTCGCTTCGGTAGGATTTTATGATAGTCGCGCCCCCAGGCGTAGCGAGCCACTCGACCGGATCCTTGCGGACAGCCTTGCTTCGCCAGTCTGAGATCAGCTCGCGTGCTATAGGGAACAACAAAAGATACTACGGTAACAACTTCGGGGAGCAGATTTTTCAGATCGGTAAGAAGGTTGGGCGAGCGCTGCATATAGCCCATCTCAGCAGCCCAACCACTCTTCTGCCAGTCATCCAGCTGCTGGCGATTTTGATCGAGAAGGTTCTGTGCGTCATGTGCACGCAACACCCCAACGATCTCCAGATCGCAGCTTCTTGCAATTGCAGTGAGGGTGTCAAAGGAAACGTTTTTTGGAGTCATCTAAGCGCTATCTGCTTCTTTGGCCCATTACGACCAAACTTCAGATGAGCAGCAGGTAACCCCTAGGAAACGTCGTCAAAACGCTCGACGTCTGAAGACTCTTCATCTCCATCAGAGTCACTATAGCGCCGCTCATCTTGCTCAAGTTCGGTTTTACAATCAATGCAGAACTGAGCAACTGGCCTTGCTTCTAGCCGTGGAAGGGCAATTCCTTCACCGCAGTGCTCGCAGACACCATAGTCGCCCGTTTCAAACTTTTGTAGCGCGTGCTCAATCTTCTTGAGCAACTTCTTCTCGCGATTTCCGAGCTTCTGGATCGCCGCTTGGGTAATCTCCTGAGAAGCGATATCAACAGAATCGCCACCACTTTGAGAGATTTCATCAGTCGACGCACCCTGGAGCTGCGAGAGATGCTGGTGAATGCTCTGCCGCTCTAAAATTAAGAGCTTTTTAAATTTTTCTTGATCTCGTTTTCTCATAAATACCAGTGTTCACGTTTAATTACCCGGCAAAATGGTAACTTTCTTTATTAGCAGACGCCGCCACGGCTGTCTATACACCGTGCTCTCCGAGTTTCTCCCTTAAAACGTCGGAAATTTCACCAAGAGTCACATCCTGACTTACTGCTTGGATGACGGCGGGCATTATATTACGACCTTCCGCCGTTGCGCTAGATAAGTCGGTAATGCAGCGAGAAACTTTACCGCTATCTCTCGCCTGCTTAATTGCCTGAAGTCGTTCAACTTGCTGCCGTTCTAGCTTGGGGTCCACTTTAAGCATGTTCATCGCCGATTGGCCCCCCAATTCTGAGTCTTCATCCTGGAATATATTGATTCCAACTGCGAACTGCTCACCGTTTTCCAGCGCTTTCTGATACTGAAACGCCGCCTCT
>CBDUGV010000144.1:0-10739 GCA_965366815.1 uncultured Bdellovibrionales bacterium | reverse complement strand
TAAGCGCTTCTTTTTCGTGGCTGCACTCACTCTTAGCCTAGGTTCGATAGAGGTATGGGCTTCGGAGGAAAAAACGGCGTTAGGTGAGCAATGCTATGAGCTGATACATGGAGACGCTGAAGTAGATCCGCAGGAATTGAAAGCTTGTTTCGCTCGATTAGATGATATTCCGACGCTTGTGATTACCCCAACACGGCGAGCTGTTCGAATTAATGAGGTCCCAGCCTCAGTTGGTGTTGTTACAAAGAAACAGTTAGACCGCAGTGCGCCCGACAGTATCGCGGAGGCTGTTCGAGACATTCCCGGTGTAGAAATAACAGATGCTGGACAGGCTGGGCTCAAGCGTATTCGCTTGCGCGGCGAAGAATCCCGACGAGTGAGGGTTCTTATCGATGGACAAGAGTTTAGTGATCAACGGGAGGTAGGAACGCCACTGCTCATTGCCCCGGAAATGATAGAGCAAATTGAAGTCGTTCGAGGTGCGGGTTCAGTGTTGCATGGTTCACGGGCAATCGGTGGTGTCGTGAATCTAATCACAAAGAAGGGTGGGTATCATCCCATTCGAGCTACGGTCAGTTCGCTCTATGATTCGGCCACAGAAGGGTATCAGCTTTTTGCATCGGTCTTTGGCAACGTCAAGGAGATTGAATACCGAGTTGCCGGGACGGTTTCTGAACACAATGATCGAGAAGCGCCTGATGGTGATATTGAAAATACGTCTTATGACAACAATAGCTACTCAATATATCTGGCGAAACAAATTGAAAAACATCGCTTTGCAGCTACTTTTGATTCCTACAAATCGAGTTCCGATGTGTTTGTCGACCCGGTAGTACGTTTTAGTCCACCGTTTACCGATTTTAGAATCGAAGCTCCAAAACGCGATCGCATAAAAGCAGGGTTTTTCTACGATGGTGAGGAACTGAGCCCAGTTGTTGATTCGCTACACCTTGACTCCTACTATCAAGATAGCGACCGGGAGTTTAATACCTTTACCGATATTGAACTCGACACTGGGTCGGGGCCAGTGGCACGATCAACCAGTATTTTGACTAGTTCGGCTCTGCGAACATTTGGAGCAAATGGCCAAGTCAATCTGAATTTGCCTCGCTCTCATCAGCTCATATTGGGATTTGAAGCTCAGAACAACGAGTTGAACCAGAGTCGAGATAGAACGGTACGTTCTGCAGGACTTACAGGACCGTCTGAGCTGACCTTTGATGAGGCATCGCAGAATTCGATAGAGGCCTTTGCTGAGGATGTCTTGAGTATTGGAGAGGACTGGGAGATTCGTGCGGGAGTTCGCGGATACTTGGTTGAGAGTGAGTTAGAAGAGACGACAAGAGAGGAGTTGTCCCCTAATTCGACAACAGACTCTCACCTGCTTGCTGCCTCTGGTATTCGATACCGCGGAGTTGAAGATACTGTTTTTTGGGCGGGTTGGTCACAGGGCTTTGTCTACCCGACAATCGTAAATCTAGCCACGGGCGCTTTTGCGGGACCAGATTTCGTGAATCCAAACGCCGAACTAGACTCTGAAGTCTCGAACGGCTTTGAGCTCGGTTCTCGATACTCAGACGAGCGAGTTTTCGTTGAGAGTACGCTTTTCTATACCCGGGCGAGAAATTTCATCGACGACGTACTTTGCAGTCGTGCTGCAACGAGCTGTCGAACTCCAGTCGATGACGCTGAGCGAGTCTATGCAAACATTGATAAGGCGCAGACCTTTGGTCTGGAAGTCTCAGGGAGAGTGGCGATTGAATCGCTGACGCCGTATGTCAGCGGGATATTGCTACGGAGGCGATTTAGCGACGATGGCGAAAAAACATACAACACTGGGATTCCCACCTTGCAAGGACGTTTTGGTGTTCAATACGAACGCGAAGTCTTCACAAACGCCCGCGGCTGGCTAGATTTTTTTGTGCGAGCAGCAAACGAATCTGATGAACTCGGTCGACGGGGTCGAATTACCCACAAAGCGGGTTATGGGACTTTGAACTCCGCCTTTGGAATCGAATTGGGTGAGAGGAGACAATACAAATGTACGATTGAGCTGCTAAACCTCGCCGATAAACGGTACGTGACTTCGACGGAAAATCTGGCTGCGCGAGGTCGTAGCGCACTTGTTAAACTGGTAGCTACTTTTTAATGCGTCAGACGGAACGTAGAAGCCGGGGTGGCGAATTGGGCAGTAATTATAAAGGGTTGCGACTCTCCAGCAACCTTGATCTAGATCATAATTGCATAGGGCTCAGCATGCTATTTTCAGTCTTAGATGTTGAAAGTTTAGAAACCCCTAACGGCGAGAGAATCGCATCCTGACCTAATCACGATTGACAGGTTTTAGGGATGGGAAATGATGTTACACACTCTAATGCGGCAGGAACAACCTCCTCCCCGGGACACAAAGTTTGCCAAGCCTCCGCATTCTGACATCATTTCCCTACCTACCTCTTACCTTTTTATCCGAGACAAGCCGTATTTCATTCAAAGCTTTGCGCCAGCTCGAGTAGTTCTTTAGGTGAAGCAATGCGAACAATTCCATGTGCGGGAAATGCAAGCACTCCTCGTCGTTCAAGGAGCTTCGTGCTACGCACTACGGTTTCAAGTGTAGTGCCGCAGAGGTCAGCCAGTTCTTGGCGGGTGATTTCTATATCTTTGACAGCTTTAGTATTGTTTGCGCTGAGCATTAAGAACACGGCCGCCAGCCGGACTTCGACTCGATCGTGCGCCAGTGCTCGGGCCAGCTCGTGGGAGCCCCTGAGACGAGCGCCAACGAGCGTGAGCAGCCGTGCATTGGATTGGGGGTATGTAGCGAGTAGTTGATCGAGAGTAGCGAGTGGCACCTTTAGGGTCGTACAGTCTGATAATGCAGTTGCGGTGAGCGGCAGCGATCGTCGCTCGATCACCGCCACTAGTGCAAAGGGATCGTAGGCTTGGAGCACAGCGAGAGTGAGCTGCTTGCCGTTTGGAGACGATTTATGCAAGGATACTCGCCCGGAAAGCACGTAGTAACCGTATTTTCTATACTCTCCTTCGAAGAATATCGTTTCTTTTCGTTTGAAGGTTTCGATTTGGCAGGTGCTTGCGTACTCGGCTAAAGTTTCATTCGCAAGGTCATCAAAAGGGATGCAATTAGCTAATGCCTCGGCAATTTTTTTTTGATTCATCGGTCGACACTCTCCTAGAGTTCGATATTCTAGCATATTCTCGAGACGGATGCTGCCGATGTTGTGTAATTGGCATTGTAAAGTTTGATGATGGAAAACGGTAGCTCTTTCGATATCCCTCAATCATCAGTTCTCAGAGCCTTGGTCGTTAAATATTCTACTGCGGTACCACGGTATACAAGTTACCCGACTGCGGTTGAATTTACTCCTGAGGTTGATGCTGAAGTTTGGAGAGAGCATCTTCAGATTGACGCGAATTCTCTAGGCCAGACGGCGGCATTGTACGTCCACGTACCATTTTGTCAGTCGCTCTGTTATTTCTGTGCCTGTAATAAGAAAATCGTCCGAGATGACTCCGGCGTTGCGCCTTATCTATCAGCACTTGCCGCAGAGCTTAGCACCTATCGTCAGGAGCTAGATTCTGTACCAGCACTACAACAGCTCCATTGGGGAGGAGGAACACCAAATTTTTTGAGTGTCGGGGCGACAGAGGAGCTTTTTCGCCTTTGTTCATTATATTTTCCAGATCGAGCAAGGAACTTCGATGCATCCGTCGAGATCGACCCTAGAACAATCACTGTCAAACATCTGGAAACCTACCGGAGCCTGGGAGTTAGTCGCATCAGTGCCGGAGTACAGGATTTTTGTCCACGAGTTCAGAAAGCTATCAATCGAATTCAACCGTACGAGCAGACGAAAGAAGTATGTGATGTTGTTCGATCTTTGGGTTTTTCCGGACTCAATTTAGATTTGATCTACGGCTTGCCGGAGCAAACTGAGATCAGTTTCGCTGATACCGTTGAAAAGTTGCTCAGTTTGCGCCCCGATAGAATCGCCTTGTACGGCTACGCCCATGTGACCTGGAAGAAGAAGGTGCAGAAAACCCTAGAACGGAGTGCCTTGCCGGACCCAGAGTTGAGAATTCAGTTGTTTCTCACGGCATTGAAGCATCTCACTGATGCGGGGTATATCTATATTGGCATGGATCACTTTGCGTTGCCTGACGATAGCCTCTCAAAGGCGCTTGAGAATGGAACGCTCAATCGCAATTTCATGGGCTACACTACCAATCGAGGCTCAAATGTTCTTGGGATTGGAGTGAGTTCTGTGTCTTCGATTCCCACAGCCTTGGCACAGAATACTGCTCGGTTGGACGAATATATCGAGCGTGCTCAATCAGGGGATTTTGCAATAGATCGTGGCGTGGTTCGAAGCATGGAAGATCGTATACGTGCTGAGCTCATTGAAGATGTGCTTTGTCAGGGAGTAATCAAAATTCCAGAATTTGAAGAGCGATGGGGAATTTCGTTTCGAACAATGTTTTGCTCTGAGCTGCTCCGATTGTCAGACTTTGAAAGCGATGGACTTCTCCGTGTTAGTGAAAGCGCCATTCGAGTCGAGCCACTAGGCCGGTTGTTCCTCAGAAACATAGCCTCAGTATTTGATTCATTTTTAGCACAGCATAGAACCTCTTCGAAGCCTGTGTTCTCACAGAGTGTATAAGCATGGCGCTAGATAGGACCTTTAGCACGATACAATCGGGGCTCGTAACGCTTGGAGGGAAAAAACCCGCCGCTCCCTTTCTTGAACGGTTGCGGGCCGGCCCAGTCGCCGATAAGTTCTTCTGTATTGGCGCGCTTGCTGGCTATCTTGGAATGGCAGGTTATGGCGCCCATCTTTGGCTGGCGATGAATGGGCAATCGGGCCTTCCCGCAGGCTACGGTAATATGCGCCAGGTGCATAGCAGTCTGCAGTTTTTTTTGTTTTTTGCTCCGTTCATAGTTGGATTCACGATCCAAGCAGGGCCGAAACTTCTCGGCGTGTCGACTCCTGTCCCTGGGTTTTCTCTGTTTATCCTGTTTCTTTTATTGGTCGGAAGCATTGCAAAAGCAGTTGAGCCAGGGAGCATGATTGCCGGATCGATGCTTTGTCTTGCTTTTGTTTGGGTGATTCTTTTCTTCTCGAAAACCGTAGTGCGCAATTACGCTACGATAAATACCCATGCGCTATTCTTCCTTACTGCCTCGCAGCTTGGTTTTTGTCTGGCATGCTTTGCGCCCTATACGGTATCGGGCAATGCGCTTGTGCTATTCTGGTTGGCAGTCGTACCGGCCCTGTATGCTGGAGGCGAACAATTTGTCAGCAGCTTTTTAGGCGGTCGACGAATCTCAGGATGGGGAGGAGTGCTGCTACGTTTTTCATACTTGCTGAGTGCCTTGGCTGCTATGGTGGTTCTGTTCTGGCCCTCCGGCTTGGCCTGGCAGCTCTGGACCTGGAGCAGTTTGGTTTCGATTTGCGTTTTCCTGTATTCATCTTCCCTGTGGCGCTTAAGCTCTGCACAAATTAGAACTCCTCTGGGTTTGGCAATGTGTCTTTCTTATCTCTGGGCGCTTCTCGGTGCGATGATGCTGATCTTGGATGGGATGCCATTTGCTGATTTAGGGCTCCATACCTGGGCAACGGGCTGGGGAGTGACGGCCATATTGGCGATAAGTTCTCAAGTAATGGGCCACCTCTCTGGTCAGCCGCTCTATAGCGATAGAACTGCAATATTCGTAGTATTGCTGTGGCAGTTGGTGCCACTCGGGCGTGGATTGTTCCATTGGTTGCCAATTGGTGGTTTTTTCTCATGGGTAGTGCTGTCGGCCGCATCAGTCTCGCTCTTGATCTGGGTGGTCCAGCTGATCAGAGCGGAGTATCGAATCGTGCGGCGACAATTCTCGCTTCGATCCGGTGAACGTCTGGGCAGTTGCTGATCCACAACTCGTTATTGGGTTACGCCGTGTTTAGTGGTATTTTCTATCCCCTATGCTGGGGATTTCAACGAAACACGCACTACAAGCACTCATTTTTCTCTCTTCCGATCAGAGCGGTGAATACATGACGGTAGAGAAGTTAGCTGAAGAAACAGCTGTTCCCCAGGCGTTTCTCTCCAAAATCGTTAAGATTCTGGCGCGTTACGAAATTGTCCAAACGAAGAAAGGCGTCAACGGTGGGGTGCGCTTCCTGAAGGACAAGGTCAGCTTTTATGAAGTCTGTGAGGTCATGCAAGACCCGATCTTACTCGAAAAGTGCTTTCTCTCGACTAGAAATTGCAAGTTGAAAACCCCCTGTCAGTTCCATGATTTGTGGAGTAAAGAGCGCGCTAAAATTCATACCTTCCTCCGTGAAGCGACCATCGAACGACAAGACTCTCCATAAGTTTGGTCGTGACTGTCTCACTGCTGGCAGTCTCATTGAAAACACCTCAATAGGGGAGAGAGTGACGCAACAGAGATACTATTCCCATTCTGATTACATCTCTATCACCTATCTCCTTTCCTCGTTTTCGCCGAATTCACTACGCGTATCGATTCTGATTTGTCTGCATGTAGTGGGTTCTGAATCGAGAGTTGGGGATTTTTACCGGTTTGGGGTCTGTGAGGGCCTAGAAAAGTTATAATTACTTTCCATAACGTGAGAGTCTCCAGGACGCACTCCGGTCTGGATGAGAGAGCAAAAAGTGCTGGCACCCTCGTTGGTCAAATTCCCTTAGCCGCTATTAGCCATGATAGCCTGCGGGGGTGCCTATTTTCTTTCCTTCGATAATTGAGTTCGACATCTCCTGTGTTGTTCTGCCAGAATACTGCTACGTATGCTCGAACAAGTGAAAACTGCAATTGAACAGCTCTTGTCTCAAAAGGCTCGACCAATCGTCTTTGTCACCGGGCTCGGTGGGAGTGGCAAGACTACGCTCTGTCGGCATCTAGAGGACCAGCTTGAGGTGCCGACTCTGGTGCTCGAGTCCGATTGGTACCTCAAGTATTCTACTGATGTGCGTGTTGAGCGCCTGCGGTTAGCGAGGGAGTCGGGGGATCAGGAGCGAATTGCCCGTGAGGAGAATCCTCAACATTGGTATCAGTGGCCGCTCTTTTGCTCTGGCATCGAACAGCTACGAGACGGGGGCCAGGTGCAAATGTACAACGCCTGGTCACAGAAAACTGGGAATCGAGAACTCGATATCCAGCTCGGACTTCCGAAGGAGGGACCCGCTCTCATTCTTTGTGATGGCATTTACTTATTGCATCCAGCTGTGGCAGAGCTTGCCGATTTTCGCATCTTGCTCGATGTAGAACCAGAGGTAGCAATTGAGCGTTCGCGCAATCGCGACGCACATCGGAGTTCAGAGGAGCATGCTGAACTGAAGACGGAACTTCTTCGGCGCTATGATCTACCCTATTTTGAGAAATATCGCTCGTATGCAGACTTGTGCATACCTTCAGTAGCGACGTAGAATCCCGAGCGATCCAAACTATTCTGGTTTACCTTTAGTCAGGATGCTACTCTGAAGTAGTAGGAGGATTTTACTTGCTTACTCGATTAGCACTTATTGATGTTGGTACAAATTCAGTTCGTCTCGATGTCTACCAGCTTTACAAAGACGGGCACTATGAACGTCTGCACCGATCAAAGCTAATGGTGCGACTTGGCCAGGATGTCTTCAGTACAACATCTAATAAAGATTCAGAGGCCACTGGCGGCAAGCTGAGCGGCGATGGTGTTAAACGGGCAATCGCCGCCCTCGAAGAGTTTCAGGATGTATGTGAGGAGCTTGGCGTTGATGAAATACGCGCTATTGCGACAAGTGCTCTGCGGGTCGCGGAGAATGGCAATTCTTTTATAAATCAGGTGCGTAAAAAGACTGGAATCGAACTCGAGGTTATTTCCGGCAAAGAAGAGGCTGAGCTGATTTTAGAGGGGATTCGCAATGACGAGCGGATTCAAGATGGCGTCTTTGGTTTCATTGATATTGGCGGCGGTAGCACTGAGGTGGGCGTTTGCCGCGGAGCGAAGATGCTCTTTGTTGAGAGTTTCCCTTTAGGTGCTGCTCGGCTTGAGCAGATGTTTTTCCAGGGGGAGATGGGGGGAAAAGCCATGCGCAAGGCGCGAGCGCATATCGTAGAGGTATTCTCTGATATGGGGCCGAGTAAGAAACTCCCGCAAATCGAATGCATGCTCGGAAGTAGCGGTACGATTAAGGCTGTGTCTCGACTGCTCGAGCGCGGTGGAAGAGGTGAACGCATTCGAATCAAATCGCTCACTGAACTCATTTCTGAGCTTTCTAAGTTGAGTATCGATGAGCGGCGAGAATACCCTGGGATGAATCCAAAGCGAGCAGATATCATTGTGCCTGGTGCATTAATTCTGCATGAGGCGATGATCTTTTTTCGCACTCCAAATGTACAATTTACCAAATTCTCCTTGAGAGATGGACTTTTGGCGACAGAAATCGCCGCAGTACATCGAGCCAGGGCGCGGAAGCGACTCAAACGATTGAAATAGATTCGCCGCCTGGCAGGAGTATGGGCGACTAGCGAAACTCTAAAGAGGTTCCACGGTACTTTCGCCTGGCTAACTCCTTAAAACAATATTGCGAACGAGTGTGCTGTTTGCCAGCAGTCGTTCGTTTTCGCCAGATACCTTGTTTGGTAAGCGATCGGGCTTTTTCTCGATCATTGAGGTAGGTCGGGATTACCACTGAAGTCATGAACTCGAGAATGTTGGCATCGACTATGGGGAAAGCGATTTCTAGGCGCGAGAAGAAATTCCGTGGCATCCAATCAGCACTGGAGAGATACATTTGCTCCTGATTCTCGAAGTAGTAAATTCGGCTGTGCTCGAGAAATCGATCGACGATACTGATAACGCTGATGTTTTCACTAAGACCTGCTATGCCGGGAATGAGTGAACAGGCACCGCGGACAACTAAGTCGACTCGCACGCCGGCTTGCGAAGCTGCATACAGGGCCTCAACCACTTTCGGATCGACCAGGGCATTCACTTTTGCAAAAATGCGCGCTTTCTCGCCTTTTTCTGCTGCGGCGGTTTCGGCTTTTATCAGGGAAAGTATTCTACGATGCAGACCAGTTGGTGCAAGTGCAAGGAATTGCATTCCATCAGGTAGGGCCCCGGCACTCACCGAATCGAAGAAGCGTCGGGCGTCGGCCCCAAAGCCTGGATTCGAGGTGAGAATCGCCATATCAGTATAGCGCCGAGCTGTTTTCGCGTTGTAGTTGCCAGTCGATAGGTGGGTAAAAGTTTGCGTCCCGTTTTCGGTTTTTCGAGTGACGAGGGCGACCTTGGCGTGCATCTTCAAATTGCCTGCGGCGAATACGACGTGCACTCCCGCTGAACGCAGTTCCTCAGCAAGTTGGATATTGTTAATTTCGTCAAATCGAGCTCGTGGTTCGATCACGACTCGAGTGAATATTTCGCGTCTCGCGGCATCCTTCAAGAGTTCAGTTACCTCTGACAAGGCATCAACCCGATACACGGTTTGCTCGATGGACGTTACGTTCGGATCGGCAACTGCCTCGGCCATGAAATTGACGAATCCCTGGAAAGAATCATAAGGGTGGTGGAAAAAATAATCTCGCTCTTCGAGGCCGGCGAAGATCCGACCAGGCGAATCAAAGGGGGCGGGAATACAAGGCGAGAAAGAGGGGAAAAACAATTGTTTCTTCCGAGGAAGCAAGTCTTCAATTTCCGAGACAAAGGGGATGCAGCCGTGCAGAAAAAGCGGGTGGCCTACAGAGAACACCTGGTCATTCGGCAGTCGCAGAGAATGCAGTATCTCAGAGTAGGCAACTTTTGTGTTCGCGTCGACAACTTGCAGACGGAGTGGCTTCCTTTTCTCCCTTGTGCCGATTCTTTGGCGAACGAGATCGGGAATTGATTCTGGATCCTCGTATTCGAGCTCAACCCGAACATCGGCATCTCTTGTGACTCGAAAGATTAAAGGGGTGCTTTCGTCGCCGAGCGCAGGTGCCAGGAATGTGTTGAGTAGATCGTCTAGGAAAAAAGCAATCAATTGTTTAGAGCCCGTTCGCTCCCAAAGAATTGCCGGGAGCTGTTTGGGTATAGGAACAAAAGTATTGTCTTTCAGTAGTACAGACACTTGCAGATTTCTTACATCGCGCAATAGATTTGCTTCAAAAAAGCGGGGGACTCCAAGCTCGGGGAGTACGCGGTCGTAAAATAGAGCACGTGCTTTCTCAAAGAACTCGTCTGCTGGCGTAAGATTTCTTGTGAGGTAAATTTGATCTTCCGCTAAGGCCTGACAGATATGTTCAAGTGTTCGTGTCTGTTTTGCGCTAAATTGCTTTACGGCTTTAAGGATCTCGTCGCGGATTTCGTTGAGCCGCTGGGCGCGGTTTTTACTCTTCTTTGGGTTTCTCGCCACGGAGCTCAGCTCTCGACTGATTGAGGCAAATCGAATCATGAAGAACTCGTCGAGGTTTGAAGAGGTGATACCAAGGAAGCGCAGTCGCTCTAGGAGTGGATTGGAATCGTCCTGCGCCTCATGGAGGACTCGCTCATTGAATTGCAGCCAACTCAAATCCCTGTCGATCAGTTGTCTGATTGGGTCAAGCAGCAAGGATGAGCGCTGAGCCATAGGGAGGCCTGTGTTTCTCTAGTAAAAAAATGCTGGTATCGCAGAGCGAGTACCAGCGCATATTCCTGAGCATGATGTTAGCGCAATTGCTTGCTGATGCCGACTGAAGTCGGTAGCCTTGGCAAGAACCCGAA
>CBDUGV010000143.1:0-10752 GCA_965366815.1 uncultured Bdellovibrionales bacterium | reverse complement strand
AGATTTGTTTGAAAACAGCAAAGTTCAGCTGATTGTCGAGCCGAACAAGATGACCCCAAAATCCATGGCGCCGTAAAAACCAAAGCTCAGCTTTCTTTTGAAAACTCCCGTCTACGATCTGTGCAAGGTTCGGGACTTGCAGTGGCTTGGGCATGACAAAGCCTCGCAACTTCTTCTCTTGTACGAAGCCTGTGGCACACTGAAGCATTGGCAACAAACTTGCCGCGAAAAACAAACCAATACACACTGCTTGCGCGAGCTTTTTCATCTCTCAAACATCAAAAACGAAAGTAAATAAACGGATTATAATCAGTAGTCGACAACGACAAAATAGCTAGGGCAAAACAGCAGCTTGCAACCAGCATCTGAACCCCGGTCTGCCAGCCATTCGCTTCCTTGCTCCAAAAATTCGACGCCCATTGTTCGATCACCGTGCAAATTGGGGCGAAGACTAGAACCGTGGCGAGCCCACAGACGAACAAACCGCGCGTATGAATCGTCAATCCAAACACCGGTGGTTCAAACACATCCCAGTACTCGGTAAAACAAATCATCCGCTTGATAAACTCGAAGGCAATGCTGAAATCTTCAGCTCGAAAAAGCACCCAGCTGATGAGTACTATCCCAAACGTGAGAACCACATTGACTATTTTGGGTAGTCGTTGGGAGGCTCGACTCCAAAACAGCTTGTCGATCGTCAGGAAAAGCCCGTGCAAAGCTCCCCAGGCAACAAAGGTCCAACTCGCCCCGTGCCACAGACCGGATAACAAGAACACGATCCAGAGGTTGAGATAGATCCGAGCCGGAGCAACTCGGTTTCCTCCAAGCGGTATATAGAGATACTCACGCATCCAGTTTGAGAGAGATATATGCCAACGCCGCCAAAACTCGGTAATTGTCTGAGACACATAGGGAGTATTGAAATTCTCTGGAATGCGAAATCCGAGGATACGTCCTAGACCTATTGCCATGTCAGAATAGCCCGAGAAGTCAAAGTAGATCTGATAGGCATAGGCGAGAGCCCCAAGCCATGCGTAGCCCGTGGTCAAAGAATCTATTGGCAAGTTAAATATAGTATCAGCAACATTGCCCATGGCATCGGCGATCAAGACTTTCTTGGCAAGTCCGATACTGAAGCGAACGAGACCAGAGAACACAAGATCGATGCGATGCGTTCGCTCAGTGATCTGTGCCTGAATATCGTGATAGCGAATTATCGGACCGGCGATGAGCTGCGGGAACAATGCAACATAGAGTGCGTACTCTGTGAACCGTTCAGCGGCCGGAGTCGTGCCCCGATACACATCGACTAAATAGCTGATTTTTTGAAAGGTAAAAAACGATATGCCAATCGGCAAAGCAATCTCGAGCCAAACAATCGGGTTCAACCCTGCCGACTGAAGCAAGGAATTCACTTCGGCAACAAAGAAATTGGCGTATTTAAAATAGCCGAGAAAAAGAAGGTTAACTCCAACGCCGAGTGCACAGGCCAACTTTCTTGCTGAGCCACTGCGCTGAGACATCCACCGAGAAACAATGAAGTCAAAGACCGAAAGCACGATGAGACACGGAAGTACCGTAGGTGCACCCCACCCGTAGAAGAAATAACTCCAAATCAATGCACAGAAGTTCTTTAACCGTTTCGGCGAGAGAAAATAACTAAGCCAAAAGAGCGGCAAAAAGAGAAACAGAAAAAGAAACGAGCTGAAGACCATCGGAAATTCCTATGCTCTTACTGCTCTATCTCTGATTTACTGATTTGACAATGCTTACTTGTTACTTCGTCTCGCTTTGATGTTTCTTCAGCGCCTCAATCATCGTTGACTGAGGCTGGAAGCCATCAAGTCGCTCGACAATTTCACCGTCTTTGATAACAGCAGTCACAGGAATGCTTTCGATTTTGTATTCCTCCGCAAGAGCCTCATGCTGATCAACATCAACATAGGCCGGGCTGCCGGCCCCGGCTCGAACCGACGCTTCTAACGTCTCCGGTTTTTGTTGACGACAGGGCGGGCACCAAATTGCCCCGAACTGAACTAGTATCGGCTTGTCCTTCGATGCTTCCAATACTTGTTTGGAAAAATCAGTCACTGACGTCAACTCAACCGCTTCGAGCGATGCATTGGGTTTACCCGGTTCAATCCGATAGATTCGATCATGCACTTGCTTGTCTTTGACTTCGCTCATCTTCAATACTATCGGCGCTTCCAACTTCTTATCAACCTTGAGTGAAAAGACACCCTCCCCGGCTTTCGTAAGAGTCCCGACATTGGGAGCGCCAATCCCGGCATTATTGCCGAGGTCACTGAACTGGCCAATCTGCGGCTTATTATCGCCTCCGGTATACTGGTAGCGTACTTTGAACGTCTGACCCTCGGCTGGCTTGAAATAGACTACTTTGCTGTAGCGCTGAGCATCTGCGCCCTGCGCTTCACGTTCAACTACTTGATCGGGATTTCGTTCTTGTTGCTGGCGGGCCTGCTCGGGGGCCCGTGGACCTTCGGTGACTGGCGTATTCCCTTCGGCTTGTTCGGTGGTGTGTTGATCACTCGCTTGCTGAGCTTTCTGTTGCGGCATTACCATTCTGTCTCTCCTATCTAACCCCTCAGTATCATCATGAAAAAATGGCCGAGAAATGTGACTAAAATTGACGAAATACCTTGCTGTGATATGAAGTAATTGGACCACTCCTTATGAAACTACGTAATCCACGCGACTATCTTTTTATTCTGGCGTCAACTCCAAGAGCTGGAACCTCTATGCTGCGTTCGGCTCTAGATCAACATCCACAGATAGATTGTTTTGCTGACGTGTTTCACCCAGCTGCCTCAATTTGCTACCCGGAAATTAAAGGCATGAGCATGTCAGAGAAATTTCGCTGGATGCGCCGAACCAGCCAAAAGGAACTCACCTCTTGGGCAGTTGACCTTCCCGGAGCGTTTGATACAGAGGAGTCAACGGCAGAGTTTTGGTTGAAGTTCAAATTCTCCCGCAAAACGAAAATCGTTTATATGATGCGACGAAATGCGGTACGACAATCGCTCTCTCGCTACCGCGCCACACAAATGGCCGACGCAGTTGATGGGCAAGAACGGCTCTCGCACACTCCAGCAAGCGAAACGGTACAGCATCAAGCTACTACAGCACATTCCTCTCTGAGTGGAGATACCGAAGCTGAAGCCAAGGCGGAAGTAGAAAAGATTTTCATTCCCTTAGAAGAGTTCCATCAACATATGGTGGCCCGCGAGGCAAGCGAACTCTCTTTCTTTTCGAACTATAGATTGCAGAGAGTCTGCGCCGTGGCGTACGAAGATTTGCTCGACGATCGCGGATCGGAGCTTGCTCGGATCGAAGGTTTTCTTGAAGTCGACCCCTTTCCCATTGAGCCACAAACACTTGGGACCTGCGACAAGAGCTTGGAAGAGCTTATAGAAAATTACGCTGAGTTTTTCCGCTATTTCAGTCAGACCCCCTACGAACGGTGGCTCCATGAGTAAGCTCGATGATTGCACCTTCTTAGTAAAAACATTTCTTCGCCCAGCATCGCTCTGCCACCTTCTCGTATCGATTCACCGCTACTATCCCGGAACCGCTGTCATCGTTGTCGACGACAGCAACAACGGTGAAACCGATTGCGTCTGCGCCGCCTATGACAATGTACGACTTGTAAAGACAGAAGAGTTTGACGTAGGCATCAGCAGAGGTCGAAACATTGGCCTCGATCTTATCACAACCCCCTATTTCGTACTTCTCGATGATGACGTTGCATTTTGGGCGTTGAGCGATCTTCCCTACATGCGAAAGAAGCTCGAAGAAAGTGGTGCCGACATCGTCTGTGGGTCTTGGTGCGATCTTCCCGGAACTCTTTTTACTCAAACGGCCATGGTCTTTAAAGAGTTCGGCGATCAAGGTGAACATATTATTACCGAAGCTCCACTTCCCTACGGCGGGGACGATTGGGTTGATTTTGGAAATAACTTCTTCATTGCGCGCACCGAGCTTAGAGAAACGGTGCGCTGGCCGGACGCGATTAAGGTAATGGAGCACGCTCCGTATTTTTGGTATGTCAAGCAACAAGGAAAGCGAGTCTGGACAACGAACCGTTCCAGCATTGCCCATCTCCCACGCCGCAATCAGCGCTATGTCAATTATCGTCTGCGCTACCGCTTACGCAAGAATTCCAGTACTCAAGTTGCCTGTCGACAATTTGAGCAGCAACATAAGGTCTATTTTCTTGAACCGGCACCCGGCTCGAGCGATTGGGAGAAATTTGCAAACAACGAGAACGCCTTTGAGTGGGGGCTCCATTTTACCACGGAGCGGATCACGAAGAACCGCAGGACGCTTGAGCTCCTGCTTGAGCTATACAACTCGATAGAAAAAATCTTCCAGCCACCGGTTCCGATCGCAAACCGGGCAACTCTCCCCGCTGTTAAATCTTTTTCGAGTGCTCTCTTAAAAACCTTGGGAAAACTGAAAGATTCGTTTTTACCATCCTAGCTCTTCACAAAGCTCAAGCAGGCGATAATCATCGGCATACCAACGCTTTAGGTTCTCTTCCGCCTGTGGCTCAAGAGTTCGATCGTGTTCACCTGGAGACCTGTTGGCTTCAGAGGTATCACTCGGAAGCACCGCTGAATCGGGAAATCCCAACTTGGATCTTAGCCTCTCGAAATCCTCGTCGAGGCGCTCTTGATGAGCTACAAAAAAAATATCTGAAGCACGAGACAAAAAATACTCCTCACTCTCAAACCAGCGCCAGTAGGAATGTTTTACGTGCGAGATTCCCTGCATTGCCTCTTCGGCCATGCGCCTTCGCGCCGCATCAGGAGAGGACAATGCAAGAGCCAATTCATTCGCCGTCGGAAATCGCTCAAAAGCAAGCCGTTCCTCCTCTCTGTGTGGATAATAGTAGCGCGGCAGGCCTTGTCGTTTTCGGCAATAGAAACCGCTGATGTATCGACTGACAGGGTCACGAAGTGCGAAAATCACACCATCACCTGGAGGCACATCCCTTAGGGTAACAAGGTGAGCAGCTAGGTAGAACGCATAGGGGGTTTCCGCCGGAAGGTGGCTACGCAAGGCATGCTTTACTGCAGTGCCTCCGGTTTTCCCTAAGTGGAGAAAGTGAAGAAATTGCTTTCCAAGATATTTCTGTCTTCCCCGCCACAGTGCGTGTTTTCCATTCTCTACAACTTTCCGAAAACTCACCATAGGGAGACCCCGGGCTTAGTGATCGTGATAGAGGTCCGCAAAGGGAATCAGTGGAACCTTACTGAGAAATGAAGAAGCTGAGTAGAGGAACGCCCCCATGAAACCCAAAGTAATTGCCAGATCCGTAAAGTTAAACGGCAGCACGTCCGGATACAAGGTCGGCGCAAACATAATGTAGATATTGAGCCAGCCACCAATGGCTGCAATAGTTCCCGTTGCCATCAACAAGGCTGGAATCTGCTTTACATCGCGGCTTAGCCCCAAAAGGAAGGGGATGATGAAGCTACAACCAAGTGTCATCCAAGCGATACTGTGCCAAGGCTCGTCACGTAAGCGGATAATAATAAAACCGGTCTCCTCTGGAAGGTTTCCGTACCAAATTGGCAAATAGTGACTCCAAAACAAATAGGCCCAAAAGATACCAAAGCCAAACAACAACTTGCCAAGATCGTGTAGCACCGGACGGTCTACCTTGGTCAGATATAAAGGATGATACTTGCGAACCAAGGCCACCCCTATTGCAACCCAGGCCATCGCCATATAGACGCCGCTCATAAAGTAATATCCACCCCACATAGTGGAATACCAATGCGGGTCGACCGACATTATCAAATCAAAGGCGACTAGGGACATGATAACGGCATAGAAAATAACAATTAACGGAGAGAGGCGACTCATCCGCAGATGTGATTCTTCCAAGGCAGCAGCGTTATCGTCACCCCAATCCTTAGTCATTCCATCGTAGCGCTTATGCTGCCATCGCTTAGCTTTTTCTGGATCGGCTTCTGTTGCACCACTGCGAATAAACGCAATATCACGACGCACCGTGCAGCAGATTACCTTCCTCGCAAGGAATGCTAGGAAACATACTGCCAGTACATTGCGCGTGAACAGGAAACCTGAAGTCAACCAAACCCCTTTCCCTGGAATTTCGTGATGAGCCCAGTCAAACAGATATCCATGGCCAAAATACAGGACAATTAAGATAACAGGCGACCATTGCATGAAAGGCAGTGCAGATTGAAACAGACGGGCAATGGGGCGAGACCATTGGGCGTTACAAATATGAAAAACCGCAGAGAAGCAGCTCGCAGCCGACGCAATGCAAAACCAATAAAGGAAATTCACATGAAAAGAAGTCCAGGCATGCTTTGCATCGCCATTCGTGAGTTCGTGAACAAAGGCCAATAGTCCGATAAACATCAGAGAAATCAGCACAAAGCGCGCCATCGAACTAATCTTGAGCGGCGGAGCTTCAACTATACTCACCACATCGCTCTTACTTACTGAAAACTCGCCGTGCGCCATTATACCCTGTGTATCCTTCCCTACTCTTTCTTGCCACTTGGTCGTTCGAGACCAAGAATATCCCTTCCTTGCAAGAAACGGAGATAGTTAACGATGTCCCACTTCTCACCGGTTGAGAATTTATAGCCGTAGCGCGGCATGTTACCTTGCCCGTGATGAATTACTGCAAAAACTCGTCCATCATTTCGCTGCTTATAGAGATCACCCAAGAGATCCGGAATTCCGATAAACTGTTTCGCAACCGCACCTTCACCACCGCCACTGGCCCCATGGCACGGAGTGCAATTCGCATTCCACAAGCGCTGCCCCCGCCAAACGGAATGCAGTGAAAATGGAACCGGATTGCTGAGCACTTTCTCCGCTTCTTCAACTGAGAGCGTAAACGGCTTTCGTCCCATTGGGACTGTTCCCACGGCAGGCGCACGGGCAATCTCGCTCGCTCGTAGTGACTCTTGGCGATACATGTCGATATCCCAAGGTAATGCCTGAGCAGAATTCGCTGAAAGCATGAGCCCTGTGCTAGCTGAGAGAAGCAGTGCAAAAAATTGCAAGAAGGTCCTACCGTACATATTGCACCTCTATACTCTTCGCCCCCAAGCGCTCCATCTCTTCCTGAAGACCCTCGGTCTCGTCCTTCGGAACCTGCACGGTTACGGCAAAGTGGTCATTGCTACACTCTGGCCGATACGTCGGGGTGTGAGTGAGGTTCGGAATTCGCGAGAGATGTCCCATACCAAGCAAGGTAAAAATTGCACCCAAGAGAATCGTACATTCGAATGCGATAATGATAAATGCTGGAATCGAAACGAGCGGCTTCGCACTGACGCGAAGTGGGTAGTCAATCGACATCCAAGTGGTAAACAAGAACGCCCCAAGGCAACCAGTGAGCCCGCCGACAAGGGTAAATATCCGCACCCAGCTTCGCTTTTTTCCTGCATATGCAGCAGCTTCAAGATGGTGGTCTGGAAAAGGTGAGAAGTAATTTACCTTTTCATGGCCCGCAGCCCGCAATTTTTCAATGGCATGGGCCGCAGCGTGCGGCTCTGTGTAGAGCCCAATGACTGCATATTCAGCAGAGGAAGTTGTTTCGCTCATTAGTGTGCACCTCCCGTCTCTTTCGGAGGGACTACAATTTCCTTCATTTCAGTAATAGACACCGCTGGAAACAATCTGATGAAAATCAGCAATAAGGTAAAAAACCAGCCAAACGAGCCTATCGTGATACCCACCTCAGTCCATGAAAAGTTGTACCCGCCCCAAGACGAAGGTAGGAACTCATACGACAAGGATTGAATAATAATATTGAATCGCTCAAGCCACATTCCGATATTAATAAGAATGGAAATAATGAAGAGCAGCGTAAAATTGACGCGAACGTTCTTAAACCAAAGGGCGAGTGGTGCTACACAGTTACAGAACACCATCCCCCAGAAAGCGACACGGTAGGTCCCAAATGGTCGAAACCAGAACTGTGCTCGTTCAAATGGATTGTTGCTGTACCAAGCTATGAAAAATTCAGTGGCGTAGGCATAGGTCAATATCCCTGAAGTGAATAAGATCAGCTGAGCCATCTTCTCGTACACCCAAGGAGTAAAATAGGCCTCAAGATTAAACGCCTTACGAAGTGGTATGGTAATGGTCATCACCATTGCCAAACCAGAGAATATCGCTCCGGCAACAAAATAGGGTGGGAAAATCGTCGTATGCCAGCCCGGAACGTTACCCATGGCAAAATCCCAGGAAACCACGGAGTGAACGGAAAGCACCAGCGGCGTCGCAAGAGCAGCGAAAAAGCCATAGGCCGCCATATAGTGGCGCCAGTTGTTTGCGCTGCCACGCCAACCCAGCGCAGTCACTGAGTACAGAAGCTTACGAAAGCCCTTTGCTTTATCACGAGCCGCCGCTAAATCCGGAATCAAACCAATCGTGAAGAAAAGTACGCTCACCGTAAGATAGGTACTGACTGCGAACACATCCCAAAGCAGCGGCGATTTGAAATTTACCCAAAGATATCGCTGGTTCGGGTAGGGCAATAGC
The DNA here is from genome assembly GCA_965366815.1 of uncultured Bdellovibrionales bacterium. Classification (GTDB taxonomy): domain Bacteria; phylum Bdellovibrionota_C; class UBA2361; order SZUA-149; family SZUA-149; genus CBDUGV01. The sequence goes on along the minus strand of CBDUGV010000143.1, from coordinate 2,193 downwards.
CAATAGAAATTCCACGGACGACCCAAGTGAATAATTGGAAACAATCCGGCAGTTGCTACCGCAAATACGGTCATTGCTTCAGCTATGCGATAAATCGGCACGCGCCACTGCGCTCGGAATAGGAAAAGGACTGCAGAAATCAATGTTCCTGAGTGAGCGATACCCACCCAAAATACAAAGTCAGTTATGTAAACACCCCACATAATAGGGTGAGTAATCCCAGCTACGCCGATACCGTACTTCAACTGATGCATCCAGGAGACTGCACCAATTAGCAGGCAGAACATTGCTGTGGCTACCACCATCACATATTGGATACTTGGTGGCTCAAGCGTACGAAGAATATCTTCGTTCACCTGCTTATAGCTTAGCGGGAATATTCTTGGGTTATGCTTCGCCAAGCTCTCTCCTCCTAATGCCCTGCATCACTACTATGCGCCGAATCACTCTGCGCAGCGTTTTGCTTAGAATCACCTTCAGCTCCACTATGGCTGGCTTCACTTTGATGCCCGTCAGCCTGCCCAGCGTGGCTATCGCCGACAGCCCCGTGATCGCTTCCGCTGCCTTGTCCATCCTTCGTAACTTTAGCCAGGTACAGGACCCCTGGCTGAGTATTGAGTTGGAAATCTAACGTCTTATAAGAACGCTCACTTTGTGAGTCTTCGTAGACCTTGCTGTCGTGATCCAGGAGATTGCCAAACGTAATAGCATCAGCCGGGCAACTCGAGGCGCACGCTGGTTGAACTTCACCATCTTGAACTGGGCGACCGAGGTCTTTCGCCTTATTCTCGACTTCGCGAATCCGTTGAATACAGAACGAGCACTTCTCCATCACTCCGAGTGAACGAACAGTCACATCCGGGTTGAGCTGCCAGTTTAATGGCTCTGGCCATTCATACTTAAACCAGTTAAAGCGACGGACCTTGTAACTACAGTTGTTCGAACAGTAACGAGTCCCTACACATCGATTATAGACCATCGTGTTGAGCCCTTCATCACTATGATACGTCGCATAGACCGGGCACACAGGCTCACAAGGAGCGTTACCACAGTGCTGACACATCATTGGTGAAAACCCGGTAACTGGGGAATCATCAGGGCCATCGATATAGCGGTCGATACGAATCCACGACATCTCTCGTCGTTGAGCAACTAAATCTTTCCCAACAACTGGAATGTTATTCTCTGCATAGCAGGCGGTCACGCAGGCCGCGCACCCAGTGCAGTTGTTCAGATCAACGCTCATCCCCCAACGGTACTGAGGATGTTCCATTTGCTTATACATCTGCCTTGGAACTTCCTGAGGACCTAAGGCAAAGGGATCGTGATGCCCACCAGCATGTGCATCCCCGTGATCGTCGTGGCCATTCGATTTCTTTTTATCGAGTTTCTTGGCCAGTTCAGCGCTCGAAATAGTCCGCAGCAATCCACGGCCTTCTTGCGAATCATGTCCCTGTGTGGTGACAAGCTCGTCACGGGCAACCGAATTCGAAAGTGTTGCACCAAAGGCTAGAAGCAATTGACTGTCCTGCTCCGATGCAGTCGCAAGGAGGTTGACGGCATTCACACCAACACCATTGGCAAAACGCCCAAGACTTTCATGCCCCTGTCCAAGCGGCAGACCCAAAACGTCTTTGTGAATGTGCTTCGTCACATAGACCGGAGCTTCCACGAAGCCATCGGAAGTTTTCAACTGAGCGACATCACCATGTTTCAAACTATTTGCTGCGGCGGTATCCGGGTGTATTTCAATCCAAGAACCCCACACCGCAGTGGTCATCGGGTCTGGCACTTCCTGCATCCACGGTCGATTCGCTGAGGCGCCATCGCCCAACAATACTGTCGGATAGGCAAGCACTGCCAATCCACTTCCAGCAGTCTTCCCTACCTCTGGGAGTGCAGTCGCACTGCTTTGCAAAGAGACACTTACGACCGGGGCCTTTTGCGCCGCCCAATCACCACCTTGCTCGACATACCCCAACCAACGATCTTCAAATCCTGTAGCCCCAGTACGTTTTTTCCACTGAGCGCGTATGTAATCGTAGAAACTCTCAACCTCTGCAATTGGCGCAGCAACATCCTCTTGAGCCGCAATGGTAATCAGCAGATCTCCGAGCGACTGCGATTTGTACAGCGGCTGCATCGCTGGCTGATTCAAGTTAAAGACACCCGGTCGAGGCTCCGAATCACTCC
>CBDUGV010000142.1:0-10887 GCA_965366815.1 uncultured Bdellovibrionales bacterium | reverse complement strand
CACCCGACTTGAGCCAAACAGTGGAGTTCAACCCCTATAAGGGTGAACCCGACCAGCTGTGTAAACTGAAGGTGTCGGTGTCTCAGGAAGACGATGGAATAATCCCGCTTGTCACAATTAACCTTATTGCAGCGGAAGAGATACGGAAGCAGCAGATAGTGGCTTTCGCGTCGACCATTGACACTGCTGAGCTGGATGTCGTTCTGGCTGGTGGCGAGGAGAGAACTGTTGCTCCCGGCGAAATCGTTTAGTGCGACAAAGGTCAGACTTGCTGTCAAACCGGCAGCAGGTCATCTGCGGACCCGCTGCCATTTTCTCATTGCACTCTCATTTAAGAATAAGCTTTGCAACTGTTGAATATTACTAAAAAATCAGTTCACCCATTCTTCTTATAAATCCCGAGATCTTCGGATCCTGCGAGTTCAAGTAGCGCACTATCGGCGCGCACGCGTTAAGCTAATACTCGCGAAAGCCATCAGATCGTTTCAAGAATTTGGTGCTTGAACACTGGGTGATGGTGTAGATAATGGCAGCGGCAATGACCCCTAAGTTTCCCATGGGTTGTGTATTGTGATAGTCGGTAGGTCGCCTGCCACAATGTATATACGTGAGTATTTCGGTATTAAAACAGTTTTTTCTTTAATGGCCAGAGGACTACCATATCTACCCGTTCCAAGGGATCGCAGTTCGTTGAACGCGAAGGTTTCTGGTGCCCTGAGATTTCTTTTCTCCTTAGCATTCGTTTTCAGCTCAACAGTTGTCTCTCTTCACGTTCATCTGAGCGACGACCATCTGCATATTGGTGGCACTGAGCATGAAGTAGAGTGTTCTCTTTGCGAACTTGGTGTTAGTTCGAATAATGACCTAGCGGTATCTTCCTTAGAGACAGATGTAATCGAAATTGTCGCTTTTGTAGTTTCGAACGCCTCTAATTCTTTTTACGCCGTTTCAGCTAGCCTTCCGTTCTCCCCCCGTGCTCCCCCAGCGAGCTAGATAGTCGCCGTAGATATTTAATTTTTTTCTATACAGGTCTCTTGGTTCAGTGAGCCGAGTAGGCTCGATCGATCATTGGGGAAGGAAATGAAACCAATCAATTTTCACCTGGCTTCTAGCCGATTATTTTTATTCTTTATAGTCAATATTGTAGTGCAGAGCGGTTCCTTTGCTCTTGCTGAACAGGCGGCTCAACAAGAGTCACTTGATGACAATGCCACGTCAGAAGCTAGTGTTGCAGCAGAGGAGGAAGCGAGCCCGACCGAGATAACCATTACGGCGGACCCTTTTAACCACAGTCTATTGGAGCACAGCAGTCCCGCATCGGTGCTTGGGAAAGATGAGGTGTTGAGGAGGGCGGAGGCGACGATCGGTGAAACGATTGGTAGTGAGCCAGGGGTTTCTTCTAGCTATTTTGGGCCTGGCGCCAGTCGTCCAGTTATTCGAGGAAACGCGGGAGATCGAATTCGCGTTCTAAAAAACGGCATTGGAACTCTGGATGTTTCCAATACAAGTGAAGACCATGCAGTAAGTTCGAATCCCCTGGCAGCGGAATCAATTGAGATTCTTCGTGGCCCTGAAACATTGCTTTTCGGAAGCTCTGCAATTGGTGGTGTCGTAAATATTACCGACAACTCTATTCCAGAGAGAGAAATCGGAGCACCGTTGACGGGGTCAGCTGATTTTCGCACTGGAGTTGCCGATGATGAACTTTCGGGGGCTGTGAAACTTGAAGGCCAAGCCAAGAAGTTTAACTGGCATCTCGATTATTTCCATCAAGACACGGAGGACATTGAAATTCCAGGACTTGCAGAAAGTGCAGCGTTGCGAGAACAAGAAGCGGCGGAGGGCGAAATGCATGAGGAGGAAGAGTCTTCTGGAAAACTGCGAAACAGCGCGACCCGCTCGCAGGGATTTACCGCGGGTGGCTCCTATGTTTGGGAAAAAGGGTTCTTCGGTATTTCTGTCAGTGGCAATGAGTCAAAGTACGGTGTTCCGGGTCATATCGAGGGAGAAGAACATTCTCCAGGAGAAGAGGCCGAAGAAGAAGAAGAAGAAGCTGACGTTGCAATAGACTTACAACAGCTGCGTGTCGATCTTCGTGGACGAGTTGACGAGCTGAGCAATGCCTTCAAAACTGGAAAGTTCAAACTAGGTTTGGCGACCTATGAGCACACGGAGTTTGAGGGAAGTGAAGTTGGGACCAAATTTGAGAATGACGGACTTGAAGGGCGTCTAGAACTAACCCACAACCCTATTCTTTCTATGGAGGGGGTTCTGGGATTTCAGACCCAAGCGAGCAAATTCTCGGCAGTTGGAGATGAGTCTTTTCTTCCCGCAACCGATACCATATCTCCGGCGCTCTTTCTGTTTGAAGAGTTGCCCCTGAATGACTTTTGGAAATTACAGGCAGGGACACGATATGAATTCGTGAATTACAAAGCGGAAGGATTTTCGAGTGATGAGTTTCACCCGCTTGGTTTCTCCACGGGTGTCGTTTGGAATCCGACAGGAAGAAATGATTACACGGTTGGGCTCTCTTTTGCCTTCACTCAGCGTTCACCTTCTGTCAGTGAGCTGTATGCCGATGGGGCGCACGTTGCGAGGCAGATATTCGAAGTTGGTAATCCTGACTTGAGTGTTGAGCAGTCTTATGGATTGGACTGGACGATGAAAAAGAACAGGGGTTTATTGACCGGGGCAGTCAATTTGTTCGTTCAAAACTATGACGACTATATCAATCTATCAGCGACGGGTTCGGATCAGGATGGACTGCCGGCCTTCAATTATGAATCTATTCGTGCACTTTTTTGGGGCTTTGAAACCGAAGCTACGCTCCATTTACACGAAGCGCTAGAACTTTGGGCGCACGATCTGGATCTTGGCGTGCAAGTTGATTTCGTACGAGCAAAAAACGAATCTACTGATAGTGATCTTCCAAGAATACCTCCATTTCGCTCAATTGTGGGATTGGATTACAGGTACAAGTTCTTGTTTGGTGCACGAGTTGAGGGAGTCTTTGTTGCAGAGCAAGATAAGATAGCCGATTCTGAACTGCCCACTGACAGTTACCAGATGCTGAATGCGGACTTGAACTATAACTATTCGTTCGACAGAGGCTATGAGCTGACATTTTATGTTCGAGGAACCAATTTGACGGATGAAGAAGCCAGGATTCACAGCTCATTCTTAAAGGATCTAGCGCCTCTTCGTGGGAGAAGTGTGCTATTTGGTCTGAGAGGAAGCTTCTAACTCGAACCAGCTTCGCGTGTCTTTACAGATTCGAACTAACAGAAGCATCGTCGGCACTTCTATCAGCACTCCTACGACGGTAGCGAGTGCAGCTCCAGACGATAGGCCGAAAAGCATGACAGCGGTTGCGATGGCAACTTCAAAGTGGTTGGAAGCGCCAATCAGAGCGGTTGGTGCTGCATCTCTGTAGGAGAGTTTCAGTTGTTTGGAGAACCAATACCCAAGAGCAAAAATCAACACAGTCTGAATGAATAGCGGAATGGCGATCCATAGAATCGTAAGCGGGTTATTGAGAATTACTTCGCCTTTAAAAGCAAACAGCAGAATGAGAGTTATTAAAAGGGCTGCGATAGTAACAGGAGTCAGTAGATGCAGAAACTTCTGCTCAAACCACTCCTTGCCCTTAACTCGAATTATCAGCCGACGGGAAAAGAAACCAGCTATTAGGGGAAGTGCTACGTATACACCGATAGAAAGAAGGAGTGCTTCCCAGGGAACTGGTAATTGTCCGACTCCGAGAAGAAATCCGCCGAACACACCAAAAAGTAGCAGCATGGTCAGAGAATTTATCGCGATCATCACTAGCGTATGAGCGTCGTTTCCTTTCGCCAAGTATCCCCAGACGATCACCATCGCGGTGCATGGAGCAATACCAAGCAGAATGCAGCCTGCCAGATAGCTTCTCCAGAGTGGCACTTCAAGCATCTTAACTCCGTTTTCGAGAACGACAGTTCCAGCTCCGTACGTAGCTCCTTCTGCCAAATCTAGACTGAAGGGAAGGCGAATTAAATCAGTCGCTTCTACACCAATGAGACCTTTTAAAATTACTCCAAGAAAGAGATATGCAATCGCATACATCGTGAATGGTTTTATCGCCCAATTGATAAGGAGGGTGAGAAATACAGGCTTTACGTTTCGTCCGGCTTTTAGAACTTCTAGGAAGTCTATCTTAACCATGATCGGATACATCATGAAGAACAGGCAAAGAGCAATCGGAATGGAAACTACAGGGGCACCGCCGACATTAATGGTAATGGAGTCAAGATAGGTGGCAAGGGTAGGGGCAATCTTTCCAAGTAAGATGCCGAGAACCATACAGATAGCAACCCACACCGTTAAATATCGTTCAAAAAAGCCCAAATCATTCTTGTCCGCTTCACAATCCATCTCGTTCCTACCCTGTTTATTTCTACTTGCAATTTTTTACCATATCTATTATCGTATGTCTACGATGAACGATGATATTAAACTTTCAAAATCGAAATCTGAAGAGTTTTCGAGCGGCGATGCTGAGCTGGCCGAATTATGTAAGGCGCTGTCTCATCCGGCACGAATTGCGATTTTACAAGCTCTTGCGAAGCGAGGTGAGTGTGTCTGTGGTGAAATTGTAGAGGTTTTACCGCTTGCTCAATCGACTGTCTCGCAACATCTAAAGCAGTTGCGTGCTAGTGGGCTTATTCGAGGGGAAGTTGATGGAGTTCGGTCTTGCTACTGTATTGATAAAAAGCAACTAAAGCGCTTCTTCTCTCTGCTGTCAAAGTTAGAGGAATCGATAGAAAAGTCGATCGCAAAAGTCGGCAAGTGTTGTTAAGAGATTCCAGGCTAGAGGCTGTTTCGTTTGCCGCTGTCGGCGATTAGTGGGGTAGGGGAAGCGGCCCTTGTGGTTCTATTTTTGTAGGGCCCTATTTCAGTAGGACCTGACTCCAATGCAACCACTCGAGGTCAGGCCCTACTTCGATTCCTCAATCTTATCTTCGAGTTCTATAGTAATCGTAATATTGATTATAATAGTCCCGACTCGGATAATAGTATCCTCCATGATGATACCAGCCATCATGACCTACAACTGACCGCAAGTCTTCTGGAGGCTGTGGATACTTATCTGGTTTTTCTTCTGCTACATGGGTGGTCTTTGCAGGGATGTCGTTGGTTGGGTAGTAACTTGAGCACCCTCCCAAAACGACTGATGCAAGCAGTGTATAGTAGAAAAGTTTCATTGATACGTTCCTTTCAAGAAATTAGAAGCCAAAGAGGTTTTTTATGCTCTGTATTGCACTGACAGTACTTCTAGTAGCTGATGCTCCTTCTTGAATAGAATCGGTATTTTGACGACGCTTCATGTTTTCTAGACGAACTTCGTCTGCACTCAGCGCTTGCTGCCTTCGATATTGTCTCGCTTCAGCTCTAGTGATTTGAGCACCTTCTGCTCCTCTATTTGCATTCAAGTAGGCAGAATCCTGACCAGCAGTCTTTGGTGTGCATCCTGAAACTAAAACTGCGAGCAATCCAGTAACTATTACTAGTGACAATGTTTTCATTATAAGTCCTCTGATATTAGACATCTAAATGATGCTATATAAGCATCGTATGTATGGGGGAAATAGGGAATGTTAGAAGCGTATTCATCGCAACTGCTTAAGCCTATAGAGCAGTTTCAAATTATTCGACACTAAATTCAGTGTCAAGTAGAGAGCTGCATCAAGCGTTCTACCGGGATGGCAGTCTCAGTTCAGCGAGTTCTGCTCCTTAGTAGTTAATCTCCCGTATTTCAAAACCATTCTGTTTCTTGAACCCGCTATTATTCGGTCAACACCCTATTTTCATAGGAAAAACAACGTTAATGCTACACACACGACGAACCCGAAATGGACTCACCAAAGCCGAACCGTTCTCTTGGAGAGGTACCGAGTGCCGATGCCGCAACCCAGTTCGGTAAAGACTTGCTGGTGGCTACGTAGATCTGCCTGCTCTGCGCTGCTCTTAGATATCGGAGCTTACTAATTGCCGACGACATCAACATTGATGGTCACCCGGGGGGAGCCTGGTTAGAACTCTGCATACTTTAGTTCCGATATAGTTATCTGTCGCAATCGGTGATGTTGGTGGCCTGATCCAGCTCATGTCCACCTGATTCTCTATGTGTTCTGTTTGTTCTTAAGTTTTTTAACACCAAGATAATTGCAAACAGTAGCCATGGAGGTGTGATAACATGCACAATAGAACTATTGGTACATTCTTGAGTCAGGCAGCATGCCTGCTATTGCTAGTCTGTTTTAGTCCTGCATCCAGTTTCGCAGAGCTTTCTGACGGAAGTAAAGAACTGACTCTCAACGTGTCGTTTTTTCACCAGCAGGATTCGAACACGGGAACGCTTACTGGAGACGGTAGTTTCGGATACTTTCTCACCGAGAAGTGGGAGGTTGGGTTCCGACAGGCGATAACTTCGAATTTTGTAGACAACGGCCCTGATACCTACCTTGCCACAACGTCACCTTTTCTGAGATTCAACTTCAACTCTGGCGGGGATCAGAGCGTTGTGCCTTATCTCGGAGTGTTTACCGGAATAGTCTGGAACGATGAGGACGTAACGGGAACGTTAGGCCCAGAAGCGGGATTGAGAGTCTTTCTAAACGAGTATGCGTTTTTCTCGACTCAGTATCGCTATGAGTGGTTTTTTAGTGATCTGGCTCTCGACGATTTGGGAGATGATCTAGAGGCTATTGATGACAACAAGAGCGACGGAAATCACGTCGCTAGTATAGGGTTCGGTGTAACCTGGTAGTACTTGTTTCCGTGGCGAACTCCCGCTTTGCCCAAACGGTAGGAAAGTGGGAGTTTCGCTGCATTTCTCCGTTCTGGCCTTAGATTTCATGTGTTTCCGGCCGATAGCGGTAGCAACCCGGTTTACCCCCTGCAAAACGAGTTTGTGCCACAAACTGCCGGAAGCGATTGAGCACTAGTTTTTCAGAGCAGACTTGCTCGCACCTTTTTGTAAAAGTAAATCAATTATCTCTTGGCGGTCTGGATTCAACTGATCTAGCTGGAAGGCCATCTGAAGCGCGGTTCTGCCTTTTCCATCAACTCGGTCGACCGACTCATAGCCTCGCAGAATAGTTTGAAGAAAACGCGGATTTGAGAGCTTAACGGATTCGTGCAACAGGGAACTCTCTTCTCTGCCTTTGAACAATTTCATCTCTCTATCCGCACCGTGACGCAGCAAAAGCTCGGTTGCCAATTGGTGAGAGTTTTGTAGAGCGAAATAGAGCGGAGTTTGGCCCTGAGCGTCTCTTGCGTTGGGATCTGCGCCTCGTTCGAGTAGGTTTGCAATTATTGGTCCTCCCCGCCGAGAAGTGATTGCTAAGTGAAGGGCTGTTTGTCCTAGAGAGTCTCGAGCATCTACTTCACGAGTTTCTTTGAGGACTAAGTCAAATGTGCTCGGATGTGCATCGGCAGCGGCACGATGTAGAACCGGAGTGCCATCGGCTGTCCGCACATCAAGATTCATTCCTGAACGAATCATTGCCTGGAGTCTCGTCGGTTTCATGTCCTGAAATGTGGTGAGAAGGTCCTCTACATTATCCACCCGCAATGTAATACCGAGAGCAAAACGCAAGAACGACAATTTGTATCCCGAGGTCCGTTCTGCTCGCAAAACCATTCCCGTAACGCGCTTCCAGGTAGCGGGGTTCTGAATTGCAATGTAAGAACTGAGGACAATTACCGAACCCGCTATAGAGAGCAGTCTCCACACCCGTTTCCCTCTAATGTACATTTGCACGAACAGGCAACAAAGGATTCCGCCAACAATGCTCATTGCGCCTTGCCCTCCACTAGGAAGGAGCGAAATAAAAAATAGTGTGGCTACGCTCAGGATGATTGCAGAGAGCGATAAGAAATTGAGAATTTCGGATACTTTTTGTTGCTCAGTAGTTACGTGCTCCCAACGGCAATTTGCATTCATGTTGCGACAAATAGGTATATCTATTTGATGTGCTGCGGGCACTTCTTTTGTTTCAGTAAGTTCAACATGCGGAGCGATCACAGCGCGAATTTCATCAAACGATTGAAAACGATTCTGCCGCTCCTTCTCGGTACAGGTGCTGAGCAACTTATCAAACCATTGAGGTATGTCTTCAAAGGTGTCCGCCAAAGAGGGAAGAGGAGCGTTGGAATGCTGTTCATAAAGCGCGTAAAGCGAATTGCCAGCAAATGGCCGTTTTCCTGCTGCGAGTTCGTAGGCCATGATGCCGAATGAGTAGATGTCAGAGCGTGGATCCAGAGGCTCTCCGCGCAACTGCTCTGGAGACATATAATGTGGTGTGCCGAGAGCAGCCTCCCCAGACTTGTTGGCTATTTGTAACATGCTTGAAATGCCGAAATCAGCAACTTTAAGCTCTCCAGAAGTGCTGATCAATACGTTCTCTGGTTTTAGATCGCGATGTACAATGCCGTGCCGGTGCGCGACGGAAACACCGGCCGCAATCGCTGATAAGTACGTTAAGCAGTCTTGCAGAGAGAAACGTTCGTTCTCCTTTAGGTGCCTTTGCAGCGTGTCTCCCTCAACGTATTCCATGCTAAAAAAATGATGTTCAGGTGAGAATGACCCGAATGAATAGGTTCGAACGATATTGGCATGCAGTAGCTTGCGAGTGACTAGAACTTCATTGCGGAATCTGGCAAGCGAAGAAGAATCAGAGATGAGGTGCGGGTACATGAGTTTTATCGCTAACTTTTCTCCATCTAGTGTTCGATCCTCCACAAGTAGCACCCAGCCCATAGCTCCCGAGCCGAGAAACTGTAGTACCTCGTAGCGGTCCCTTAGCACCTCTCCCGCAGAAAATGGTCCGCTCAGTATGTGCCTATTGGTCGACATAAGCCTCTACTAGCAGACGCAATGCGGGGTTTGGGTTCTTCTCAGCATAGGCCCGTACGTCTGCACCTGTGTTGTCTCGTACCGAGACACTCGCCTTTGCTTGAATAAGTCGCTCAACTATTGCCTGAGTGCGCTTGTTGCTTAGTTTCTTACTCAACGCCACCATGAGTGGGGTTCTTCCTAGCGAATCTCGTACGTCGACGTTGGCCTCAGCGTTAAGCAGGATTTCAAGGGATTCGATATCATCTTTATATACCGACAAATGGAGCGGTGCATTCCCGAGAGAGTCCCGCTGCTCTATGTTGAGTCGAGGAACAAGTGCTAGAAGAATACTTGGGTTCTCCTGCCGTACCGCGTAGTGTATTGCCGCATCTCCGGCGTTATCGCGAATGTTTGGGAATTTGCTGAGTTTCAAATAGTCGAGAACTGCCGCTAAAGAAGCTCTTTCAATCGCATACATTAGTGCAGTCTTACCCGAATGAGTTTGTCGATCGACATTTGGCTGCTTCGCTAGAAGAACTTTACGAGCAAAAGGCCAATGGTCGCTCGCTAGCAAATGATATGCGCTAAGACCTTGATCGTTTGTCAACGATGTGTCGAAATTTGCGAGTGCGAGCGTTTGAACGTCTTGCTTAGCAGAGCGCGCGATGGCTTTCTCTAGGCTCTTTGGATCGCGAAGGGAAGCTTTGGTGTCTAGCAGGCTTTTTAAACCGGGGAAGTCGTAGGACAGTTTTTGTTCTAAGCGAAGTATGCTACTCGCGATCTTTACGCGGTTTTTAGTCTGAACTACGCTCGCATAGGCCAATACAAATGCGAGGAATAGCAAGGCTGTTAAAAATGCATAACCAATAACGAAGTTCATCCGCTTTTCTCTTTTGAGCGAGCGAAACACGAATGGCCCTTCTCCAAAACTCTCGGCTCTTTCTTGTGCTTGGAGGGATTCCCAAAGATCGGTTGCCGAGTCGAAACGATGTTGAGGTTCTTTTTCAGTACACGTTCTAACAAGTGAATCGAGCCACTCTGGTACATCAGTATCTTCGGAGAGTCGTGGAAATGGCTCTGAGAGGTGAAATTTGGCTAGTTCAAAGTAATCGTCAGTTTCAAAAGGGGGCTTCTCTGCAATCAGTTCGTAGGCGAGTACCCCGAATGAATATACATCAGTTTGGCAATCAATTTCGTCGCCTCTAAACTGCTCTGGCGAAAAATAAAGCGGGCTACCGATAGACGCTCCAGTTCTCGTCAATCCGGAGACACCTTCCAAACTACGAGCAATACTAAAATCGACAAGTTTTATCTGTCCATCTCTTCCTATCAGGACATTCTCCGGTTTGAGGCAGCGATGGACTACTCCTCGTTTGTGAGCGAAGGCAAGGCCTTGGGCGATATCTCTCAAGATACGCAGTTTGAGATTGAATGTGAGCTCGTTGCCGGCGACTTTTTTTAACTCTTTGAGATTCCACCCATCAATGTATTCCATCGAAATGAAATACTCTAGGGTACTGTTACAATCTAAGTCGTATGTACGTAGAATGTTGGGGTGTGAGAGTTGTCGAGAAATAAGCACCTCGTTACGCAATTGCTGATATCGATCTTCGTCATCAACTAGGTGAGGGTAGAGAACCTTTAATGCAACAATATCCTTTTCCAGATCGAGGTCTCGCACCTGTAGTACCCAACCCATAGTACCCTTGCCGATAAGGCGTATTACCTCATACCGCTCAGCAAAGAGCGTTCCAGGTTTTGCCTCAAACAAACTTTCTCGGGATATTGTAGGGTCCTTGATACTAGTCCTCCACCTATCGCTGTTTAGTATGTAGATCGACAAAATCTACAGCGAGCTTTAAGCGGCGGAGAACGGCGTGGTGTGCTAAAAAACTGCGGTATTACGGCATGTTGCCTCTGGCTGCACGCTTCGAGTTTGTTGAGAGCGTGAAGCGGCTCACGCTAAACGGCTCCTGCTCGTTTTCGGAAAATTAAAAACGGCGAAT
>CBDUGV010000141.1:0-10888 GCA_965366815.1 uncultured Bdellovibrionales bacterium | reverse complement strand
ATCAAAACCAGACACGTTGCGAATATTTGACGACATCGGAAAAACTAGCGCTCGTGGTCGAACAATCTCCAATTCCAAACTTGAATCGAGCAAGAACTGACTAGACTGTTCAGGCACCAAAAATCTACCAAGCGAACCTCACCCTTCTTCCATTGCTCGAAATTCTTGCAATCGCAGGTCGATTTGCCGCGCAACCTACTACAAAAAGTTAAAACCAGTTCCAAGGATGAACAGAATATACATCAATAAGAACGCCATGCCTTTAGGTCGATTGATACCGCTTTTTTGACTAAGGAAATAGATCATCAACACCGCAAACAACGCAACAATCGGTAGTTCTGCGCCGTCTAAAACCTGCGTGGTTGTAAATGGATTTATCACAGCGGTCAATCCCAGAACAAGCAGTATATTACTCACATTAGATCCGAGAATAGTCCCGACCAAAATGTCGCCGTGCCCACGTTTGGCAGCAACAAAGGAGACAGACAGCTCCGGCACCGAAGTGCCAAAGGCCAACAGCGTTATGCTCACCACCTTATCGGGAACGCCCAATGCCAATGCCAAAGCTTTGGTTCCATAGACTAGGCCGTTACTACTGGCCAAAAGGACGACAAAAGAAATCACCAAAATGAGACAGGTCTGATAGATAGAAGTCTCAGGCGCTTTGTCCTCTTCTTCCGATCCCCCATCAAAGCCACCCCCACCCCGAACGGCAAAAGCCACAAAACCGAGGAACGCGAGCAGGAAACACACGCCCATCGTTCGATTCATTCCACCGACTCCACCGAGCACGACCCACATCGCCGCAGTTGTAGAGAGCATCAGCACTCCTTCGCGAAGCAAGACGGAATCACGACAACTAATGACGTACATCAGAGCTGGAAGACCGAGAATGAGCCCTACGTTGCAGATATTTGAGCCCAGCACGTTTGCGACGGCTATCTGTGGTCGACCGTCGAGCGCAGCCACAGCCGAAGCCATTGCTTCTGGAAGCGAGGTGCCTATGGCAACAACCGTCAGGCCGATCACCATGGTCGAGACATCAAAACGACGAGCAAGGTCTACCACGCAGTCGATCAATCGATCTGCCGAATACAGCAGCGCGACCAGACTCACAACAAATATAGCACCGTCACCAAACATCCCAACGCCCAACATTAAACCTTACGCAACTGCACTACATTAGTTGATTGTTCATCATCTGTATCTAGGAAAAACTCATGAAAAGCTGCCAGAACGGTCGGGTCCGTTGCGCTTCGCTCTCGAAGCGCTGTCAGTGGCTTATGAAGTAGCTTGCCAATCAGCGCATGGGAGTAATCACCTAGTGCGGCTTCAACGAGGCGGCATTGTACATCAGTGAGACCAGCCCGCTTGAGTCTTCGCATCGTTTTGGCCATCTCGGCACATTCCAAAGACTCGACTCGATCTTTTGCCTGACATATTGCCGGAATTGCGATTCGACTCTCGAGCCACGTGCCAAACTTTCGAACCTGGTCATCGACGATCACCTCTGCACGACGAAGCTCAATCGAACGGGAATCCAGATTGCGGGCCACGACCCGCTCAAGGTCGTCTATATTATAAAGAAAAGCATCGGAGAGATCATTGACCTCTGGTGCAAAATTGCGAGGCACCGAAAGGTCGATAAAAAACTGTGGTTTTCCTCGTCGACGGCGCAGCACATCGCGCACTTGCTCCATCGAAATGATCGCTGGGTCCGCCTGAGACAGTGCACAAGCACCAATCACGATATCAACATCTTCCAGCACGTCGCCGCACTTTCGCAAATCCAATGCGATACCAGAGAATTCCTCAGCAAGATTTGCTGCTTTCTGTAGCGTTTTGTTTGCGATAAAAAACTTATGGCTCCCCGCCGTACGTAGATGCTTCAAGGCAAGAGCAGCAGGACTGAAGCATCTTGAAGGTCCCCAAAAATCTGAGTCGCTAATTCCTTCGCCGCATAACAAACGCTGACCGCACTATGACCAATACGAGTTTCAGTGCGCACAACTTTCGCCACGCCAAAGGCGCGATGAAACAAGCGATTGAGCAACTCCTTGGTTGCACCACATCCAAGCGCTTCTTCAAAAGCTACTTTGAGCTGACCGAGGACCTGGGGTTCACCGACAATCATTGAGTCGAGGCCTGCAGCCACCCGAAACACGTGCGATACCGCTCGATCTTGATCGAGGTGATACATACTTGGCTGAAACGAACTGCGCGATACGCCTGAGAGGCACTCAAACACTTCCTCTATATGTTGTCGCACGACCGGCGTTTGCTCTGGCTCCCCCGCGGTAACTATCTCGGTTCGATTACAAGTGCTGAGCAACACCGCTTCATCAATTGCGGGATGCGTCAGAACATCGCCGAGGAGTTCTCGATACTTCTCCTGCTTGACCGCAAATCTCTCCCGAATCTCGACGGGCGCCACTTTATGGCTCAAACCACTGACGTGAAAGTATGAAGCGTCGTGCACGATTGCTGGTCTATCTGCCTTTTTTGACTCAGTGAACATGAAATCCGCTACCCACCACATTCGCACTTAAAAAGGAGCCGACTACCGTGCAAAACCCAACAACTGAGAGCCATGCGGCACGACGACCTCGAAAACCCTTGGTAATCATCGCAAACAGCAATGTGGAATAGACCAAAAGAGTAATAAAGGACCACACCACACGAGAAGAAAGCGAAAGCGCCTCTAAGCTAACTTGTTTCCCAAAGACTATACCAAGTAAAATACCCGTGCTCATTAGAAGAACTCCACCTGAGAGCAATTGGGCATTGAGACGATCGAGCAACCGCAAAGACGGCATGCGCCTCTGCAACTCTGAGAACTTCTTTCCCTTCAACAACGACTCCTGAACGATCAACGCCAAGCTCACCCCGAACGCGAGCAAGAATGCAACATGACCGAGAACAGTCAGTCCGATATGGAGCCAGAGCAAGGAGCTGTTCTCAATTGCCGGAACGCCACTGCGATCGGCATGGAAGAGGATGGCCGAAAGCAGCATGAAAATCATCGCCAGTGGAGAAACAAAGGCACCAACTAGTGAAATACCGTAGCGTTTCTCAAACAAAAGAAAAGCGGCCACTGCGATACAGGCGATGAGAGACAAGGTAAGAGGGAAACTAGGAAGCAGTACGGAATCGAAGAATATCCCATCTCCTTGGAGAAAGCGGCGTAGACTATCGACGCCGAGAAACAACATATGCCCGGTTAAACCGCCCGCTAACAATCGGCGTGCAGTCGTCAACGTCGCAAACGGACGGGGGAATAGCTGTGAGAGATATCCACAAGCCGCAAGAAAATAGCCAAGAAATCCCACTATTGGGAAAAGGTGGAACCAGAAATCCATCACTTGTCCAAAAGTTCCGACACTAAAAAGTAGCGTCTACTCTAACACTAGTTTTTGACCTGGGAAAATCAAGCGATTCGCATTCGGATTGAGTTTCTTGAGTGAGGAGACGCTGAGACCCACTTTTTTGGCTATTTTACTCAGGTTATCGCCAGGCTTTACTGTATACGACTTCGGCCCGGAGCTACGAGGTGCTTTGGCTGAGCTTGCTGGAATCTTGAGCTTCTTTCCGGCAATAATCTTACTTCCCTTGATGGAGTTCGCACGGCGAATCGCCGCGCTCGACACTCCAAACTTCGAAGCTATCACGCTCAAACTATCTCCAGACTTCACAGTATATTCTTTGCTACGGCTTGCTGAGCTCTTCGCTTGTCGACGCGAGCTACTGACCTGCCCATCGGAATTCGGGATTCGAATCTGTTTACCCGCATAGAGCTTGCGCGGATTACTTATCTTATTGAAGTCCATCAATTCTTGTTTAGAAATATTGTACTTCTGTGCAATTCCACCGATAGTATCGCCGCGCCTGACGCGGTAATTCGTCGAGGAAACACGGCGATTTGATGTTGAAGATCGCTGAATCGTCGAGGTAATCTGAATCGGTTTACTCTTTGCAATTCCGGCGAGCACTCGCTGTCCTCGACCATAGGGAACTTTTACCACCGAACC
The DNA here is from genome assembly GCA_965366815.1 of uncultured Bdellovibrionales bacterium. Classification (GTDB taxonomy): domain Bacteria; phylum Bdellovibrionota_C; class UBA2361; order SZUA-149; family SZUA-149; genus CBDUGV01. The sequence continues at coordinate 6,860 of CBDUGV010000141.1, read as the reverse complement.
CGCTGGAATTCGCGAGCGCCCTTTCAAGATAGAGCTGCGAAAAGCAAGGTTGAGCCGCTGCAATTCGTCTTTAGAAGTACCCGATAATCGCAGCAGTTCAGAAAACGAGGTTCGCTTACCCAGTTGCACCTCATCGAAACGCCAGGGCTTCTCCCGTTGTATTCCGGGGAAATACAAATTGGCATTGCGCTCAACTTCGACCGCAGCAAGAAACGACGCATAGAAATTGCCCGAAGCAAAACCAAACCGCTTGCCTTTGTAGTTCAGGACAATATCTGAAAGATCTTTGCTGCCTGTTTGCGCCACTGCGCGTTTCACACCTGCAAGTCCGTGGTTATAAGAGGTTACGGCCAACGGCCAGCGTTTCAGCTGCTTATAGGAGTTTTTCAAGTACTTTGCAGCCGCACGACTCGCAATAATAGGGTCTCTACGCTCATCGATAGCCGAGTTAACTCGCATATAGCGTCGTCCAGTGCTGCGGATAAACTGCCATATCCCCGCAGCTCCAACCGAGCTATAGGCTTTGTAATCAAACGACGACTCAACAAGCGGAAGGCGGGCCAGGCCTAGCGGCAGACCCTCTTTGGCAAAAATTTGTTCGATCGCATAGAGGTATCGTCCTGAACGTACAATCCCCTCACGAAAGCGTTCTTTGATACCCCGCTGATAGCGAACTAATTTTTTATCTGCGGCGTATCGATAGGCCGCCGGAGTAGCTTTATGAAACCGAGTAAACAATTTGACGATACGCTTCTCGAAATCGTTGCTCGCGGGCTTCCCCTTTCCCAGATTCTGGAGCGCAGTGCGAATTCGTTTTATCTCCGCCTCAGCCGCCTTCTCTTTGAGTCGTTGGAGTTTCTTTCCTTTGTAGTTCGCCTCGTACTCTGAGAAATCCAAGATCGAGTAGATGATCTCTGGGCGCTCGCGGTGATGAAACACCCGCTGCATCTCACCGTATTTCGTAAAGATATGCCGCCAAAACTCTACTCGCCCCTCAAAATTGCTGGGCCACTCTAATTCTTCACTGCGAGCAACAGCGCGGCTCGCATCGAGAAGTCGTTCTCCTGCTTCAGGAGCGTCGGCTCGTTCGCCCTGGGCAGCTGCGGGCACGACCAAACTGCCGCATATGAAACTGAAGAAAAGTAGAAAAAGAGTTCGGGTTACCAAAGTTGTGAACCTCACACGGGACTTCCTATCAACAGCTCTACAATCGAATCTTCTATGCGAATTGCGGAATTCTTATCAATACCACTTATCAGGATAGCAAAGGCGGCTCGCTTTCCGCTCTTCAGTTCAAGATAGCCGGCCAAAGAGCTGACTGAATTCAGCGTCCCTGTCTTACCCCAGACGCCAGCCGCTCGCCGCTTCAAGTTCTTCAGCTCGCTTCGTAACACAGTCGACTCTGCTTTCTTCGATAAAGCATCTCGCTTCATCAGTGTACCGCTACTACCATATCGACTGAGCGAAGAAATCAATTCTGGAGCCACAGAAAAGTCTCGGTACCCTGCAGCAAGCACTTTGACAAGTTGCTCGGCCGTCATAAGACTGCGCCTATCTAATCCTGAGGCATCATACAGTGCGAACGACTCTGCTGGATAGCCCAGTTCTTCCAAAACTGCCGCAATTTTCCGGAGACCCAAGTCTCTTCTGAAATAACCGGTCTCAGGCTCCTGGCCCAAGGCGTACTGAAGCTGTCCAGCGACAAAATTGTTGGAATAGTGATTTAAATCCGACAGAATATCGGTCAGCGGTTTAGATTCGAATACCAACAGCTTTTTAGCCTGCGTTGGAGTTTCGCCGACTAGCAAGCTGCCACTGACTTTCACCCCCTCTTTTTCAAGGAAGTGCTTAAGGACATTAGCAAAAAACGACGCTGGGTAGGGAACTGTGAGATACTCGGTGCGAGGATTCGCTCTAACGCCGAACGTACCCTTTACATCAACACGCATTTCCTCATCCGTGAGGAGTAAGAACTTCCCCTCTTTCTTCATCTGAAGCGCGGGATTAAAGCCACTGCTGGAAACCGACTGATTCACGATAATCGAACTGCGTTTACCCTTACGAGTTTGCACCCGGTTGGTCAGCCTGTAGGGAGCCCCTGGTGTTAAGGAGACGAAAGCTGGAAGACCTGAGCCCGAAGCTGCAATATGTACAGCATAGCAATTGTGATTGAGTGCCGTAGCTGACAATCCTGCTTGATAGGGCCTCTCACCCTGGGCTGATGGAGGATCGACGAACAGCGTCTCGTCAATCACGATATCCTTCACCTGATCGATGCCATAACGCTTCACCGTACGGGCAAGCTCCCACAAGCGCTCGTCCACCATGGTCGGATCACCATAGCCGCGGACGTAGAGGTTGCCTACGCTCCAGGCTCCAGACTGAGTTTTCTGTAAACCCGCAGTTCTATCGAGGCTAGGATCTCTTTCACTCGGCAAGTTATCCACAAATACCTCGGTCGGGAATCGGTATTCCGCGCCCAGGATGTTGAGAGCTGCCATACTTGTAACAATCTTAACGACTGAAGCTGGAGGTTTTTTTTGAGTGTGATTATGGGCAAAAATGACCGAGTCGCTACGACCAAGCTCTGTCACCATCACCGCCAATTCCAATCGTCGATCGGAATTTCCGCTTTCAATTCGGTCGACTAAGGCCTGTAACTGTTGACCAAGTACTCGATCCGCGGCAAATGAGTACTTGGGTAGGAAAAGGAGGAACAGCAGCAATACTGTGGCTCTACAGAGGGCCATACAAGGAATTCGAAAAAATCTCATTTGCGCTGCGACATCCTAGAGGAGAAACTGAGTTCGGTTCTCGGTAATTCAAAACCTACAGGAGATCGGCCTTTCACCCCCCATAAGCCTAGTTCTAAAAAATAGTTCGTTGCCTGTCACTAAATTAGCTATCTAGTCAGTTTATATGACGAACGACCTCTTTGCATTAATCATCCGGAGAATAACGTATGCCTAATCGACGACAGGTCCTCACCTCACTGGCCGGCGCTCTCGCTGGCGGCGCTGCTGCCAGTATCAGGCCAAAGACCGCCCTTGCAGCAAAAACCTACAAGTTGCGACTCACCACCTCTTGGTCGCCGAAGATGCCGATACTTCAGGACGCGGCGGATCGCTTTAGTGAGCATGTTAAATTGGCCAGCGATGGCAGAGTCCGAATCAAAGTATTTGCCGGTGGAGAACTCATACCCCCGCTTGAGGTGTTTGGCGCAGTCTCCTCGGGCACCATCGACATGGGAATAAGCGCTTCGTATTACTGGAGTGGGAAGACAAACGCTGCTCCATTTTTCGCAGCTATCCCATTCGGTTTTACGGCCCAACAACTCACCGCCTGGCTCACCGCTGGCGGTGGACAAGAACTTTGGGAAGAATTGTATGCTGGGTTCAACCTCGTACCGATGTCGATAGGCAACTCGGGTATGCAGATGGCCGGATGGTTCAAACAGGAAATCAACTCGGTTGAGGACCTGAAGGGACTCAAGATGCGAATCCCGGGTATTGGCGGGCAAGTAATGGCGCGCTGCGGAACAAATGTCGTGCTGATGCCGGGTGGGGAACTCTATACGGCCCTTGAGCGGGGCACCATTGATGCAACGGAATGGATTAGTCCCTTTCACGACGAGCGTCTTGGTCTCTATCGGGCTGCGAAATACTATTACTACCCGGGGTGGCATGAGCCGTCGGCGAATCTCGAGTTAATTGTGCACAAGCAGTCCTGGGCCAAGCTCCCGAACGATATTCAGCAGATAATTCGCAGTGCTTCCGCGGCAACTGGTGTATGGGTGATAAGTCGTTCGGAAGCTGAGAATGGCCCCGCTCTCAGCCGCTTGACCAAAGAACACGGCGTACAATTGCGCCCACTTCCAGCTCCCGTGCTCCACACCTTGCGAAAACATTCGACTGAGGTGGTTCAAGAACTCGCGAGCAAAGACGCTTTTTCGACGAAAGTATATGAGTCATACGAAAAGTTTCGCAAGGAACTGGCTGGTTGGTCGCGCATTGGCGAATACGCCTTTGCCGACTCTCTACAATAGCCCGGCAAGGCAGCAGACTCTTAGCGCAAGCGAAAGACAGTAGCTCGCGCATCGTTTTCCGGGTTGTCGTCAACATTCGAGAGAACACGCGATTGCACGGGCAAACTACCGAGGGTTGCTAATTCGTCGAGTCGAATCTCTATAGTTGCACTCGCCACTTCACCTGCAGCAAGCTTGCCCAGCTGAAACGTCTGGGCACGGGTTACGACTTTTACTTCCAGATTAATTGAGGAGACCACCTCCGTACCGCGATTCTGGACGGTAACGATTAGTGGAATGCGACCATCGGAAGTCCCAGCGGTATAGAGCACCTGATCGGCAATGGCGATGTCGTAAATTCCAGCCTGGCCACGTTCTAGAATTCTCCGCGCATTCAGTATACCGGATCCGAATATCGGATCTTGCCCCGGAAGGCCCACATCATCTGTGTAGGAAAGAAGCGCGTCTACGGCATTCTGAGGAGATACACTAGAATCAAACGACATAATCGCTGCAAGCATACCGGAAACGATCGGAGCGGCGAATGAAGTGCCACTCGCGGCGATGTACTTATTGTCACCGCGGAGCGCTCGAACTTGCACGCCGGGCGCCCCCAGATCAATCTCTGGACCAACGTTCGAAAAGCTTGCTCTTCGAGATCGAGAATCAACCGCTGTAACTGCAAGCACTTCATCATACCGCGCTGGATAGGGGACTTGCTGGAGCGAGTCATTGCCAGCTGCGGCAACGAGCACAACGTCCTTACTCGCCGCATACCGTACGGCCTCTCTCAACACTCGGCTATCGCCGAACGAACCGAGGCTCAAGCTCACAATTTGTGCACCTCGATCAACTGCTTCGAGTATCCCCTGCGCAACAGTAAAGCTTGAGCTCGAACCATTACTATCGAGCACCGCAATACTCAGTAGATCCGCAGCTGGTGCTATTCCCCGAGCCTGCGGATCGGAACTGGAGATCAAGGAGGCGACTGCGGTTCCATGACTCAACGGTTCTTCGCCTGAAGCCTGATCGACAAGACGCACCGTATCAACGAGAGAGTTCCTCAGGGCTTCACTCTCAACAAGCGCCGTATCCAAAACAGCAACTTTGATACCTTCGCCCCAATCGCTGTTGTTCTCGGGCACCCCTAACCAATCCAAGGTAGAGTCGGCAAAACCACTGTTCCCCGACTCCCCTTCTGCAGCTGGAGGAGTTGGAGCAAACACTGGAAAGTTAAATGCCACCTCGGCACTATCGCCGGCCAGACCGAGTAACTCCGCATCGGTTTGATCTCCCACCAAAGAAACCTGCACTGCGTTCAGCTCTGCAAGCACCCCGCGGATCCGTGTGCCTTGTTTTCTCGCACGCTCAATGAATGCCAGGAGTTCTTCCTGGGAGCGAAAGTGGAGGGTCACCTGATCGCGTTCTGCGTAATTTGGAAACTCGATATCTTCTGAAGCACTACGACTGGATTCCTCCTCCGGTCCTACTGGGGAAGACGCTTCACTTTTTCGCGAAGCAATTGCCTCACTGATGCGGTCAGTCCAGCGCTCACCTTCACCAAGCACTCCCCCCGCCTTGCGCACGTCGACATGTTCTACAGACTGTTGTACTACAGCGGAACTCTCCGAATCTTTTCGCGTCTGTTTTTCTGAGTTCTGTGACGCGATGGCAAAAAATGCGCCAAGGACGAGCAGTGAAATCACGATCAGACCTCTACTTTTGCTCATTTCTCTCCCGCTTAAAGGTAATCAATAGAAAAAACAATGCCGGTATGATCAACGTGCTCCCCAGCAATAAAGACCAGCGCAATCCTCGTAGTGTAGCATCTCCGGCGACAGCAGAATACACGGTGAGGGGCGCTTGATCTGCTTGAAAAATCATAACGGGGTATTGGAGAGCGAGCCATCCGAGCAAGATGCAGACCACAACTCCCGCAGCGGACAATCGAATCCACTCAGACGGAACGAATTCCTTGTTTGACGACGAATCTACAGAACTATTCAACACACACCAGAGGAGCACTAAAAATACACTCGCTCCAAACATACACATGAGACTGAGCGGCGCTTCGATAAAACGAGTTATCAAATCGAGTCCCTTGCTTTGTCCGATAAGAAACACAAGCCCCCCGCTCAAAACAGTAGCGATCGAAAACTGTCGACTCCGTTGCGCAAAGTAACTTCGATGTTCGTCGCTCGCCGCTTCTTTCACCAAATAGGCCGATGCAAGCATTGCGCACATAAAGACCAGAAACAGACCAACCGAGGCGCAAAACCAGTTGCACCAAGGATCTACGAAGCGAGTGGCGAAACTCCCTCCTGAACTGCGAATTTCTCCATACAACAAAGCGCCCGCACAGACGCCAAACGCGAATGGAGTTAAAAGGCTCGACCAAACAAAGAGCAGACTGTAGAGGCGCTGCGACTGATCCTGAAAAGCGTCATAGTGGCGAAAGGTGAATGCACAACCACGAACAACGATCCCGAGCAACAGTAAGGTAAGGGGAATATGCAACGCGGTGCAGACAAGAGCATAGGCGCTGGGAAACGCAATAAACAAAATAACAATCGCCAATATAATCCAGATATGATTTGCCTCCCAGACAGGTCCGATGGCGCGATAGGTCAGCTCTCGAAGTTCCTCTCGCATTCGTCGAGGTGCGGTGAGCTCAACTATCCCTGCACCAAAATCTGCCCCGGCAAACACGACATAAGCGGTAAGGGAGAGGCCTAAAAAGAAAAGGACAAGTAAGAAATCCACGCTACGGCGCTCCGTCTGTGCATGAACTGTCTGACTGAGGTGACTCTGGTCGGGAGAGAGCGGCAATCTGTCG
>CBDUGV010000140.1:0-10967 GCA_965366815.1 uncultured Bdellovibrionales bacterium | reverse complement strand
AACTTTGGATCAGCTTCATGCGATCTTCCGACACCCGGAGGCGTTGGCCGCTTTACCCCAAAAGTTTCCACCGGATCAAGAGTTCGAGGCGGAGTACAAGGACCCCGACTTCGACCCATGGGATTTCTTCCACCAATACTTTTGATAGCTAGGCGAATCATCTTCGCTAGCGCAGTGGGTACACATCCGCCGATTTTGCGGCATGGATGATGCTCAATAGGAAGTGCACAAGACACTACCAAATAACGATGTAGTACGCGGCATTTTCTGCCCGTACGATAGTTCTGAGGTAAGATTGAACAACGCTCTGCATCGCTTCCTCAAACCTTGGTATGCTTTCTGAGAGCGCTATGTCCATTCGCCAATAATCGAAAATTCTCGATGTTTGTAAGCTAGAATAGTAGTGGATGAATGCGAATTAGTATCCATTATGCCGTTGTAGAAACCAACGATAAGAAAACGATAACAAAATCGCAAGGGTATTGGTAATTCCGAGCTCTATAAGGAACCTGTAGTTCGAATTTAGAATAGGTTTCCTTGAGGGTTTTATGCCGTATACACTTTGTCTCTTACGTGGGGTACTGAAGATAGTTGCTTTCTGCACAATTCTGTCGGTATCTGCTTCGCCAATCTTCGCTCAGTCAGCGTCTGTTTCTATCACTGCAAATGGTCAAACCGGTCCTGTTCTCATAGGCTACGATCGAAGTCCACGAATAAGTTGGACCTCTCAGAACGTAAGCGACTGTACGGTTTCACCAAATAACTGGAGTGGTGTTTCTGGTGAGGGTCGACCGAAGCGACTTACCGCACCACAAACCTTTATTGTCACTTGTAGCGGCTCGGAGGGTTTAGTTTCCGACTCAGTGAGTGTCAATGTGCGCCGACGAGATGGCAGCGTTCCGAACCTCAGTGTCGCTATCTCTGCAGCGCGAGAGCGGATCGAGTTAGGTCGCTCTACACGAGTCAATTGGGTCTCTTCTGGGGCAGATGATTGCGAAGTTACACCCCATGGCTGGACCGGTAGCTCGGGAGAGCGTTCTACCTGGCGTAGCGAAACGCAGCCTCGAACATACCTGCTTTCCTGTCGTAAGAATCGCTTTGTAATGACAGATTCAGTTACGGTGAATATTTCATCGACATCTGGTACAGGCAGTATCGAAGCGTCAGGGACCTATCAAACGACCACGCAATGGGGAGTCCCACACTGTACTGCGCCCGGTAAACAGCTGAAATTGAATATTGCTAGACCAGTTGACGCTGAGGGTCCGCGTCCAGCGCTGATTTTCGTTCACGGTGGCGGCTGGACCTCGGGCTCTCGTAGTAAGTTCAATGATCTCATACAGGAAGCTGCTTCGCGCGGACTTGTTGCTGCAACGATCGACTACCGATTATCCGGTGATCTTTTTCCCGGTCAGGTTGAGGACGTCAAATGTGCGATTCGCTGGATGCGTGCACATGCAGAACAATACCAAATAGATGATGAGCGTATCGGTTTGTTGGGAGCTTCCGCAGGGGGTCATTTGGCTTTGATGGCAGCGTTTACCGATCACAGCGATGGTTTTGCCGATCGGGGTGAGTGGAGGAACCACAGGAGCGATGTCAAAGCAGTGGTCAACTGGTATGGCGTAGCTGATATGCATGAACAGCGCCGCAGCCTTTCCTTCATTAAGAAAATCGGTTTCGATCAGATGTTTGGTGGAGAACTTACTGCTGCGAGTCCAGTCACCTACGTCGATTCAGAGGTGCCACCGGTCCATACCTCGCACGGCACTGCCGACAAGACAGTTCCCTACGAGCAGGCGATACTACTGAAAAGTGCTTTGGATCAGGCAGGGGTGCATACCACACTAGAGAGCTTTGAAGGTGTTGGACACAACCTAGATGATCAAACCCTCCCCATTGCGACCGAGAGCATGTTCTCTTTCTTTGCCGACTGGCTCTAAAGATCGCTATTTAGTGGTTGTAGTGGAGGTGCACGTTAGCAGCCTTAGGGAAAGAGACGGGCTGTTTGCTATTCTTAAGTAGCGCCTCATGGACAACCCAGAGTCCACACATGCTCAGCTAGAAATCGCTATACAAGTTCCCTGCGTCCATCGGTTCGCAGGGAACTCAGGCAGTGTTTGCTCTCGCGCTGTTGATTTCGAATCTCTGTCAAAGACCTATCGTTTCTCTAACTTTCCAACAAATATCGCCGGCCTTACTTTTCCTGAGTAAAACTATTTGTCATTCTTAACTCCGAATAGGTGGAGTATGATCGAGTACCAGTCGAGTTACGGGCCTGGAGGTCTCTCTCGGCTGGGGCTAAAATTGTTTTTTTTAACGGTGACTAAAATGAAGGTTTTGCTTCTACGGCGGATAACTGTAGGGAAGGCTCGCTGCGTCCTGTCGAGGGAGGAAGAGTTGGGCACAGTATTTCCCGGTCTGATTTACGTCGATTCACACGCGGAAATTCTGGATCCGGACCCTATCGCAGTAATGGAAGTGTATTTTCTTTCCGAGACCAAGCAGAGCGTAGCGGTGCTCAAACCCTTTTCCTACGACTCCGATATAGTTAATGTGCTGCTTGAGGAGGGTGGGGTCGATGCATTAGAGGCTCAGATGCACGTTCACAGCAAGGGTTGGGAGGTACATAAGTCCAACCTAACGACCCTACCGTATAGTCTAGCCTAATTTCTGGGTAGAGCGTACAAGGTTTTGTTAGCGATCTCCGACTGGGGACTCGCGTCCCCAGTCTACATTTGTTTATGAAAGGTAGCTAGGTTGGTTTCCGGGAGAACAAATTGCTGGAGTCGACTTCGGTTTGATGATTGGAGTATCTATAGGGACAGAATAGAACTGAGGTACTGACTTACTCTAAAATTCAACTCCAAACTGTTCTCTTTTTCTTACAAATCAGTACAGACGTTTAGAGGAAGCACATCGCATGCGGCGAACGTTGATTCTGCCAGAGTCCGTCGATAGACTTTTTTCACTTCGCGGCAGCTGGTACGGATTGCTGCCCTCATTGAGGCCACTTATTATGGAGGTACACCATGGCCCCAAAAGTGAATTGTTTTATTGAGGTTAGACGACTGCGTGAGATCAAAGACCAAGTGCTCTCAGAGGCGCCGGTTGATGAAAAGTCCGATTGGGAAAACGCCTTCGAGCATTTGGTTGACGAAATCAGCGCGAGCAATACGCTTGAAAAACAAGTCGAGCGTTACAGGGATCTCTGTGATGATCCACTGCAAATTGAAAAATGTGGAGATCTAATGTCCATGTGGGGACTCTGCTTGGCACACCTAAATTTAGATGTGCCACCGCGACCACCAGGCAAATAGACGCCACGACCGGATGCGTCTATCGCCCTTATTTTTTACAAATAGGGGCGATAGGTCTGGTCTAGGGTTTTACTACTGCTGCCGACGAAGTTATTTTACTGGAGGTTTTGAATCTGTAGCGGACAAACGAGCAAAGCATCGGGCAGAAAATTGCGTTCTAGATTTCCTAACAGGGCGATGTGGGGTTGTGGATGAACTTTGATGAGCTGCTGGTTATGTCTCTAACGTGTATAGGATAGATGAAAAATATTCCCTCAATTTTCTTAACTATCATTGTTGTCGTTGCTGATTTTTATTTTGTGAAATGGGCGTTCAACAAAGGGTATGAGGGACCAGACAAACTAACCTTTTTTGTAGTTGGCGGTTTACTTCTAGCATTCTCTCTACTTATTCTCAGCTCTCTCGCTCTAAATGTTATTGCAGAGCGTAAAGGTGAGCTTAGAATCAAGTTTGAGGATAAACCGTATGAGCAAGGTGAAACCGTAAGTGGCATTGTGAGCCTGCGTTCCAATGTCGTACTGGATGTCAATTATTTGAGACTATCTTTTTCTGCCACTACTTTGCGGAGAGATAATGGTGCCGCGCACTCTGATGTAATTTGGAAGAGTGAAATTGACCTCCTACCAAAAGGAAAGTTTTCAGCGAGAAGCCAAGATTTTGAATTCTCCTTTATAATTCCTCAAAGAGCGGACATTTCGCATGAAAATATGTTGTCCAAGCTAGTTAAGCTTTCGATTGTTGGAACAACCCATTGGGAGCTACAAGCTACGTTAGACGTGCCTGGTGTGAATCTCGTTGAACGTGCGTTTGTCCGGGTAAATGACGGAGATTTGTTTTGATTTTTGTCTTATGAAACGCCTTATCAATAGTGCGATTCCCACTTGTTGGTTCTGATCTGCTGCAAAAGTAGTCCAATTCTTTCGAGAGCTCTGCGAAATTTCGTTGTTCTCCTACAAAGTTCTTCTGATTCCTGTGTTGCGAACCAATTGAAGCAACGAGCTTTTGCAATTCGGTACAACGAGTTCATATCGAGTGCAATCATCGATTTGCTTTGTGTTCTCTCGCATTGATAAATGAGTAGAAAGAAAAATCTCATCTCCACCTACTTTGTGTTTCCACATCGCAGGTGGAGATGGGTGAATGCAAGTAGGATTTTCCTCTATTTCACGATCGAACCACGCTCCGATGGAGGCTCGCGCCTTGAAGTTCGAGTGGGGTGAGCCTTGGGCAGGGAGCAGAGTTCCCAGTCGAAGGCTCACCCTAAGGATGGCTGTCGCACGTCGCGGCAGAATCCTTTACCTCTGACCAAAAAAGGAGACGAGCATGTTTTCTAGGTTCGAACTGACGGATGGAGAATTAATCAAAGGCAATAGTGGCGAGAGCCACATTGTAAACCTTCCACGAAAAAAAAGCTGGATAGAGACGGCGGACGCCGTCTCACTCCAGGTGGAGTGGGCGTTAGAAGCTAAGTTCGATGTATCTCAGGTTAACCTTATTTGCAGTTGGGTGTATGAATGTCCACCCCTGCAGAACTGGTTGTACGGCCGACTCCTCGCCCTCGTCGAACTTCAGTTCGACGGTAAGGTCGTAGCCCTCTACGACCTATGGATTAAGGCTAATAAAATTAGCCTAATACGTACAGACGCGTATGGCAAAAAAATTGCCCGTGAGTTGTTGGGGCGTACCCCATTCGGTAGGTACTCCCTAACACCAGAGCGTGTTGCGGAGTACCCCCAAATAACAATTTCCAACAATGGGTCCCTGCAGGACAAGTTGGAAGCTCTAAAAGAGGGGCTCAGAAGTTATCACCCGCAATGGATTGCGGTGCAAACGAATGCAAAGAAAGGTCGGGAGACCTTTCTTGTAATGCCCCATGATTTGCGGGCTCCGATTTATTATACGAATGACGAGGAGCCCGTAGAAGAATGGCGCACCCTCGAGCCATGCTGGTTGGTAGAGTACGATGCGCTTTACTAATCAAAGCACTTGAAGGCAGTGCTAAGAAAGTGCCTTTGGGAGGAGGAAGGCGCAGCGATGCGATCCGTAAACTTCCTCGTATCAAGTGATTGATGCGACACAGGACCTGGACACCTGTGATATCAAATCCTCGCAAGAGGACGTTGAGCAAGCCATGCACCACTGCGCAACTTGCAAAGCGACAGTCGAAGCGGATGAAGAGAAGTTCAGAGATAGCTTCTCGCGTATCCCTCATACCGTACAAGGTGAAAGTGGATACATTTTTCTGGGAGGCCTAGGATTGCCTATGCTTTCTTGGTCTACCCTAGAAGGTTTTTTGCGTTCCCCCGTCTCCTCACATGATCTCATGCGCAGGAATTCACATCGCTGCGATGATGAGCTTTGCTACGATCCGATACTCAAGCGGATTCTTATGCAAAATCCTTCGCAATTACTTGCTCATGTATTGCGCTCAACTATTGCCAGAAATGGCACAAGAGAAAAAGAACGAAAAGGAAAATGTTCTTCTAAAACGAGTGCAGTAACAACTGCTGAACTTATCGGCAGGAGGTATTCTCTCCGGGGAGCTAGAGCAGTAAAAGGTTAGTGTTGCTCAACTTTTCGTAAATTCAATCCACTTCAACGCTCGAGAGCGAGTCTACACCCTGACAATGCTGCATTGATAGAAACCTTGTGGCGGCCGACAAAGTTGTCAGTTGTATAATCGAACTGGCTATCTGGAATCTTTACTATCTAGTGAGTTCGCGGACAAGTAGAGGCTATAGAAAATCTTTGTTCAAGTATTCTCTGACATCACTGCATTGGGTAGGCGGTATTCGTAGCGCAATCCATGTAAGGCCCTACCTTATCTGGAGCGCTGCTGTTTCGTAGCGTTTTTTTCTGTTTTTCACCGAACGAGGAAGGAGATTCAGTGAAAACTCTAAATCTGGCAAATAGCATAGAGATCACGCAGAATGGGATTTTTCTACATGAGGAGAATTTGACCTGGGGGGACTGGATGGAAGACGGTACCGGGAAAAGCAGAACGGCGGTGCTATCCCTTCGCGGTCATGAGAATCGCCCCGAGTTCGCGCCTGCCTCAGTATGGCAGTTTGCTGCCAAAACTCATAGATGGCTGTATCTACCGGGAGGGGCAACGGTAATCGTGCAAGAAAATAACATCTGGCTGCAGGCAATGCGTGGAAACGTGAAAGGAGATCGCGTGGATAGCCCCTGTCTTTGCAATATTGACCCGGGACGGACATTCCTGTTTCGGGCAACAATGCTTCCATGTACACTCCTATTGTTTCATCCGGGAGGCTTTTTCCTAAATGAAGAAGTAAAAGTAAAATAAGTCGGCGTAGGCCCGTAGCCTCTGGAGCGTCTGTAAGAGGGTTTTTCTACCAAAGGACAAACAGCAGTCGTTCCAGAGAAAATCTATATCAGAACATTTGCAAGACGGGTAAGATAAACTCTTCGAAACTGAACGTCAGACCGAGACCGTTGTGTCTCTTGTCTTGGTGTGGTGTTCTTAATTTTTCTTTGGAGATTTGATCGAATGAAAACTGTTGGAGTAGTGGGCCCGACTTACGAAGCAGCGGCAGATATCGTTAAATTGATATGTAGTAAGTCGCAGGAGCGCTATGGAACAGCCAAACATCCAGAAATAGTCCTTCATGTTCCCGAGCGAGAGTTGTTTTTACGTACAGAGTCGAATCGTGAAGTTGCCTGGGCGGAGATTCTGCTGAACTCGACCAAGCTGCTGGCTCAGTCAGGAGCAGATTTTGTTGTTTGCCCTTCGAACGGTGCGCATGTTGCCTACTCCAATCTTGCTGATAAGACTCCGATTCCCTGGCTGCCACTTCCTCAGGCTGTGGCGAAAACTGCTCAGCGTTTTGGATTTTCCAGGGTTGGTCTCCTTGGTACAAAGTATTTGCTTGAACACCCGCTTTACGAAGAAGTCTTAGCTTCATTCGATATCGATGTAGATATTCCCGCAGAAAATGATCGAACAGAGATGCACAAGATTATTCGAGAAGAACTGTTTAAAGGTGAAGTGAAAGAAGAATCTCAAGATTGTTTGCTGAACATCGTTTCGTCGCTTAAGCGTTGCGGCAGTCAGGCAGTAATACTTGGCTGCACCGAGCTACCACTAGTCTTAAGCAAAGAGAATTCTTCTCTTCCTGTTTTGGATTCGCTAGATATACTTGCCGACGCAGTTGTTGAAAACCTCTAAATTGAACGCACAGCAACACGCCGGGGCGGACGCCGTCTTGTGGTTGTGGACCCGTCGATGATAAACTCTTTCTGTGAGTAGCAGGTCGCGCCCAGTATCGTTATTTTGTTTTTTGCAATGCCAATCGATTTAAGTAGACCGACCCGTGGCAGATTGGAGCTACTGTTCTCTGATCCTGAAAGACAAACTGCAGTGGACCTTCTGGTTCAAGAATGTGGAGACAACCTACCGCTTTGTGAAGATACCTCACCGAAGAAGTCTGAACGAATTCGATTCGCTGTACTCAAAATGAGTGAAGGAGACTTGGGAAAACTTAGGGAAGCGGTGGACTTGGCAAAGCTCGATTGGCGCGATCTTTTAGTTTCTGCGGGTTTTGCCAACGATATCCGTGCGCATCTGCAATGGTGGCCTAGTGAAATTTCAGAAAGTTAACAATTCGCTCTTCAATACAAGCGCCGTAACAATACCCGGCAGCTGATCCCAGATCATACTATCCATCAAAGAAATCAGCGATAGGTGAGAGAGCCAGGAGATAGTCCTTTTTACAATTAGGAAAAACCTGTCTCTCCGCGACTCTCGTTCATTTGTTCTCACTGAAACAAAACGAAAGAGTGCCGTCATTTACAATTCTACACATAGCAATGGGTCAAAAGAATCTAGGAGTTTCTACACTAGAATCTTGTAGTATTTGCGTTGTGCCAACAATAGTTGAGAATGGAGTTTGCAAAACAACCTCGAGATTTCATTACTTTTGTCTGTAGTTTCAACTCTTCTCGATCGTTGAAGGAGAGATATCAACTGACTGGAGCCGATACGATCTTGTAAGCCTCGATCCGCCCGTGATAATTTCGGATCTCTAGCGCTGGACATGTCCAGCTTCGAACCGGTGAGTTAAACTACTAACAATCAATTCCCATAGGTGATTAGTACTATGCGCTACTTGCTACTGTTGTTGTCGCTTCCGTTTTTTTGCGGATGCAGTTCCCTAGGCGCTTCAATTATCGAATCAATTAGCATACCCAATCAAGTCCGTTTGTCCGAGAATCCCACTACTATTCAACTGGAATCAATCTCCAAACACACTCCTTTTGAAGATAGTGATGTGATGAAGGTTGCGACGGTCAAAGTCAACGGGAAAGGACCTTTGCGGTTCATGGTGTTGTTTGAGAATGGCGAGCTAGATCCGGAGTTTGTGACAGGAGTTTTGATGAAAAAAGCGTTATCGAAAATCGGGGAAACCCAGCGGCCTGGCAAAATACATCATGCGATACGTTCTTTTTCGACAGGAGGTGTGACTCTGGAGAACTTTGCGATGGAGATCTATGAACCTAGTGAAAGCGAAAAGAATAGCCCGCTTTACTATCTTGATGGCGCTCTGACCTCTGGGATGTTGAAGAATCTACGAGTATCGTTGAACGATGCCAAGACAGCCTTGATTGTCTCTCAGTAGTTGTTCGGAACAGAATTGTAACTAGCTAGCGGACGGCATGTTGTGACCTTAATTCTCTACGTGGTAAACTCGCCTAGCGAGCGGTGATTTGCCCGCAGCTCAACACTGAATCTTTATCTTTCATCTTGCTGGATTGAATGTTTTTGCGTGAACAATTGTAGATTCTTCCCGGTTGGTGGTACAGGAGGTGGTCCAACTGCCGAACCGTTTCGGATCGAGCTCTGGCGACACATATTTGACTTCGTAGGGTCAGAGAAACCTAAAGTTGCTCTACTTACTACTCCATCCAAACGATCCAGCGGCGCAATTTCCTTAGAAGCTATTTCGATTAACTACAAAGATCTCGGTAGTCAGCTCGGCTGCACGTTCGTTGAGCTAGCAGAGGAGGAGTTTGGTAGAGGGGAGTACGATGGACAGTTTGATGTTTTATGCATTACCTGTGGCAACACACAGGGTGCTCGAGAGGAGTGGGCGATTCACGGTTGCGAGGCGACCATCAGAAATTGGTATGAAGGTGGAGTAGTCGTGACTGGCTACAGTGCGGGCTTTATCTCTTTTTTTGAATGGGCGAGCACCGATTCTGTACCAGGTCCCAACGGAGCTGAGTTTGGTGTCATGCAATGTATGGGTCTAGTTGCCGGTGGGGCTGTTCCTCATGTGGACACTCAGCCCAATAGGATTCCAGACTTCCAGCGTGTGCTTGCTACCCAGTCTATTACACCAGTGTTGGCGCTCGGCGAAGATGCAATGGCTGAGTATCTAAATGGGGAGTTTGTAAAAGTAGTATCTCCGGTGAAGTCCGCCATGGCGGGGTGGGTGGAGGCTGATACGTTTGTGCCTATAGATGTCGAAATTCTTGAAACGTATAACTCTTGATTTGCGTAAGTTCTATGCCAGGTCCGGTAAATAAGATTCACTTTATCTTTGATGAAAGCGCCACGATGGTTGACGGCCGAGACTTGTATGACTTGATTGAAGACTCTGTGACAGCACAGTCGTTGGAGTTTACATTTCATAAGCCTCAGTATTTAAAAGAGCTAGGGAAGGTAACTAGACGCACCGCTTAGCATCAGACCGTTTTGCCTATAAAGTGAGACCTATGAGTTCACCTACAGAATCTTGCCACTCAATGATTAGACTCTGCGACGAAAACGATTTCAAATCAATATACGAAGTTATCAATGATGGCGCTCAAGCGTACCGTGGTGTCATTCCGAATGAACTTTGGCGCGAGCCCTTTGTATCTCGGGACTATCTTCAATCTGAGATCGAATCAGGTGTTCGATTTAAAGGGTTTGAACAGAATAATAGTCTACTTGCGGTAATGGGTACGCAAGAAATGGATGATGTCGTTTTGATTCGTCATTCTTACGTTCGAACTGCCTATCGTCGAAACGGTCTCGGGTCCAAGCTATTGAGCAATCATCTATCGGAAGCTAGATTGCCGGTTCTGGTAGGTTGCCTTAAAACAATGACTTGGGCGATTTCATTCTACGAAAAACACGGTTTTTCAGTTGTCTCTGACAAATTGCGTGATGAACTTCGCGCTCGCTATTGGTCTCTCCCAGAGGCGCATGTTCGACAGTCTGTCGTGCTGGTGGACAAGCAATGGCGAAAGCAAAACTCCGAAGTAATGGGAGCCTGATGCTCACGGAATGAGTTTCTGAAGATACTAGAATAGGTCCATTGCAGAACAACTCGATTGAACAAGCTCATTGAAGCAGGCTTCTTTTGCTAACTGAGGTTCGAGTCACTCTTAGGATGAGCACCCTTCCACGAGGAATTGCCAGTTTAGGTTGTCTCAGGCTGCTACTCTCTAACTGCGAGTTTCGCGTTGATGAACGGGAATTTCACTCAAGCTCGCCTTTGCAAGTCCATCTCTTATATGGCAAATTGCCTACAACAAACCCCATTCCCTGGTCTTTCCCTCAGAAATCTTCAGTAGATGCAATATTCTGCCCTCTCATCTACCTCGAGCCAGCTCGAGTGAAGTGGGAGGCGGCGA
>CBDUGV010000139.1:0-10968 GCA_965366815.1 uncultured Bdellovibrionales bacterium | reverse complement strand
GCCGCAATTATCTCCCGTGCTATTAAACTCAGCGTTGTTACGGACAATGCGTTTGACGTGACCTATGCCTCAGTTGGCAAACTCTGGGATTTTAAGAAGAAGCAACCTACGCTCCCAACTGCCGAGGAGATCAATGCGGGACTCGCCTTTGTCGGTGCAAAGAGAATCATCGTAGATCCAAAAGAGAACACGGTCGACCTACCGGCTGGTATGAGCATCGGACTTGGTGGAATCGCCAAAGGCTACGGGGTCGACCGAGCGATGGCGGTATTGATGCGGCACGGCATAAAGCATGCGAGTGTCAATGCCGGTGGTGACATGAAGGTGTTGGGCAAAAAATTCGGCGCTCCATGGGAAGTTGCGGTGAAACACCCTCGAGATCCTGAGCATGCACTTGCAGTATTGCAGCTTTCAAATACCTGTATTGTTTCCTCTGGGGATTATGAGCGCTATTTTGAAATAGATGGAAAACGCTATCATCACATTATAGATCCAAGAACAGGCTACCCAGCTGAGGGAACGTTGAGCACCACAGTCGTCGCTCAAAATGCGGAATTGGCCGACGCCTTAGCAACCGCAATTAGCGTGTTGGGAGCCAAGAAAGGCTTGGCGCTCACCGAGTCATTACAACGGGTCGAATCGATCATAGTTGACGCAAAAGGTAGTGTGCATGCCTCAAGCGGCCTGAAGAAGAACCTTCTCAACCAGACCATTATTCCGAAGTAACAATACTTCGTGTTATTCGAACTAACATCTGCGCTTGTTCGTTGATCCGACCAAGGATCGACTCATCAATCAGCGATCCATCCTCGTTGAATGCGGAATGCGCGTTCGGCAGACTTACGACAGACGGAATCACGTTCACACCGATACTCTGCAGAATACCCTGCACCTGGGGCAAGCCACGAATGCCACCCAATCCACCCGGCGAAGCTGCAAGCAGCGCAGCTGTTTTCCCTGCGAACGCGGCCATTCGCGGATCACCCTCTCGAGGACGAGAGGTCCAATCTATCGTGTTCTTCAATAACGGAGTAATGGAACTATTGTACTCCGGACAACTGATGACAAAGCCGTCATGAGCTTTCATCAGTTGATAGAATCGTTCAACGTTTTCTGGAAATCCTTGTTGCTCTTCTAAATCACCATCGTAGAGTGGCATCGCGTACTCACGCATATCGGCGATCGTTACTTCAGCATCGGCTGCTTCAACTGCGTGCGCTGCAATCTGTAGCAACTTTCTATTGAACGATTCCTTCCGTGCACTTCCAGCAAAAGCAAGTATTCGTACCTTTGACATCTCGTCCTCCTGTTCCCGTAAATGGCAGAAGAATAGCAGTACCACTTCTCATTGCGAGTGGGAAATTCTATTCGCAAAAAACTGCTTAAGTAAGCCAGCAACTTGGTCGAACTAAGATCTAGAGGCTGAGATAGCCCTTCCAAAACAGCAAAGTATCTAGCTGTTCTTGACGATCTTTCAACGGTTTTCCGCAGGTTTTCGTCCACGTAACGCACGTTGCCTTGGGCATTCGGTTACCCCATTGGTTCGAGTAGTTCTTCCGAACTTCTTCTGTGATTGATTTTCTTTCAGTTGGTTTTAACTCAAAAGTGCAATGACCGAAGAAGTGTCGGGTCTTGCAAAAGGTTTTTCGACACAGGTTTTCTTCCAATCATTAGATTGTTCTATTCTTTTCTTTCCCCATTAGATCGTCCTTATCTCACAAGCATAGAATCTCTATAGCTCGTTGCTATAGCGATTGCTTGTGGCTTCGTCCGCTTACATGAAAGGTAAGCAAAATGCGTATGCACTATAGTTTTGGTGTTCGCACCGCTTCCAGTATGCGTTCTCACGGATGTAGCTGGGAGCTCGTTTGGGTGGTTATCTGGGATGTAGACCACATGTTGTTCGCTAACACGATGTTCTGCCGTAAGGTCTGGGACCTTATGCTGAACGAACCCGGTATGAATGACGTACGAGTTGAACGGACCCTTCGCAGGTCTCCGTTTTCCGACTGCGTTGTCAATCGAGCTAAAGGGATGTAGCTCGATTCTACCGGGGCAACCAAAGAAAGGAGGGTAGCGGTATGCCGCAATCTATGGGAGTTGGGGTTTTCTTGGCCAGATGGTTTAAGCGAGACCCCACTCTCAAACTCTCTGAATCGCTCACTTCTGCACAAATACGTCACTTTGCCCTTTTATCAGCACAATAGTACTGGCTCGTTTATTGCAGCTAAAAAAGATGAGGGCACTATGTCAGAATCCGTGTTCTGATTCGTCTAAAGGGTGATGTGCAGTATGGAGACTCTTTCAAAACAACCCGATACTTCATTAGAATGTGGAAATTGCGGTGGGCAAATGATTGATGAGCTGACCAGCTCTCAACGGCTCGCCCCTTCCTGTGAAATCTGTCGACTCGCACTGCTTCTGATTGCAATTCAGGTAGCTGACGCTCTGCTTACCATTATTGGTATTCGTCAATACGGCCTTGAAGCAGAAGGGAACCCTTTCATCCGTGACATGATGGTGCAATTTGGCGCCGAAGAGGTCTTGTCGTTAATCAAGGTAATGGCAGTCCTGGCGATTGTCGTTCTCGTGAAGCGAATCAAACACGACACCAAGATCGTTCGCGGTTTATTTCTCGTTACTTGTTTCTATGTCGTCGTAGTCCTTCAGCCTTGGGCCTATTTTCTGTTTATCGTGCCTTTGAGCAATGGATAGGTATCCCGCAGCACGCTCACCGATAGCAAACCTTTAAAATCTCTAAGTATTCTTCGATGGGAACTTCAGCGATCCTCTTTGGTCTAACAGGGGCAATAGAATTCAGACAGGATGGTTCAAAATGCGATATTTCAGCGCCCTACTCTTCCTTTGCTTCGCCACTACGGCACAAGCAGAAACGAGCTATTTTCATGGCTACGCGTTCGAGGCATATGTTCTTCGAAACAACAGCGCTCGCTTGTATGAACGCTGGGATAACGGACAACGGGTGGTGCACGTAAATGAAGGTCAAGAGTATTCAGTTGTTATTCGCAACCCACTCCCTGTGCGAGTTGCGGTGGCATTGACGATTGATGGCCTCAACACGATTGACGGAAAAAGCGCGAGTGCGGCAAGTTCGTCAAAATGGTTAATTCGACCCTATTCTTCCGTAACGATTCGAGGCTGGCAAACGGGAAGTTCTAATTTGAGAAAATTCGTCTTCACCCGTCCAGAATACTCTTATGCAGCATGGCGCGAAGATACTGAGAGGCGATCCTATCAACACAATCTCGGCCAAATAAAAGTAGCCTATTTTTGGAATAGCTCGGAGCTGAGAAATGCCCTTAATTCGCATCACGGACATGTATATGACCAAGAACTAGGAAGCTCTGGTGTATACCGCAGAAGAGAGAAGGCCAGTCGGAGCAGCACTATTGCCCCGCGCTATGACGATCGAGCTGGCACTGGAATGGGACGCAGGGAGCATCATCGCGTCAGTCACGTCAGTTTTCACTACGATACCGGAATGTATTCCGATGCCCAGGCAATAAAGATCAATTACAAGTTTGGAACTCACCGTTGGCAGCCCCATCCCCGACCATGGGTGCCACGCTACAGTCACCCCGAATACACCCCTGAGATGCCATGATACTTTCTCGATGTTTGGAAGTCGTTCAGAATGCGAAAAAAGGAAAAACCGGTCGTTTAGCAAGGCGAACTGCCCTGCTAAACGAAACCTCCTAAAACCCTTTGTTGGGAAACGTCCGGATTGGGTTCGTTCCCCAAAGAGAAGCTCTTCAGCCTCTAAGTAGGAAATCGACTCGAATAGCGGCTAGCTTTAGATAATTCTTTGATTTCCGACCGTTTCGCTGCGCGAAGGCGATTGTCCCGTCGGTATCTCTTTGGTGTCGGGGCTATACCTTTGGGTTCTAAGCAGTCGCTCCAGACTGTTTCCAAAACAACATTCTCTGGAAAAAATCGCGATGCTGATGAACCCGCATTATCAGTGCGACAAGCAGTAAGACGAACAATAATCGCCCCCAAAAGATTCCTGAGATATCCGCTCCAACTGCCATCATTAACAGCGTGTCATCAACTACTGAGTGAAACATTCCAAGGAGGGTCAATGCGCCGAACACGTCTTTTCTACAGATCTCACCACTGTTCGCTTCTTTAACTATCATCGCCCCGCCGACCGCGATCCCCATGACGAAACCGGTTATAAGAATCGAACTCGCCTTTGGACAGATCCCGAGCATGCGAAGTGGCGGTGTGAGCAGAACTGCAACCAGCTCGGTAATTTTTGCCGCCTCAAGAATCGCCATTACAAGGTGTAGAACATATACGGTAGCGCAGATGAGCAACATCCTTTGGACCTCGGCTATCGCCCAAGCAAGCAGTCCGGGATCATTCGCGGTTGGAAATGGCAACATAGTCGCAGTCGCCTGGAGTAGTTGATTGCTCTCGAGAGTTGCGTGGAGCAAGTATGCATACACAACTGCCGCTCCGATTCTGAGCAGAAGCGTAACGCGAGCAGGAATCCCTGCACAGCTCGCAACAGTAACTTCAGTCGGAAGGGAGTGCGCAATCAACAGAAGTGAGGCGAGCACCGAGACTTGTGCGACCGTAAGTCCAGAATCTGCGGCGATAGATGCATAGACCAAAACTGCTGGGAATAGGCCCGACAGCATGGCCGTCGCCCAAACAATGCCGGTGCTCCCTGGAAGTCCGAAAACGCTCATTGGCACTTCGAGGGCTTGCGCCAATAGGGCAATCAGCCCCAAACCTTGAGCTACTTTTGTGAGAATAGCTACTGGAATCAAGATTTTCAGCAACCAGCGCGAAGCAACAGTTGAATCAACAATGACAGCGAGGCCACCTGCCGCAATTCTCCTGACGATATTCATACTACGTACCCCCAACTCTTTGGCATCAATATAGGTTTCGAACTGAGC
This sequence comes from uncultured Bdellovibrionales bacterium, assembly GCA_965366815.1. Classification (GTDB taxonomy): domain Bacteria; phylum Bdellovibrionota_C; class UBA2361; order SZUA-149; family SZUA-149; genus CBDUGV01. Next base: position 6,037 of record CBDUGV010000139.1, on the reverse strand, counting down.
GATAAGGAAAGGCTGTATCCGTACAACCTTTCCCCAAAGCCCGCTGCGAAGCGTTATTCCCAACGCACCTCTCCTGGTACTGGATAGAACAACTCTCCTTGCCACTGCTTCTCAAACAACTTCGTTCCAAGGGTGAGAGCACTTGCCAAATGAAAGAGCGTCTCGTGAGAGAAGTTCTGCTGAGCCTCGTTGCCCACCCAAACTCCCGCATCGATCAGATCTTCGATAAAGCCTCCACGTCCTGTCAGCGAAAGCTGAGCAAGCACTCGAGTTGGCTGCTCTCCATGAATCGTGGCCGCAGCCTCTTCATGTGTCAGCAGCCCTTTGCCTTCCGAAGTAACGACGATGATTGGTACCTGCAGATCGATTTCACTTCGATCGGCGTTTATTGGCACCAGCACGCCGTTTGCTTCGCACGCGGCGAGTTCCGCTTCGAGCTCGCCGATGAGTTCTCGAGAAGCTATGTCTGCCTGATACGTTCGGCACACCTTGAGCTGCTGATTGGAGTACCTCCACTCCACCCCATCGTCCTTTGCTCGAATCTCTCCCCCGTGCCTTTGGCACAGGGTCGCCGCCGTATCGGGAAAAAAACCGTGAAAGGTTCCCTCCCCTTGCACAAACAAAGCGGCTGATTTACTCAGCGAGGCAAACATTCTACTTTCGGACATAGTGTCCTCCTTAAAAACCGAGAACTGCTCCGCTCGCGAGAAACGGTACAGACGAGTGCGAGCTATGCAGTTCTCTAGAAACCTTTTGATACAGCCGTTTCCTCGGCAGCTGCGCGCTTATTGCCGAGGAACACCGCAGTTCATCTACCCTTCCATCGCACGAATGCGTTCATGAAGTGATTCTGCAATTATTTGCTTATCTGGGTAAGAGCTTGCTAGGATTAGCCGAGAACTGCGTTTTTATTGGAAAATTATCTCGGATTTATGGAATGCTAGAGAGTCTCGACCGAATTGACCGTAAGTTACTTAGGGAACTAGATCACAATTCACGCCGGTCTATCTCTGAGATCAGTCGAAAGATGCGTCTTGGGAACGACATCGTCGCCTATCGACTGGATCGCCTCCAACGCGAAGGAGTGATTAACCGATTCTCAGCCCACATCGATGTCTTTCGACTTGGCAAGAGTCTCTACAAGACCTACCTCAAGCTTGATGCCGGTCGCAGTGGGGTCAGTGATCTAATCGCCTACATCAATCGGGGCAAACGCACCTATTGGCTGGCTGAGTGGTATGGTCGCTGGGATATGGTCTATTCGATTTGGGCTGATCACTCAGCAGATTATCAAAAAACAATGGACCGAGTATATTCGAAATTTGGCGATATTATTTTAGAGAGTTCTATTGTTGCCCCTGTTGAGACGGTGCGTTTTCCGAACGGCTTTGGTCTAGGACAGAGATGCGGAGCATTTACGTATGGGAAAGTGAGGGAGCACAATGAACTCGACGACTTGGAGCGTGGCATACTGCGGATGCTCAACCACGACGCTCGGATGAGTTATGTGGAACTTGCCGAAGCACTCGGTAGCAGCGCCTCAGTTGTAAAGTATCGGCTCAAAAAGCTCGAAGATTCTGGCATCATCTTCGCCTATCAAGTTCAACTGAACTACAAAACAACGGGCGTGTTGTTCTTTAAGCTACTCATACACCTAGCAAAATTCGACTGCGCTCGAGAGAAAAAATTACGAGAGTTTTGCCGTACACATCCGAACATTACCTGTCATATCAAGCAAATTGGCGATTGGCCGATCGAACTAGAAATCGAAGTTGGCAACTTGGAGCAGTTTCATCAAGTCGTAGATCAACTCAAGGTTGAGTTCTCATGTTACATCAAAACCATCGATACTCTACTCTTGCGTGCTGACCACTATCATCGAATCGATGAAGTGCCACTGTAGTCAACAGCTCTCGTAGGGAGTGCTCCGGTTTCAGACACATCTACCGATATGTCACCGTACGTATTTAATCTTGAAGTTTCGGTGCTTTCCGGAGGCTCTTGCGGCAGGCATTGCTCAGTTTGCGTTTATTCTTTGTGAGACACTCTTGTATAGTCGCCCCGCCCCGCATTCCTCGACAATAGTTTCTCGCGTCTTCCTGGCATTCAACGAAGAAATTTTGGATGCCTTCATGGTGTTCTCGAAGCGATCGCTTGCATACTGCCGATATTTTCTTTTCATTCCCTTTGAGGCATGCCTCGATTCGTCCTTCACCCGGTTGCACCCCCTGACAAAAGCGTTCAACATCGGGGAGACATTTCTCTACTCCCGCATGAGCATCTGATGGAAGAACTCCGAGGAAGAACATTGCTAATGGGAGCAGCAACAACGAAAAGGTCAATGACATATGCCTGCTCGGAGCAAGTGGTGCTGGAGAAATTGTTTGGCAATTCGATATGCAAATTCGATTCACGAAGAACCCTCCTAGACGGTTTCAAAGGTCGTACTACGAATTTGATCATTCTACATTCTATGCGCTTTGGTTACCACATAGATCTTGCTGATATGCCCGGACGCAATCTTCTGTTCAGCGGTTGTCGGCCGAGCGCTCAGCTCCCAGTTTTTGGCTGATACGGCTCGAGTGCCTTCCAACTGAAACGTTGCTGGATTGAGTTTCTGACCCGATTCGAGCAAGTTCTCTGCGATCAAGATATACCCCCAATACTGAGGCCCGACGACGATGTCCTCAACTTTCACACTCAAGGTTCCATCGTCGAGCACTACTTCTCCTACATGCCGCAGTAAGGCACGATATCCCTCGATTTTCTGCTGCTTTCCGAATTCAGCACGGAGTACAAGTTCCCGCATTAATCCCGGCACTGTTGCTGGCGAGGGAAATCCCTGCATGGCAACCCTGGGGTCCGCAGAAGAAGCTTCCCCTGACAGATAGGATTCTCTTTCATCGGTAACCTTTACGAACCAATCGCGAGGATGATCCTCAGCTGCGGGTAGAATCCGCAGCGCATACGATTGGCCATCTGCTAAGAATACCAGAATTGCCTCACCCTCAAAGGCAATCTGCGGTTCGGCAAACACTATCAATGACTTACTATGCCTTTGGAGCTGTACTGCCGCGTTCTTTCGCTTGAATCCCCCACTGATAGTTTTTTGAAATTCGATCTGCGTCGGTTCTCCCGGTGTCACGTAGACCGGAAGTTCCCCCCCATCGTAGCGCACTTCCCGCGCAGCAACCTCCGCCGAGGTTGCCACAAGAAGCAAAAAGGCTAGTGCCAATCGAATCATCGTTTCCCACATCCACTCATTTCGCCCATCAACAGATTTTAGGGTAGCGCATCCGCGAGCCTGAGAACCAGACATGAGACTGTAAAATAGTGATTGGGAGTTTTACGGTTCTTTTACTTGCCGATTGCACAGCGGAATACACTGCGTAGTGCAATGGGCTTAGTGCGAGCAGTCTCACAAAGTGGAACTACTGCAAGGAAACTAGGACTTTGACTTTGACTGGCAGCGACCGCTTCGACAAACAGAATCATGTCGATAGTCCAACCATTTCTGCTTTGCATCATCGTCGAATCGTCGCCAATACACTCCAGAATCAGTGTTGGCGCCAGCTTCGCTCAGCACCTTAGCTATATCCTCGGCACCGTAGACTTTTGCCCACACATAGGGTGTAAATCCATTCGAGGAAGCTTGGTTGACGTCAGCACCTTCGGCAAGCAGGTGCCGCACGACTGGCAAGCAGCGTCGCCGCACTGCCCAGCTTAGGGCGGCGTCACCTCGCAAATCTTCTTGCGATATCAAAGCGCCTTCCGCAAGCAGCTTCTTCACCCGATCTAAATTGCAGGCAATGCTCGCATCGATCAGCGCAGGCGTTTCATTGATCGGCAATTCTCTCGGACTTTCGTTCTTGTACAACTGATACATTTTGTCGCGCTCTGATTGCGGCACGGGAGCGTTATCTAATATTTCAACTGTTGGCCGCTCAACATCTGCACGGATCCGCTCTCCGGCTTCATCTGAGATCCAGTCGAGATATTCACGAGTTTCTCTCTCTTCCTCTGCTTTAGTTCGAAGGGCGACAGCGACTGCTCGCTCATCGACCGCCTCCTGTTTTTGTATTTGAGGAGAACGCACAGGCTCTCTCACTTGGGCACTGCTGGGGCTCTCTGAAGGAGCAATCAATTTCAAGACAGCGGGATAGCAAACCATGAGCAGCAAGACTGCCATCATTATCGCGAGCGTCCGTGGCGAAACAACTCCCCCGCCAACTACCGGTTGATTTACCTGGCTGCGCTTTCGCCCATTGCGAAATGTCTTCCGTCGCGAACTTCCCCTTGCAAAAGCAGCCGAGATATCTACCGACTCTTCAGTCTGCTTAATTTTCATCAAGCCGTCGTACGCCGAATTGATCTGAGTCATTTTCTGCTGAGCCATCTCAATCAGCCGTTCTTTGTTTTGGAATCTATCGGGGTGCCAGACTTTGCTCAGATCGCGGTGGCGAGTCTCCACCTCTTCCCAGGAAGCGTTGGGTTCTAATTCAAGGATTTCTAGCATCTGTTCGCGAGTCATATCACTCCCCGAGGTGTGTGTATATATCTCTATTTTATACACAAGCCTATGTATCTGACAAGTTTTATATTAAATATGCTGGTGGCGAGCCCTGCTCCCCCTATCCATATGTCGTCTCAATTTTAACAATTATTGAGCATTGATCCTGTGTATCCAGATGGTAACTTTCCGATTTCTCTCGTTATTATTAATTTCTTTGAAGTTGGTCGAACTCTGGGATTCGCGTTTCGACTTCTGAGTACATTATTTGGGTAGAAGAGTTGATTGTTCCCCCTGGGCAGAGCCTTTGCTGTGCCCCCGGGGAAAATCGCGCGTGCGGTTTAGAAGTTCCTTGGGTTTTCTACCTTTGTTTGGGGGAATCGAAAGATGACTCGTACTACTGTCGTTCGTCGTGTAACCATCGGCCGTCACTACCACAGAAACACGATCTGGCGATTGGCCAAATTGATGATTGTGAAGTGGCATGTCTTCCAATCCGTTGCTCACAATCGGAAGACTCATCCGGAAGTTCGGCAAGCCCTTTCAGAATTGCTACAGAGCCCAATGTTTCAGCTCTGTCGACAATTGCGAGAAGAGCTGGAACGCCCATTGTCATTGAAGCAGGCGACTATGCGTTGCATGTTCGAGATGCTGAGTCGCCGTGAAGTTGTGGTTCTCTTGCCACAAGCCTTTCTGGCAACTGCGACAGAATGGGTTCGCGTGACCCAGGCGCTGCGTCAACGGGCGAAGTTCGAACACAATGATGAGAGTCGACGGGGCCTCAACGAAGGAGTGTTGATGTTGAAGGCTCATATGTGGTCCTTTCTCGGCTGTGGTGTTCTGGCTGAGATGCCGGCAACGGCTATGTCGTTTGAACCGGATTACAGCTCGGTCCATCGCCTTGCATGCGTCTTACCAGATCGCTACGCAGTGATTGGCAAAGCGTCGATGGCCAGCCATTTTGAGGCCTCAACACGTCTGCAACTGGGTGAGACCCGCGGGTCCTCTATATTCAGAAGTGTTCGAGCTCAACGATTCGGCCAGGCTGAGCGTGGCATCAACGGACTGGTCCGTTGGCTGTCCGAGCCCCAGCCAAGGAAAAGGCGTGGTCTCTATTGCGACATCGCAGCCGGCCTTCACGAGCTTGCCTGCACGGGAATCGAGTTGCGCCGGCATATGCTGTCAGCACCTCCGGGTTCTGAGTTGCAGCGGGTCCGGTTAAACGCCCTGCTCGTCGCAGAGATCACCTACACGGATGTTTTTGAAACTGGGTTTTTCATGGATGCAGCCTAGTCAGGAATCATGTCGGTGGAACCGATGATGGAGTCCTCCGTCGTGGGCGATCCGCAGAATGCGCGATTTCGCCCCGGCAAACTTTTGTGCTAAGATACCGCCTACTTATTTCCGCTCCTCGAGTTCAGTATGCGACTTGGTTTAATGACTGTCTTTGCCAATCACCGTGCTTATTTGACTAAAGTACTTGCTTAGCTTCGTTGATTGCTTGAGCGTCGTTTTTACTGAAAGAGG
>CBDUGV010000138.1:0-11041 GCA_965366815.1 uncultured Bdellovibrionales bacterium | reverse complement strand
CGTCGGACAAGTCGGAAGGATGCTCGATGTTCCAGTCTTTCACTTTCAGCGAAAGGGCGGAGAGCCCTTCTGGCCTATGAAGAGTCAGTTTCAAAGCAGATCGGCTCTGCCTTGGAGGCTTGTTCGTCCGAGCAGATACAAAACTATATAAGAATTTTGCGTAGTATCAGCACAGAGGCATCTACCACATCGAATACAATTCAGCTGCAACAAGAGGTCGAAGTTCGAATTCTGTCGACAGAAGAAGAACGCCAGAGCGCTCGAGCTTTTTTGGTTCAGCAACTCGTGCGGAGAAATTTACAGCACACCATCGGTTGTCAAATCTTTCCCGATAAGAATCTCTCGGCAACATTGCTTGTGGATAAGAAGCTACGCGGAGTCTGCGACATTTCATTGGAAGACAATCAGCTGCGAGTGGAGCATTGCATCTTCGCCAAGTTAAAAGGGACCGATTCCATTGCGGATAGCTTTATCAAATCTGTTTTCTCACATGCGTTGCGCTCAAGCGAGGCTGAGGTCATCCAGGTTCCTCTCGAAAGTGATGCTTATGAAGTAGCAAGTAAATTTCAAGGTGGAGAACTGTCGGAGAACGCCTTGGTGGTTTCTGCCTCGGAACTACACGAGCTTCAAAGGTAAGATAGCTATTTGCGGGTACGCAACATCTGCTGCGCGGCTCGAGTCAGTGGTTTTCGAAGGTGTGGATCTTGGCTTATTTTCTTAATATCGTGGGTCGTGAGGTCCCGCAGTCGTCTGTTTGCAATTCCGATTGGGGTCTTTGGGTTTGTTACCAGGGATTTCTTGATTCTGTATGATTTCATCCAACGCGTGCTGGAAGATATTGTTTTCAAGACGATCTCAGAGGTTGACGGTAGCTTTGCAAGCTGCTCGACTTCGCTTTCGTTTGTCTTTGGGCCATTTACAATTGCCAATTGAATCTCAAAGTTTGGGTCTCGTAGCAGAATCTTTCTTATCGCCGCACTGCCTTTGATCGCCAATAGCTTCTTCTGCCCGATATTCATTTTCTTGATCGTCAGAATGAGCTCGCGACTATTGAGCCCTTCAAGTTCGGCCATCGGGCTTCTATAGGCTGGAGTGCTTTGTTGAGGCTTTTCGTCGTCGCTCATTATGTATGTCTCACTCGCGAAGAGAGTAACAGTAACGCTAATTGCTGTAGAGTATGTGTACTATTGTACTATTGTTCCAGCTCCAATTTTATCAGGGTACACACGGGTATTAATTATCCATTCTAGTCGAATCAGGCTACATACTCACTAATACAGCCACTTCCTAGAGTTCAGGAATTCGTGCAAGAACTCGGAAAATCTTAAGTGTCCCGCCTCATTCAGATGCCGATCATTTCGAAAGCGATACTCCGGTTTAAATTCAGTTATGGCATCCTCAAACAGTACGCCCTTTGCTGAAACATAGTTTATACCTCTCGCTCGACAGAGTTCCTCAGCCGTTTCGTTTTTGCTAGGGCGTAGCCCGAGGTCGACAACAGCAAACTCAGCATTCACCTCTTCCGATTGCTCTCTCATCGCCTCCACAATATCCGCCCAAAGCAAGTACCGCTGAGTCATCAGCGCTTCGGAAGGTTCGGGCGGCCGATGCACCAGTTTTTTACTCAAAGTGGGATGTCTACGAACTAGGTCTCGCAGCATAAGGTAGAGGTGCGACTTGTGAACGTCCACCATTAGGTCTGCAATAAGGACCGGCCATCGGCCGCGTTGTGAATGTCCACTGAGGGGCAGGTCATCTAGATTCACGCCCCGCGGAATGCGTTGCAGCGCTGCGATATAGGTGCTGAGCTCTTCCTGGAACTCTTTCTCAGTGATAAGCGTCGATTTATGGGGTTCAAATTTTTTTGGGACCGGCACTCCTGCCAACTCGAGTTCTCCATTCTCATCACGACGGAAATACGATTTGCCAAATTTCCGACCACCCCGATGTATGGTAATGATATTCTCTAGGTCGTTCTCACAGGCAACATAGAGAACAATGTCTGGGGCGTACTTTACTCCTTCTTTCTGCAAATACAGTAATTGCTGATCGGTTCCGTAACCACGGACCCCGGCATTGATGACTTCATACGTGTAGTCACTGTCTCTGTTTAGCAACTGCTCAAGCTGCGTATCGACGAGTTCTTGTTTTTCCACCTCGAACCCAGCTACCAAAGAGTCGCCGAGGAGCAAGATGCGTTTCACATGAGATGGTTTCTCATACGAGTATTCGTCGTCCCTCAGTCCTTTGGAATTAATCGATATTTGAGAATCAATTGCATCGCTGGACAGGACAAAACGCGAAGTGATGCCGGGTTCAAGTACCCATCCCAGCAAGGGGTCGTGTTTCCATGCAACCGATTCATCAGTGTCGGCGAGGGAATTTCGACTGAGTTGCCAGTGGTACAGGGAAAAGCCAACCTCCGTCAAAAGAAAACAAAGCATGAAAGAACTACACAACAGCTTTACTTGGACAGGCATATACAGAAAGCCGACTACCAAAGAGTAGTAGAGGGTCCATTTCAGCGACAGGAAGCCAAAGAAGAAAGCCAAGAGCAGAGCGAAGAATCCGCAAAAAACTGCGAGAATTCCAAGTCTATTTTTCATAATCGCGCTGAAATATTCATTCGATTACCGCACCGGCCTTCCACTGCGGGAAATCACGGGGAAAAGTGTCTAGCCAAAACGTATCACAGAACATATCAATCGCTAAGATAGAAAATTTTTCCAAAGGGGTTTGGCGACACAGATTGGCAATCGTGTTAACGGCTGTCAAAGCGTATGGATACTCGCTCGGCGCATTTACGACCTAGGTATGAAAACGAAGAAAATAGTCCGAAAAAACCCTTTGAGTAAGTCACTTTCAGTGCGTTGAGATGGGAGCCACGGCGCAGGAGTCTCCAGGCCAGATCACCACGATCTGCATCAGTGGGTGCCATCGCAATAGTTTTCATGAGCACTACATCTGTTTCGCTCGAACCGATGGCTTCCAGATGGTCGAGAATGGCCCAAAGCTCGAAGAAATTATTGGCTCTTCGTCCCGCTTCAATAAGTAGCTGCTCACCCTGCGCTCTGTTGCCAGCGTTCCATAGGGCTCTGCCTGACAGGGCGAGGAGGAGTGGAGCGCAAGAGAAGTGTTGTATGGACTCCGATAGGGCTTCGACTACCTCTGCGGAAGAGAATGCCGAATCCTCGGTTGAAAGCATTTCGGCCCATTCAGTGCAGGCGCGAGCAAGGCCGGATCTGTACATCGTCTCCATTTTCGGCTCCAGTTGTCGGGTATTTGTATCTGCGCTCTCCAGTAACAAATCGACAATTTCCGAATATTCTGGCACCTGTTGCATGTAATACGTAGGAAGTCCTTGGAAACATTCCAGGTCATTGGTACCTTCTAGCCGCGACTTCCACTCATGTGGCACTCCTTGCCGATTGACTGGCTTTTCGAACGAACGCCGGAGGTTTTGCTGCTCTTGTAAGAACTGTTGTTCATTTTTCTTTGCTTTTTCGAACGAAGAACGTTCGACCGCTTGGAGTATCTCCCATTCTTCACGTTCAACGTTGATGTGTTTGAGGACTTTCTTTACTTCTGCTACCGGCGAAATTTTGGTTTCTTCGAAAACTACTGTTGTTGTTGAGTCTCGATAGAGTGTGTTCCAGGTATGAAGGAGGAGTGCCCAGTGATCGGCGGGTGGTAGTCCTGGCTGAAATGATTCTGGGGAATCCCAGTGCCCATATGGAGTGCGAAGGAAATCAGCATAGGAACAACTGGGGTTACTTCTCTTGTAGAACGAGAAGGTTGCGTCCATGGGATTGCGGAGGAAAAGTACAATGCGCGATTCTGGTATCTTTGTCGTTGGCCAATCATGTGTCCAACGAACAGTAATGTCATCGCGGAAGGTATATCTCTTCTCCATGCTAAGAGCCGGCAGGTAGCGAATTTGTTCCTCGAACGCTGGGGCTAGTCGAAAAACCTCCGGCTCTTCCTCTATCCAGAAGGGACTTTCGTCTTTTGAGCGATATTGGACGCGAAGCCCCAACTCAAGCAGCACATTGTTCAGCCAGCTTAACCCACAAGGAAAGTTGGATGCGACGAGTAAGACATCCCCACGCTTAGAAGTGACGGATTCAGCCATCGGAGCGTCCTATTCAGCAACTACGCGTACTAGTCGATTGCGACAATCGATATCGAGTTTTCGTGATGCAGACCAAAGTTCGTACAATGTCTTTCCAGCTCCAATTACGGCAGGGATATTGAGTTCTGCAGCCCGAATAGCCATATGAGAGTTGGCGCCCCCATACATGGTGATAAGGCCGGCGATATTTTGAGAGAAAATCCAATCATATCCTGGGTCGGCGCTGGGGATACATACTATTTTTCCCTTTAGGGAATCAGGAGTGTCGCCTAAAGTGACCACATCGCTGCGTACTTGTCCCAAGGTAACGAAGTTCGGCTCGCAGCTCATGCGCTCAAAAGACCAAACCTGAGATCGCTCACTAAATACTGAAGGCAGCGTGAGCTGCTCTGTGAGGCTAAACTTTCTCTTACCAGCGGCGATCGAGTCTGCCAATACAGACTCAGCATCTTGACACGACGAATAGAGGGTGTTGATGCAATTGATATTCGCATACGAACATTCTTCACGTGAAAACCCAAGCTCAGAGCCAAACGCGGCAAATTCTGACAGTGCGAGACTTAGGTTTCTCGTGAATGCGAACTTAGCGAATTCACGTCCCTCAATGGTTGATTTAATGAACTCCAATAGTTCGAGTGCATGAAGTTCTAGACCTTCTTCTTCGAGCAATTCCTCGATCATTCGCAACTGTCGAAGCGTCAATGAGAAGTCAGTGCTCTCGTATGCAGTGGACTCTCTTATTTTATCCCAGTCAAAATAGTAATCGGGCTCTTCGTCGTATCGTGCTGAGAGAATATCATAAGTCCCGGGCCGCAGATGGCCATACTTTTCAAGAAACCCTGACTTACTGAGCTGCTGTAAATCCTCAGTCATATTTGAACTGACAGTTTCAACACTGGCAAGAAATCCGGCTAGTTCGTCGACGCTTAAAACTTTTCGTTCTACCAGAGAATGCAATAACTGAACCGCGATGAATCCAGCTCGGGCCAGCCCAGCAAAAGGGAGTGTCCCATATCGCTTGCAGTCTTCAAGCAACCAATAGATTCGAGAAATACGGCTCTCAAACCCGGTGATAATTGCTTCACGTCGATCCTCAAGTTCTTGTATTTTACAGATGTCCTTTTTCCAGAGTCCGCTCTCTCGATGAATGATGCCGTTCGTAAGCGCACGCAAATTGTCGCCCAAGCGCTCAATCTCGTCTTGGGTGAATCCGTAGTCGCGCAGCACTTCCATGCGCTGACGAAGATCAAAGGTGTAACAGGAGAACACAATGTCAAACTCAACTTTGTCGTGCTTGTCTGGTGCTTCCAACAATCGTCGCATGTAGTAGTTTACAAGTTTTTCACTGAGTTCATCATCTAAATCCTTGGGAAGAAATGAATTGAAGCTGATTCTGACATCGATATATGGCAATCCATAAAAATCTACGAGTAGTGGATGGCTCCGAAGGTTCTTGTAGCCGTAGTTGTTCCGCTGATAGGCCCAGATCGAGTCAGTCACGACTTCTTTGTAAAGAGAGAGCGCAAGTGGTTTTGGTCGTACTCCAATAATCTCAGCAGGATTCCAATCAGGCATCACGGCCAAAATCGTTCGCTCTCCATAGAGATAAGGTTGTCGACGATTAATCTGCTCGAACCGCTCAGCAATTGTAGTGAGTGCAGTGTCTATCTGGTCAACACTGGTGCGCTCTGGCACGCCGACGAGCGGTCGTACTTGCAATACGTAGGTTACTCCATCTTGATCAATGGCGAACTCGACATCAAGCCGGTCAGTTCTAAAGGTTTCCTCTAACTCATCAAGTAGGGCTACGATTGAGGCGACCTTCGGATCTGGCGGCACAGCACCGTTCTTATGATAGATGTAGGTTTTCAAATCATTTGTGGTGCCAGCAGTGATTGAATCAGTTGTTCCTGACTCATCGTCGAGGTTAATGATGTAGTACGGCGCGCCGTTGCTCGGATCGCAACTAAAGGCGACACCACTCGCCGCGACTTTTTGTAGCATCGGTTGAATTAAAATTTGATTTAGCCCAATTTCGTCAAGCGATTGGAGATCACCGACTGCTTTGTAACTTTCGACCACTTTGTTCACTGCATCTTGTAACTGTGATAGTCCACGAACGTTGAGCGTTGAATCAAACTTGCCGGCAAAGGACTGTTCATGAGCGTCTTCGACAAGCGAGCTACTTCGAACAATGAGTGGAATATCATCCCATTTGCTTGTCGTCGCGAGTTCAAGAATGTCGTTTGGAGACTGCTGCCATTGAGCAACGGTGGTAGTGAGTTGTGGTAACACCACGCCATGCGCCAGGCGCTTATCTAGTCGCTGCAGTGTTTCAGCTTTCGTGCCAAAGGTGATCGTCGTTTTCATGCAGTTTCTTCACCCAGTAGATATAGATGACTCCTTCTGTATGAATCGGCAGGTTTTAGTTATTACTTGAGTGGCAGCCTCGGGCTTATCTTTTGTAATTGCAGGTAGTTAGCTTGCTGAGCCAGCTCACCACAGGGAGGCGAGGTCTGCCAGTTGAAAATCGAAGAAATTCAGTACAGTGAAGGGATACCTAGGAGAGCGGGTTGAGTTTCGGATTTGCCAAGAATAGGAGCTGCTCGCTGAGAATGCTTGAGGGTCTCGAGGGTTCAAGTTATCCTCTACAAAATTATCTCGCAAGCAACGGATAGTATTTACTTGCGCCTAAACTGAGGTATTTGCTTGTGAGAATGAGATACACTTTATTCGTCGTTGCTGCCCTTGCTGTCTTTGCGGTCGAAGTTTCGGCGGAGACCTTTCAGCTCGTTCCTGGGCTTAGGCGAGACTTTGACGGAGTGACCAACTCTGATGATGCGACTGTCTCGGTCTACGACAAGAGGAGTTATTGCTGTAAGGTCTCATCAGCCAATTCTTCCGGGCTCGTCAATATTAGTTCCATCGCAGCTTCATCTGGAACGCTGAATGACTTGACCTCGCAAGGTGAGACTAGCCCTAAATTGCCGGATGGCGCTAACTCGCGGCGTTGTTTCTATTTCACCGAAGGTCCAGGTGGTGATGGTACTGCACTTGTTACTTTGGGTTTGTTTACGATAAATGCTCCACTCGACCGAGTTGCCTTTCTTTGTTCTGATACCACGCTCTACGGTGGATTTAATACCACGGTTACGGATTTCAATTTTATCGAGGTGACCAATACGCTTACTGAAGATACGAATGGCAATAATGGATCACTCAAGGTCACTGTGAGAGCGACGGGAACTGCAGGTACTGAAGTTCTTTCAACTAGTTTCGAACTAGCGGCTGGCAAGAGATTCGATGTCGATGTGCACTCGCTCGCCCCTAGTGACTTTGGTCCAGTATTTGTAACCCATAACGGACCTCCTGGTGCGATTCGAGCGGTTAATGCGCAGTATCGAATTGTTACTCAGACGCCGTTCGATTTCGAACCGGTTCTCGTAGTTCCGTTTAGAGAGGGGCGACCATAAGCTTTTTTTGAGTATCGCCTAGTTATTGTTTCAATTCGCCGCTGAATTCGATTGTCCCTGCTGAGTTTTCCCTTGCGACTTGCGCTGTGAGATCTCCGCTAACGGCTGTCTCAAGCTTGACTTCACCATAGGCTTCGATGGTTTCGTTGCTACAGAGGTCGAACTGTACTGTTCCATTGGCCGGAATCATGATCGGAGACTGGTTGATCAATACTGTGCCATCAAATCGAGTCATAGTAACTTGAGCAGAAGTTGAGGCAGAAGCGCAACTAGAGACCCGAAGTCGGCAGGCTTGTCCGAGGAAGCTATTGTAGCTGCCGCGCAATTCATTTCCGAGCGCTTCGCTGAGCGCATTCGGATTGGCGTAGAGTAGTGCTCCGCCAGCATTCTTACCGTACTCGATTACACTCACAATTAAACTTGCTGGTTGGTCCGAGTCAATTTGCACATTGCCGAGGCCGGAAGTGAGATATTCGTTTAGGACCAATCCACGTGTTCCATTTGCCGGAATTCCTAGTGCTGGAGGTTGAGAAACAGTGAGCGTTCCGTTCGCATCTCGAACTGTGGTTGTGGCAGTGATAGCTGTACTGCTCGTGTTCGATATCTCCACCGCCACAGTTCGATTTCCTGTGTCAAATGGTGCAGCAAGTTTCTCACCAGTGCCGAGCGCGGCCGGAAGCGAAACCGCATCCACAAGGTCGGAAAGTCCGACCGGGCCGTAGTAGTAGCGATTCTGCCTCATGCGAAACTTTGCAGTGTCGTTGTCGGGCTCCCAGCAGACAAGCCCAGAGAGGTTTGCCCCTAGTGAATGGATATCAATGTCTCTCCTTTCGTTGGCGCCGAAGTTTACGCTTTCACTGCGTACTTCATTTCCTTGAAAATCGTAGTAGCGCAAGGTACCGCTCTGGTTACTATTTTCGCTATTAATCAACTGAATCCAACCCGCAACAAAGTTTCCGGCGTCGTTCGGATCTGAGCTTGGTTGGAACGTGTTGTAGGTTGCATATTGTTTGCCAGGACGGGCTGGAAGAAACTTAGATGAAAATGCGAGGCTATAAGAGGTTCCTGTCAGCCGGTAAACAGAAAGCTGTCCACCAAGCGAATCCGCTGGGCCAGATACAATTCTACTGCAAACAAGGCCGAGCGTATTCTGGGCAAAGCCATTCAGCTCATTCAAGATAACATCACGCTGGATTCCGGGTTCGAGTGCAAAATTTAGCAGGTCTTGTGGATTTCCGAGGACGTCAAATAGAGTTACATCCATTGTAATTGTTGCTGTTCCCGTATTTCGCAACTCAAAGATCTGAGTCAGAAAATCTACAAAACCGTTCCACTCAACGCAGACTTCGTTGCCAAAGCGTTCTCTAAAACTTCCGGAGTCTAGCGGATTTGTGCCGTCGCTGCCTTCGGTACTGTCATCGACCCCGTCGTTGTCATCGTCTGGGTCAGTTACATCAGGATCTCCGTCTCCATCGGTGTCGACTCCTCCTGTTCCTTGAATTGCGAAGTCATAGGGATTCTCGTCGGTATCATCGTTTGGAATCGATATCGTCGCCGAGCGTAGGCCGAGGGCACTCGGAGCGAAACGCACGTCAAACGTAGTGCTCCCCGAGTTGGCAATCGGTGTTGCAGGAGAGGTCGTGACAGTAAAATCAGCAGCGTTCGTGCCAGTGACCTGAATCAATGGCATTCCATTTGTTAAATTTAAATCGCCACTGCCAGTGTTTTCAATTGTAAAAGTGCGGACTATGGCACCGCCGTTTACTGCGGCAGTTCCGAAATCGCTGTGATCACTCAGACTTGGAGTCGTATCGCCATCTGCTATCGCCACAGAATTTCCGAGGAGTCCAATCTCGGCTCCGCCTGATATCGTAACTGAAAGAGAGAACTCCGATGTATTGCCGTTCGCGTCGGTCGCGGTGGCGACGACGGAGTCTCCGAGGCTAAGACTACCGACAGGCAAGTTTACAGTTTTAGAGCCTAAAGCTGAATAAGAATCTGTTCCGATAAAGGTTTGACCTTCAAGACCAGAGCTGTCGGTTTCGAAAAATTCTACTGTAATTGGAAAAGCAGAGTTGCCGAGAGTTGTTGGGATAGAATAGTCAAAGTCTACGGTGCTGCCAACAATAATTGCAGCCGTGAGGACCGGAAAGTTCTGAAGATTGTTTGCGCCTGGATCGCTATCGTTAGGGTCGTTGGTAGTGGTACCGTCGTCTCCCAAATCTATACCAGGGCCATCGTTGAGGTAGATTGAGTTTTGCTGGAATCGATTGTTGATAGCAGTGGTAGTGGAGAAAAACCCGACAACGATGCCATATGCATCGTTGAACGCAATTATGTTTTGATCTGCTGCAGTAGGTCCGCCGACTTGATTGTTGCTCGAATCAATCACCGCTACCCCAGAGAAGACATGACCCAAATCTACCGTTCCCGTTTTATCGGTGCCAATCCAATTTCCAACCACTCGGGTATTTGAGGAGTTGTCTCCGATAAAGATTCCATCGCCATTCGCGCCAAAGACGTTGCCGTTGTACATCAGGCCACTACCACCATCGGGCATCGCGCCAATTATCGTTCCGTCAGGTCCGGAACCGCCAAACATAGAAACACCGGAGAAGCCATTTCCGTTTGCGGTAATTCCATCTTTCAGCGTGCCGATGAAATTTCCCAATATGTAATTGTTATCCGGATCAACAGGGAATGAGAGATCATTATTGTCAATAATCTGGATTCCATCGAATTCATTTCCAGATATCAAGTTTCCATCTTCTGCGTCTGGGCCGCCGATAATAGTTCTCACCGCTCCGGGGATAAGCACGATGCCATTTGATCGGTTGCCGGAGCCCACCCCTCCGTTCTCGTCGGTGCCGATAAAATTACATTCGATTCTATTGTCGCCACTACGGACAATTGCAATTCCCTGATTAAAATTGACAATGTTGAGACCTCGAATGACAGAATTGTCAGAACCCGCTTCGAAGCGAAGGCCAGGCGCGATTTGAGCTCCACGAAGCACTATGCGGTAGGTAGGTCGACTTGGGATGTCAGTCGTGCATACCGCGCTATTGCCAGGTTGAGTTGATCCATCGATTGTGACTTGCTGGAAAATGTCTTCATAGAAAGGTGGTGTCGCACTTCTCGTGATGGTGCACACATTGGTCATCGCATTGCAGTTTGCATCGCTGGACGGGATGTTAAAGCTAATTGTGTGAGGTCCTGCATTATCATTTACGGCTTGGATTGCCGCGCGAAGCGTACACTCAGCCGCCATGCCGATGGTGTTGCCCGTGTCGCAGTTCAGATCTGCGGCTGCGTCGGCCGCATCCCCAGTTGAATTAACCGTGAAATCTAGGGCATGAGCCGAAGAAAGAACACTAAAGAAAAGGGGTATAGAGAAGCAAATTGCCAGTTTTCGCATGAAGAATGCCAAGTGATG
>CBDUGV010000137.1:0-11047 GCA_965366815.1 uncultured Bdellovibrionales bacterium | reverse complement strand
TGGCTTATCGGTCTCTGGATTCCATAGAAAATACTCTTGCTCAAAGCCAAACCAATAATCGGAATCGTCGTCGTCGATAGTCGCACGCCCGTTGCTCGGATGAGGAGTCCCATCTGGGCTATACACTTCACACATAACGAGATAGGCATTTTCTCTACCTGGGTCCGGGTAGATCGCCACTGGTTTTAGTAGACAGTCTGAAGACCCTCCATCAGCCTGCATGGTTGAGGAACCATCAAAACACCAGACCTCACACTCTTCTAAGGTTCCACTAAAGTCCCGGGCGATTTTAGTTTTTCCACGGAGTGACTGGGTTGGTGCAGATCCATCGAGCCAAAGGTATTCCAACTTTGCTTTTTTCATGGGTATAGCCATTCTTACGTGCGTTGAACAAGCCGCCTTGGAGGCGCAAACTGAGTTGTTGTGCTGCTGTTCACAGTATTGCATGAAGTTTATCAATGAAAAAGATAATCAGTCATTAAATCTTCCAATGGTTACTATTGGCAGATCGCTCGCCCTCCTGTACTACTATGGGTGTCTAGGCATTTTGAAGGCTTAGTGATCGATTCTCGAGCCATCTTTTTTAGCTTTGCCTGTAATTTTTTCTCTACTTTGAGATGTGAGTGAGTTTGCAGAGGGAGTACAAAACCGACATGTCACGTTCCGAGAACAAATCGTCTCATGCATTTATCTTAACCGAAGATGAGAGCGTGCCGACTATTGAGCAGCTGCAAACTTATCTCGGCAAGACGCTTCCGGATGTGTTTGAGTTTAGCGACGAAACGTTGAGTGAGGATGGGTCGCTTACCTTTTCGATTGGTGAGTATTTTGTATCTGTCTCATCAATGGGCACCGCCTATCCGGCAGATGAACTCGAATACTTCTGTGACAGAGCCTGGTGGTGGCCTGAAGCAGAGCAGGGTATTGCCAATGCTAAAAATCACTTGCTTGTTGCTGTACTCGGCGGTGAGGACCGAGTGACTCGATCTATTATCCTAACCTATCTAACCGCTGCGGCGCTCGATTCGATCTCTGCGCTTGCTGTCGTCTGGGGGGCTGCTGCGACAATTCGCTCTTGTGAAGATTTTCTGGAGGAATGTGAGCGCGCCCGTCGCGGAGACACACCGCTCCCGCTCTTGCTCTGGCTAGAACTGCAAGTGTATCAGGCTGACGATGGGACTTCGATTTTCTATTCGACTGGAATGCAGGCATTCGGACATAGGGAAGTCGAAGTGCATAAATCGACACTCGCTCCCGGGGCACTTATTGATTCTATATTTCCGCTACTGCTCTACATTGTCACGGAGGATATCGAATTTAATGATGGTGATACATTTGGAATGAGTGAGGAAGAGAAATACAGCCTGAGGTATGGGCCATCAATATCTGATCCAGAGCAGAAAGTGCTGTTAGTTGCCTTACCTTGATCAATGTATCCGAAGTTCCTAGTCTCTAAAAGTGTCAGTAGTAATTAGCACAGCGATATCGTACATCAGCTATGAGAGATCAACTAAAACAGATTCTTAGAGAGAACCTTGCTGCGGCCATCGATCAGTGCCGGTCGATTGTTGATATCAATAGTCATACCGCAAATGTTTTAGGTGTGAATCGAGTGCAGGACGTGATTCAAGCAGAACTCGAGCAACTGGGTTTTACCGTCGAACGAGTCTCTGGTGGTGAGCACTATGGGGATCATCTGGTTGCAGTAAATCAGCTTGGGGATTGTTCAGAGGCTCAAGCTAAACCGATTCTCTTAGTTGGTCATGCCGATACTGCTCATCCTAAAGACTCCGCCTTTCAGAATTCTCGTACGAACGGCGATCGGGTAGAAGGGCCTGGTGGCTACGACATGAAGGCGGGAGTGGTTTCGATACTGCTGATCTTGCGAGCCCTGCGAGAGTTGAAGGTGTTAGAGCGTCTCCCCTGTACCGTGCTTGTGGTAGGTGATGAAGAAGCGGCGATGCCTCATTCGGCCAAGCTCCATCAAAAACTGGCCAAAGCCTGCGCCTGTGGATATGTCTTCGAATCTGGCCGTGGAGACGAGGCACAGACTATCATTACTAGCAGAAAGGGGCTTTGCCTCTATGAGATAGAGGTGCAGGGAGTTTCAGCGCATTCCGGCGGTGCATTCTGGGAGGGGAGAAATGCTGTCGTTCAACTTTCACGAATCGTAACGGCACTCTCGGAGTTAAGCGACCGTCGTCGGAACTTTACTTGCAACGTCAGTTTTTTTGAAGGTGGCGTGCGGGCGAACACGGTTCCAGATTTGGCTAGGGCCTATCTAGATATTCGCTTTTGTAGCACGGCAGATCACCAATGGTTTACCGACGAGCTTGAGAAAATTCTCGCTCAGTACAGCCCGACTGATATGAAAGTTCGGTATGAGCGTGGTACCTACCTTCCGCCAATGGAGCCAAGCCCTGAAGCTGCACGCATGGCTGAACGCTATGCCGCAATGGCATCTCTCGCCGGCTTTCGCGCAGAGATAAATCGTGAAATTATTGCCGGTGGTAGTTCTGCCTCTCATCTTGCGGCGGCGGGCCTGCCGACGATTGATGGACTTGGGCCTTTCGGTGGCGGGGCTCATACGGAAGATGAGTGGTTTTCTATCGAATCTTTTTTCCTGAAGTCATTGGCCTTTGGGTATCTTTTGCTCGATAGCTAGGCAGATTGCATTTCTGCAATGGAACTGCCGGCGATAAAACCGGTGGTCCAGGCACTTTGGAAATTATACCCTCCAGTAATGCCGTCAATATCGAGTATCTCCCCTGCAAAAAAGAGTCCCGGCACCAATTTGCTTTCCATGCTTCGCATATCCACTTCGCGCAAGGATACTCCACCGCAGGTTACAAACTCTTCTTTGAAAACACCTTTACCGGAAATCTGATACTGACCCTCAAATAGTTCTGCTTCCAATTGAGTTGCCATCGCGCGGCGCAACTCAGCGAAGCGAGTTTCCTCGGTGATGCCTGATGCAAGACACAAACTTTCCCAAAGACGTTTGGGTAGCTCGAGTGCCGGCGTTTTTAGGACGAGTTTTCGAGGATGTTCTCGTTTCAGTTGATCCAGCTGTTGGCTTAGTTCCGCTTTTGAGGAATCGGGGCACCAACATATCGTAAGCTTCGCTTGATACTTATTTGCACAGAGCGGGCGAGCCCCCCAGGCTGAGAGTCGAATAATTGCCGGACCTGAAAATCCCCAGTGCGTTACGAGGAGGGGGCCCGTGTCACTGAGTGGCTTCATGTTTTCAGCACTGAGCGTAATCTCTGCTCGTACAACACTTACGCCGGATAGATCACTGAGACGTTTGTCGTTCACTTCAAAGGTAAAGAGCGAAGGCACGGGTGTCTCTATGTGGTGTCCTAGTTCTTCGCAGATCTGGTATCCAGACTTCGATCCTCCACAAGCCATCACTACTGCGTCGAACTGCTCCGTTGTCGATTCGTTCTGGTTGCGAAGCGTCGCTTCTAGACCTTCTCCTCGCAATTTTCGAAGTTGAAGTACTTTTGTCCGCAATCGGAGCTCTATATTTGCCGTTGTCCTGGCTTTTTCAAAACAGTTGATTATCGTTTTCGAAGAATCGCTGGTTGGGAACATTCGACCGTCTTCCTCTGTTTTTAGCCGAACACCGCGATTTTGAAACCAAGCTACAGTATCTCGTGGCTGAAAGCGCGAGAAAGGGCCGCGCAACTCGCGTTTGCCGCGGGGATACGCTTCGACCAGCCGGCGTTCATCGAAACACGCCTGGGTGACATTGCATCGCCCACCGCCGGAGATCGCCACTTTCTGCAATGGTCTGTTGCTTGACTCAGCGATGCATACCAAGCAGTTCGGATGCTGTTCTGCGATAGTTATCGCAGCGAAGTAGCCAGCAGCTCCGCCGCCAATAATCAGAACTCGTTTCCTGTTCATAGTCTGTTCTTTCTGCCGTTCTCGGGGGAAGTGGACAGATATATCAGAGTCGGGGTGCGCGCCCAAGCAAATGCGATTGTATTACCTCCTTGATACAACCGCATTTGCCCCCGACATGTTGATCACCTCCAGTATGTGGCGCCAAAGCTGACGATGTTGTCCCATTCGCTATGACCTCGTCGCTCGATTCGAGCGGTAAGTTCATAGTCGATCGTCTGGCCAACAGCGGCATAGCCACGAGCTGCACGCAGCGCCGCTAGCATCACATAGAGCGGTTCGAAAACATCGCTGCGATACTTGTTGTTATCGGCCGCGAATGTCTCAAACAATCGTTGCTCGTCGCCGCTGTTGAGAACTTCGAGGACCTGGCGGTCTTTCTGCAGGATGCGGTCTTCGAAACGATCGATATGTGGCTCGGTATCACCATGCCATGTACCGACATGAGAGAAGTCCACCGCATTCCAGAGTAGCACTCGCATACCGGCTTCATGCATCTCCGAGAGCATTTGTCCCAGCAGTAGTATGAAGCTACGGATCTCATCCGATTCACAAGGCTCACGGTTGCTCCGCAGGAACGACTTCATCCAACCGACGGTAATCGGCAGGATGACTGGCATCTGTTCATTGCGAAATCGCCTCAGGTGATGCTGCAAACCGACTTAATCGATGCTGGAGTATCGGTAGGGTCATTTCCAACGACCACTCTTGGTCGAGTTCCGCATAGGTCGTTTCAAACGACGGGAAATGCGAAAACCGACTGCAGAGATATTCGACGGCACCAATTGCGCAGGGTGCGCAACCAAGCGGCGAGATCATATCTCGGTTGTCGACGTGGAAAAGACTGGCGGCGTCCTCGTTGTGATGCGTGCCCATCAGCACAATCAGGTCGGGGCGCGGTATCGCTTCCAATACGCGAGCACAGGAGGCGTAGACGGGTGCACCTCGATAGTGATCAATGTGCGGAGTCATTACCGCCACGACTTCCTCGGGTCGAACAATCGACAGTTCTGGCTCCGTTTGGCAGAGGTACTGTGCCAACAGCGAACCCAAGGCCTCTGGTTCAATCGGGAAGTTTCCTCCCAAGTTGTAGAGTGGTCGTTGGCCAATGCCACCACTGCGAAGTAAATCGTTCGACATATCTGATGCCTCCGAGCGAAAAGGAGTTTAAGGGGTGGGGGAAGTTCGGTGGCAGGTTACAAACCTTGCGCTTGAGCGCGTGCACCGGGTAGTAGCCCGATGCGCGCGTAGGTCAGTTTCACCAGATGGGAAAGTGAGAGAGCAGAGTAAAGGCTCTATCAAGGCGCAGTATAATAGTCAAAAATGTGAATGTACATTTTGAGAGAAAAGCGCACCCGGAGCGATTCGAACGCCCGACCTATTGATTCGTAGTCAATTGCTCTATCCAGCTGAGCTACGGGTGCGTGTGAACTGAACGAACGCTGTTATATAGTGTTTCACACAGCGGTGATCAAGTTTTTGCTTATTTTCTCGAAATAGCAGAGTTGATTGATGTGCTAATTGAAAATGTATGCAGCAAGTCTCTTGATAAACCGGCACTAAAGCTATAATCCTACTGGCTACATAAATTTAGCTACTTACGGAGAGGTGACCGAGTGGCTGAAGGTGCTCGCCTGCTAAGTGAGTGTGTGGGGAAACTTGCACCGAGGGTTCGAATCCCTCCCTCTCCGCCACTTGCTAATTCCCCTAAGGGAATTAGCAAGTGTCCGCCCTAGCTTGAGCGACGGCGGGCAGACATTGTTAGAGTTATTTGATCTAAGCAGGATCTACTTCGGTCCGCCATAGCGTCAGCGACGGCGGACTCTCCTGTAATTGCTGATTGAGCAATTACAGGAGAGGTGTCCGAGTGGTTGAAGGTGCCGGTCTTGAAAACCGGTGAGGGTTAATAGCCCTCCGTGGGTTCGAATCCCACCCTCTCCGCTCTTTTCCGTTTCTCAGCTGCGAGACGGAAAAGAGCGGATGTTTCTTCTTCCGCTCCGCGGAGGGCGCTCAGCGCCGCGCTTGGCACTAACGTGCCTATATCTTCTTCTTCTTCCGCTCCGCGGAGGGCGCTCAGCGCCGCGCAGGCTTTTTCGCCGCGCAGTTTTTGGGTGCGTGCCGCTTTTTGGGCCGCGCAGGTTTTTGGGCCGCGCAGGCTTTTTTGGGGGTTGTGTAGGCTTTTTTTGGTTTTTCGTATTTCTTTTTTTGAAAAGTATCAGTAATTTCCTCCTCTTAGTTGGATTGCCATAGAAAACGTTGTTTTTGATTTCGTTTATCGGCAATCTACAACTCTTCTTTCCCTAGTGCCTATATGTGAAGAAAACTCTCATGCCACTTGTGGTAATTCGCGATTTTTTGGGCGGATTATCATGCGGTGGCATCGGGTCACTGCAATTCGGTTTTTTGCCCAGTACATCAGGAGGAGATGTCATGGACGTTGAGGTTGCTGGGCAGGTTCTTGAGGTTGCGGAATCGCTACTTGCTAGCGAATTCTGCGAAGCCAATGGAATGATTCGCCCACTTGAGGACGGTGAACACTCGGTCATTTTTGCGTTTGAAGACGAGCCCACGGCTCGTACTGCTCAAGGACTACTTGCCTACATGCAATCGGAGGGAATTGATTTGCTCAGATGGCGTTGGTACACACGGGAGGAGCTTTGGGCTTTGGAGGTGGGAGGAATTGACCTTGTTCCTGCGGTAGTCAAAGGGATACGGCTGGCGGCGCTTGCGGATTCTGTGAGTACTATCTCAGATGATGAAAGTGCCAGTGCTGCTGAACGACTTGGCTTGTTTTTTGACGTTTGGGTGAGAAATTCTCCAAACCTTGGGAAACAGTTGATAATTCCTGGAATTGCCGACGAATGCTATGCGGCTGAGCTCGAGAGCTCGGCATTGCAGACATTCCCGAAGTACCGCTGGTCGTTTCGCTTCAATGCGAGTGTCTTGGCGGAAGAAAGCGAAGTCTTCTCTAATGGGCCATGGGCGGTTGTTTGTTTCGAACGAGCGCTAGAGTGGTTCTAAAACCTTAAAATTGATTTTAAACCTTGCGGTGACTAAGGAACCCCGCAAAATTTTCACTTTAGCTTACTAGGTATCTTTGCTTCACCAAAGTACTGGGCTATAACAATCCTGGGTCGGGCTTCTCGCAAGAGGACGCGTGAATCCCGTCAGGCCCGAGAGGGAGCAGCGGTAGCGCTCAATTCTCTGTGTCGTGGAGTTTCGGCCCACTTTATCACACCTATCTCGTCAAGAAATATGTCGTACCTCGTTCTCGCCCGGAAGTTTCGTCCTCAGACTTTTGGATCAATTGTTGGTCAGGAGCATATTAGTAAGGCACTGGCGAATGCGATTGTTCGAAGACGGGTTCCCCACGCCTTGCTTTTCACTGGGCCTCGCGGGGTTGGTAAGACCACTTCGGCTCGAGTATTCGCTCGGGCAGTTAATTGCACCGGTCGAGAACTCCCTGCAGAGTCCGATGTTGGAGCAGATGCGCGCGAGGTCGCCGAGCCATGTGGTGAATGTACAAACTGCAAGGAAATTGCCAAATCTTCCAGTATGGCGGTTTGGGAGATCGATGGTGCGTCAAATAACAGCGTCGACAATGTTCGCGATTTAATTGATTCGCTTAGATCTCTGCCTCCTCCCGGTTCTGAATACAAGATCTATATTATCGACGAAGTCCATATGCTCTCGGTGGCAGCGTTTAACGCCTTGCTTAAGAGCCTGGAAGAACCGCCCCCGAATACTATTTTTGTGTTTGCCACGACGGAGCCTCATAAGATTCCTGAGACGGTAATTTCTCGTTGTCAGCGACACGATTTTCGACGGATCTCTATCGATGTAATTGCCAATCGGCTTAGTGAAATAGCTGAGCTTGAAAAGCTCGAAGTTGAAGACGGAGTGACACAGTTTCTCGCTCGCCGGGCTCAGGGAGGCATGCGCGACGCTCAGTCGATGTTTGATCGCCTAATCGCTTTTTCGGAAGCGCGAATAACCCTGAATGAAACACAACGGGTGTTTGGCGCTTTAGATCAAAGCTATTTCTTTCGACAAAGTGAGGCCGTCTTTGCTCGGGATCCGGCGGCTTGTTTCGATTTACTTGACGAGGCATTCGATCAGAGCATCGATGTTCGCGCATTTATCGGTGATTTTATATCGCACTGGAGAAACTTGCTACTCGTGGCAGTTGGTGGTGCCAAAGCGAAAGAAGAACGGCTTTTTCAGCGGAGTCTTGAAGTTACCGAAGAGCAGCTTGCTCAGCTTCGCGCTCAGGTCGAAGAGGTCTCTTCTGTCGATATGCAGCGGCTGTTTGATTTGGCGGAGCAGTGCGCTCAACGAGCATTGCACAGCAGTTTTCCGCGATTTGTATTGGAAGCTGGGCTCGCGAAAATGGCGGCCTTGACCTCTCTGCGCCCACTTCCCGAATTGATTGAGAAGCTCGAGCGATTGGGATCGTCTGGAGCTTTGGGTGCAGGCGCTGCGGCGTCACCACGTGCGGCAGTAGCTCCAGCCAATGTGCCTGCCTCGAATGCCAATGCAAATCCCTCCCAAAAGAGTTCACCAGCCAGGAAGGAATCTGAGCCTGCCGGGGAAGAAACACCGAATGAAGCAGCATAGGTGTCAACTCCAGCCGGGGTCAAGAGAGCAGAAGCAGCTGTTTCTGCTTCTAGTTTCAATCCGTCCTGGCAGGAATTCATCGCGCATGTGAAATCACGTGGAGAACCGATGCTCGAAGTATTTCTCAAGCGAGTTTCGCCGAAGCAATTTGTCGGCGGGCAATTGGTCATGGAAGCATCGCAGTTCGATAGTCAAGCAATTGGCGAAGGCGAGCAGTTGAAGACTTTGAAGAGTTGTCTTCACAGCTATAGCGGAAGTGATGATTGGACGGTGCGTTTTGAAGAGCCTGGTGCTGGAGATTCGGCGAATGGTGATGGTGCAAAAGTTGCTGCTGTTGCGCCCGCTCAGAATAAGCCTTTACCTGGTTCTATTGCCGCGGATGAAGCTCGAAAGAGAGGAGAGCGTCGAAAGCGCATAGAGAAAGAAGCGCGAAATGATCCCTTGGTTCAGTCGGCGTTAGAGACGTTTGAGGGGAGTACGATAGAAAAGGTGGCGATACTACCGACGACGCGTTAGCGTGTGTTTGATTCGCGTAGTTGCCGAGGAGGGCATTCAGTGAAATTACCAGGTGGTCTAGGAGATATCCTCCAGCAAGCTCAACAGCTTCAGGCAAATATGTCTGAAATGAAGGATGAGCTCGAGAAGAAGAAAGTTGAAGCGAGCGCAGGCGGTGGCATGGTGACTGTTGTTGCCAATGGTGCATTCGAGCTGTGTTCAATACAGATCGATCCGACTGTGGTGAACCCAGAAGACGTTGTCATGCTGCAAGATCTTGTTCAGGCTGCAACGAACGAAGCGCTTCGCAAAGCAAAAGATCTGATGAAGGAAGAGATGTCGAAGCTCACAGGCGGTCTTCCGATTCCGGGGTTATAACCGAGTACAAGTGTAGTTCACTATGCCGTTTACCTACCCAGCGGCTATGCGCCGTTTGATAAATGAACTGAGTAAACTCCCCTCGATAGGCGAGCGTAGTGCGACGCGACTTGCCTATCACTTGCTGACGCAAAGCGAGGAGCAAAGCCAGTTGTTAGCTGATTCGATTCGCGAGGCCTTAGGCGAAACTACATTGTGCCGCATCTGTCATTTTTTATGTGATTCGGATTTCTGTTCGGTTTGTAGTGGCACAAATCGTGACTCAGCGATGCTGTGCGTGGTCGAGAAACCGGCAGATGTATTTGCAATCGAGCGCAGTGGTGGTTTCCGAGGGCTCTACCATGTGCTGCATGGCGTATGGTCGCCACTTCGTAAAGTCAGTCCTGAGCAAACTAAGATCCGAGAATTGTTACAACGCCTCAATGAACCGAATGAAGAAGACCCGATAGCGCGTCCTGTGTCTGAACTCATTCTTGCGACGAGCGCCACTGTGGATGGTGAGGCGACCGCACTCTATATAGCGCGAGAGGTTGAGTCGCTTGGAGTGCGAGTGAGCCGGATCGGACAGGGTTTGCCAAAGGGAGGCGAGCTCGAGTATGCGGATGAGATGACTCTTACTATGTCCTTTCAGGGCCGAAGAGAGTTATAATAGTGCGTATGACGGTGATAGCTCCTACCTTAGAACAGATTCGCGAAGCTCAGAAGAAACTCGACGGCTATATCCTTAAAACTCCGGTGGTCCCCTGGGTCGGCAAAGTGATCGAACGAACGCTCAGTGCAGACACTGAGTTGATCGCCAAATTGGAACTCATGCAGTTTGCTGGGAGCTTCAAGGTTCGTGGTGCACTTCTTGTGATGATGCATCTGAGCGAAGAAGAAAAAAAACGTGGTGTGGTTGCAGTGAGTGCCGGGAATCACGCTATTGCCGTTGGATATGCCGCGGAGAAGTTGGGTATTGATGCAAAAGTAGTAATGCCCGAATTCGTGAGCAAGGTGCGCATAGAAAAATGCAAGAGCCGCGGTGCGCAAGTCGTCCTAGTGAAAAGCTTGAAGGCGGCCTTTGAGAAAGTTGAAGAGCTTCGCAAGGAAGAGGGTCGAATCTTTGTTCACCCATTTGAGGGTGAGAACACATTTCTTGGAACGGCTACTCTTGGATTAGAGTTCGTCGAGCAATCAGCACAACCTTTTGATGCCGTTGTCGTTGGGGTCGGTGGCGGTGGTCTGGCGGCCGGTGTTGCTTCTGCCGTAAAACAACGTCTGCCGGATTGTAAGGTATACGGAGTCGAGCCTGAAGGGGCAGATTCCATCTATCGCAGCATTGCCGCTGGCTCACCTCAGACTTTGGAAAAGGTTGAAACTATCGCCGATAGTTTGGGAGCTCCCTACGCCTTGCCGAAAAGTTTTTCTCTCTGCAGTCAGTACTTGGATGAAGTCGTACGAGTAAGTGATCAGGATATGTGTGAGTCGATGGCTTATCTGTTCTACGACCTAAAGCTTGCCGTCGAACCTGCTGCAGCCGCGGCCTGTGCCGGAATATTCGGTCCACTTCGCGAGAAACTGCTCGGTAAACGAGTCGGTGTGGTCCTCTGTGGCTCAAGCATCGATGCAGAAACTTTTATGGAACACCTTGGCCGTGCCAAGGGTGTCT
>CBDUGV010000136.1:0-11058 GCA_965366815.1 uncultured Bdellovibrionales bacterium | reverse complement strand
GGTAAGACGAAGATGTTCTTAAACCAATGGTCCGGTCGACTAATGTGAATATAATGAGTCAGAGTCTCCTTGAAAGACGCAGCAGTGGCGTCCAGAGCTACCTCGGCGAAGCCACCGTCTGAAATTCCACCGTCTGAAAAGCCGCGATCTGAAATGCCACGATCTGGGAGAGCAGATTCCGAAAATGCCGCTTCCGATTTCTGTAGATTTGATGAACTTCGAGTTCCCATGGACTGGCAGATTACTATATTTGTGGGCGTATATCCACTTGTACTTGGCGGCTTTTTGCGGCAAACTGAAGTTCTATGCGTAGAAGAACATTCATCCATCTTAGCCTGGGATCGCTCCTAGCCACAGTGTTCGGCTCTCCACGAGACAGCAATGCTAGAGAGATCCAACTAGCGCCTTACGGCGCAGGCACCTACTAGAGCCGTGTTCCCCAAGTCATTCCTTGGAACAAGGTCTCCTGCGATCCACTAGAGTCTAATAATTTCGCGGGGCTGCGCCCATTGCTCGGCGAAGCCGAGCCAAGGCCACATTGTAATCGTAGAGCGCTTGAACTCGATTCGAACCAGCTTCGGTAAGTGCAACCTGAGCATCAAGCACGTCGAGCTGCGTACCAGCGCCAGCCGAGAATCGATTGCGCGCCAAGCGAAGACTCTCAGTTCCTTGCTCGACAACTTTCTCAGAAGCCCGCACCAATGCTTCAGCCTCGCGCAGACTTGAAAAAGCGCGGCGAGTCTCAACCTCGACATCGAGCCGTGCCTGGCGTAGCTCGGCTTCTGAAATTTGCATACTGGCTCGTGCCTGATCGACGCGCGACTTTGTTTCAAAACCACCAAACAGATTCCACTTTGCTCTGAGTCCACCTCGCCACCCATCAAGCGTTTCATCCAGGTCTTCGGAGAATCTCGACTTCTCAACATTGTAGGAAGCATATAAATCGATAGACGGATAGTAGCTCGCAACCTCCACCCGAATACCACGCTCCGCAGCTTCGACTAGCAAATCTAAGCGTTGCACTCTAGGTCGTGCCTTATTCGCAGCTGATAATGCATCTTCTATCGTCAAATCGACCGGGCGATAATCGAGCTTTCCAGAAACCTGCATCTCGGCAGCATTCGGATCGATTCGCGTCCGACGAATTCCAATAATCCTTCGCAGTTCTTCACGGGCAAGATTAATCTCGTTTCGAGCGCGAATGAGCGGAGAACGAGCATTTGCCACTTCAACCTCCGCACGTAACACATTGAACTGAGAGACTGTGCCAGACTGAAATTTGGCCCGTTCTTGACTCAGTTCCTGCTCCAGCAATTTGACCGATTCTTCGCGAACTTTCAGTTGTGCTTCAGCAAGGAGCACGTCATAGAACCGCTCAAACACCTGGAGCAATACATCCAAAGCAACTTCACGAAGTTCTAAAGTAGCGGCTTGCTCTAACAATCGCTGTTGCTTGAGGCCAGCCCCACTCTTCCCACCAGAAAACACTGCTTGAGTAGCTTCTAAGGAAACATCCCAGTTCTTCTGCGTTCCGAATTCTTGGCTCCCAAAACTCTCGATTAACTTGTCATCGGTAAATTCAAATTGCCCCTCGAGATCGAGTGAAGGGAGCAATCCCGATCGCGCCTCAATCACTACATCGTGCTGCTTTTGGATAAGTTTCTTTGCTATGGCAATCTGGCTATTATTCTCAACTGCCAATTCAAGCGACTTTTTTAAATCGAGGTTTTGAAGCGGATCGCTGTCCGTCTCTGCCTGAATCATCGCCGGGAACAAAGTAACAGTTCCGCAAATGAGGAGAGAAAGAAGCGTATTCACTGTACCCCGGCCACGACGACTCCGACGAAGGTCATCAAAAATCGTATAGGCCACTGGAATAACGAAAAACGTAAGAATAGTTGCGCTCAACATTCCACCAACCGCAGCAACACCCATTGGTCGTCGACTCTCAGCACCAGCGCCAAATCCAATAGCTATCGGCAAAATTCCGGTAATGGTACCAACGGCAGTCATCAAAATAGGACGAAAGCGAATGAGTGCGGCTTCCTTCATCGCATCACGAGCCGACAACCCCTTCTCCATTTGCTGATTGGCGAATTCAACCAGCAAGATAGAATTCTTGGTCACCAAGCCAAGTAAAAGGACCATTCCAATCTGACTAAAGATATTGATCGTCATCGCGGGCACTCGGGGAACAATCGCCGAGAGTACCCCGGCAATCGCCGGTGGATCTGGCGCATAGTTTGCCCAACCGTACATTCCGGCCCCAAGATCATTAACACCACTCAATAGCCAAAGACTGCCGAATGCCCCCACAGCCGCTAGCGGTACAGCTAACATTACCGTAAACGGGTGGATCAAACTTTCGAACTGCGCCGCAAGCACCATATAGATCGTTACAAGCGCGAGCAGCAGCACGAAGAGCGTGTCCTGCCCCGCTTCTTTCAAATCTGAGGCCTCACCACCCCATTCGTAGCGAAACCCTTCGGGCATTGTCTCGGCAAGAAGCTCTTCAGTCCGTTGAATTACAGTACCAAGCGGCACTTCACCGGTGGGCGTACCCTCAATCGCAGCTGAGCGCACCCGGTTGTAGTGAAAGATTGCGTTTGGACCGGCAGTTTCACGATACTTAACTACGTTGTTTAACTGCACTAACTCGTTGCGATCGTTTCGAACATACACGCGCTCCAGATCGCTTGGTAAGAGGCGGGACTTTCGATCGAGCTGGACGATAACGTCATATTGATCTCCAGCTAATTTGACCGTACTGAGGTCTCTCCCCCCAAAAAGAATTTGCAGGGTTCGCGCAATATCTTGAATCGAGACACCCAAAGAAGCAGCTCGGTCTCGTTCTATCTCCACATCGAGCTGTGGCTTGGTGAACTGGAATCCCGAGCGAACGCCGTTCATCATCCCTTCGGCTTGCAGACGACCGGCCAACATCGACGAGTATTCGCCAAGTTTATCAAGATCATTTGACTGTAGGTTGAGTTGAAACGGTTGATTAAAGCCTCGACCAACGGATTTCGGAAGAATCGCCAAGGCAAAGGCACCTTCCACCTCAGTGAAGAATCTCGCTCGCAATCCTTTCGGACCGGCAAGCATGTCCTGGACAGTGCGATCTCGTTCTTCCGCAAAACGCACAAACATCAAGCCCTCACTTCCCTTACCCGGACCTTCGCGGGGTAATGCGACTGCTGAAAAGAACCCTGCAACCTCAGAGACCTCGCCGATAATGGACTCCATTTGCTGCATCATTCTATCAGTGTAGTCAGGGGTCGCTCCTTCTGGAGCAAGTGCTAAAGTAAACAGTCGCCCTTTGTCTTCGTCGGGCAGAAACTCTTTCTCCAACCGGCCATAGAGTATGGCAGACAACCCAATAGTAATCATAGCGAAGACGATAATCGTCTTTCGATGATCGAGTGACCACGTAAGGCCTCGCAGATATCGCTGAGCGAGTCTGGCAACAAAATCTGGTGCAGCATCTCGATTCTTAATTGGTTTGAGCAAACGCGCCGCGAAGCTTGGCGTCAGCGTTAATGCTACAAAAGTTGATACAATCACAGCGCCACAAAGCGTTACGGCAAACTCGGTGAACAAGCGCCCGGTAATACTCTTTTGATAGGCCAACGGCAGAAATACCGCGACCAGTGCGACTGTGGTTGCAATGACCGCAAAGGAAATTTCCTTCATCGCGGCATGCGCCGCTTGCAACGGCGCGAGGCCGTTTTCGATATGGCGGTAAATGTTCTCCAGCACGACGATCGAGTCATCGACCACCAGCCCAATTGCTAACACCAAGGCCAGCATCGTCAGAATATTGATCGAGTAGCCCATCAAGCTAAGGACGGCAAAAGTTGCCAATATAGAAACGGGAATCGTCAGCGCCGGGACAAACGTCGAGCGTACATTCTTTAGAAAGAAAAAGATTGTCAGAACAACAAATCCAAAGGCAATCGCCAAGGTTCGCCACACTTCGGTAATTGCAGAATCGACAAAACGCGATTCATCGTAGGCGATGAACGTCTCGATTCCTTCGGGAATCAGTGGGCGAAGTTTTTCAAGTTCAGAAACAATACCTTCTGCCACTGCAATAGTATTCGCCTTGGACTGTTTGACAATTCCCAAGCCCATTGCCGGGCGGGAGTTATATCTGGCGATCGTCCGCTCGTTCTCAACTCCCTTTTCGGCGTAGCCGATATCGCGTAGGCGAACCAGAGTGGAGCCGTCTCTCAGCAGTACCAGGTTATTGAATTCTTCAGGGCTCTTCAACTCACCCAGCGTACGAATCGTCAGTTCGCGATCG
Organism: uncultured Bdellovibrionales bacterium; assembly: GCA_965366815.1. Lineage (GTDB taxonomy): Bacteria > Bdellovibrionota_C > UBA2361 > SZUA-149 > SZUA-149 > CBDUGV01. The sequence goes on along the minus strand of CBDUGV010000136.1, from coordinate 6,752 downwards.
AGATTCTCAACTCGTCCACTCGGTAGTTCGACATTCTGCTCGCGCAGTGCTCGCTCTACGTCAAGCACGGCAACTCCACGAGCCGCCATTAGATCCGAATCAAGCCGCAAGCGAATCGCATAGCGTTTTGACCCACCAAGAATGACTGAACTCACTCCCTGAACGGTCTGAAGCGAGTCCCGCAAAAGATTCTCAGCGATATCGGTAATCTCAAGCGTCGAATAGCGGTCACTGTATACCGCTACCCACATTATCGGACTGGCGTCTGCTTCCTGCTTAGCGACAACTGGCTCTTCGATATCATCGGGCAATTGACCGCGGGCTCGGGCGACTCGATCGCGCACGTCTTGAGCCGCCAAATCTACGTCACGCCAGAGGTAGAACTCGACGGTCACCGAGCTGAGTTCCTCACGGCTTTCACTCGTCAGCCGTTTAATCCCCTCTATTCCGTTAATGACCTCTTCTAAGCGCTCTGAGACTTCTGTCTCAACCACGTTCGCACTCGCACCGGTATACGTTGTAGTAACGGTAACAATTGGCGGATCAATATCTGGAACTTCACGCACCGGCAGTTCAAATAAACAAACCAGCCCGATAAGGATCAGGGCAAGATTCATCATTGAGGCAAGCACAGGTCGCTTGATGCTCAACTCAGGCAGAAACATCTGACTAGTTTCCTTTTGGTTTGGACTGCGAAACTTTCACGAGGGCACCCGGTCGCAATTTTTGAGTCCCCTCAGACACGACAGTTGCTTCAGCTGTCAGCCCTTCAACTACTTCGACTTCACCCGCCATACGCTTACCCAAGCGAACGGAGTTCAGGGCTACTGTGCTATCTTCTTGCACAACAAACACCTTTGGGCCGCTCTTATCGAGCACTATCGCCGTCTCCGGGATAACTAACGCAAGACGTTCATCGGTCACGAGCTTCACCCGGGCAAGCATCCCCGGCCGCAAGATACCGTCTGGGTTATCAAGCTTTGCCTTCACAAATACTGTTCGGGTAACCACATCGACTGAGGGGTCGATGAAAAACACCTCACCGGGAAACTGCTTGTCGGCATAAGCGGACACACTGATAGAAATCTTTTGTCCCACGGCGAGGCTACTGAGATAGCGTTCTGGAATCTTGAATTCGGCTTTCATGATGTCCGACTTCACAAGCGTTGTAAGCGTCTCACCCATCCCAATCATCTGACCGGGGCTGACTTTTCGAGCGCCAACAATTCCAGCAAATGGTGCGCGAATCGTTGCATCGCCAAGTTCCTGTCTGAGACGCTCTACCGCGGCCTTGCTTGACTGAAACGCCGAAAGTGATTGGTCGTATTCCTTGGAAGAAATCGTCCCTTTCGCCAGCAGTTCTTTGTCGCGCTTGAGATTGGCAGAAGCCAATTTGAAATTCGCCTTGATTTCCGCGAGACTTGCCGCTCTTTTGTCCTGATTGATGGTCAGCAACACATCGCCCTGCGCAACCTTCTGCCCCTCGTCAAACTGCACTTCCGCAACATACCCCTGCATCTCGCTCTGAATCCGAACGCTTTCATCGGCTGCGAGGTCTCCAACGACGGTAATTTCGTCGCGAATGTTGCGCGACTCAACCTTCCCGGCTATCACTGGGACTGCCATTCCCTCCGGTGGACCGCCCTTACCACCGCCACCGCAGCTGACGTAGCTCAGCAGCATCGCGATACTCAATAATCTTAGAAGATTCATGCTCACCATTGTACCAACGAATATTTCGCTTAAGTTAGGTTTCACCCGTAGATGATTGCTGGGAAGTAGACGAGCTAGGAGGCCTTTGCTATCCATTTTGCAGCATCTTTAGCAAAATAGCTGATGATTATTTTCGCTCCGGCGCGACGAATGGCAGTGAGACTTTCAAGTGCAGTCTTTTCCAAATCGAGCCAACCCCTCTCTGCAGCCGCATGCAGCATTGCATATTCGCCACTGACTTGGTAGGCGGCAACTGGCACGTCGAATTGCTGACTAATTTGAGAAATTATATCGAGATAAGCCATTGCTGGCTTGACCATGACAATGTCCGCGCCTTCGCCAATATCCAATTCAGTCTCGCGCAGGGCCTCACGCGCATTGCCTGGATCCATTTGATACTGCTTGCGATCACCAAATTGCGGTGCTCCCTCGGCCGCTTCGCGAAACGGTCCGTAGAACCCACTGGCATATTTGGCCGAGTAGCTCATTATCGTGGTGTGCTCAAAACCATTTCGATCCAAGCCGGCTCGAATCGCCCCGATCATCCCGTCGAGCATTCCCGAGGGTGCAATAATGTCAGCTCCAGCTTCAGCATGAACTACAGAGGCCTTGGCCAAATGTTCCAAGGTGGGGTCGTTGAGCAAATATCCTTCTGGAAGCTTGTCGTTATAATCCTTCGTATAAGGAGTGTTGATTACCCCGCAATGCCCGTGATCGGTGTACTCGCAAAAACACATGTCAGAAACAATAACGAGTTCTGGGGCCAATTCCTTAATCTGGCGGATCGCCTGAGGCACGATGCCCTCGGCATGGCAGTTTTCACTACCTACAGCATCTTTCTTGTCGGGAATGCCAAACAAGAGGACTGAGGGAATCCCAAGTGCCTGAATCTCTTCGATTTCCTGCTCGAGCAGGTCGATAGAAATCTGTGCACACCCCGGCATAGAACTAATAGCCCGCCGTTCATTCGAACCGGAGCGAACAAATAACGGATAAATAAAGTCCTTCGGTGAGAGGCTGGTCTCTCCAACCATCTGTCGGAGCTGTGAAGAGTTCCGCAATCGGCGCGGACGAATAAGCGGAAATTGGCTCATTGGGTTCCTCAATTGAGTTCTGAAGCACTAGATTCATAGAGTGTTCTACCGCAGAAATCAAGTTCAGAGCAGATTACTCGTTTTCTCGCCAAAGCGGCTAGGAGATACACTCGATCAGTGGCATGGATCGCGATGGCGAGCAAAGCTACCGCTACCAACTTCATCGAAAGAAGTTTAAGAACAGATATCGTGGTAGCTAACGCTGATAATATAAAGAGATATGTATTGCCTTGTCCCAAGCTGGATACGAGCCAAGAAGACTATGCCCATCGATAATCCCGAACTATTCATGCGAGAAGCCATCGTTGAGGCCAAGAAAGCCGCCGCACTCGGTGAAGTTCCAGTCGGTGCTGTGCTGGTCGTCGATGGTGAAGTCGTTGCCCGGGCGCATAATCGAGTCGAAACCGAAGGCGATGCAACCCAACACGCAGAATTACTTGTCCTGCGCGAGTCTCCAAAGAGAAAAGCGAACTGGCGACTCGATAATGCCACACTGCTGGTAACACTAGAACCCTGCACCATGTGCCTAGGCGCAATCTTGCTTAGCCGCGTCAAGGAAGTGTACTTCGGCGCTGAAGATCCAGAGCAAGGTGCCTGCGGCTCAGTCTTCGACGTATCGCAACACCCGGGACTCCCTCACTCCACCGAGGTCTATTCGGGAGTTTTACAGCAAGAGTGCTCGGATTTGCTAAAAGAATTTTTTCGAAATAGGCGAGTAAGCGGCTGACGATTTCAAGCTCTTCTCATCAGCTGAACAATTTCTCAAAGTTCACCGCAAGCAACTACGCACATCTTACCGCGATCCAGTAGAGGTCTTTCGGGCAAAAGGCACTACACCGCCGAAATCAGAGACTCGACGGTGTATATATTCCTTTATTGCGCCAATTGAGTGCGTGTCTTGTATTCTTCCCGCGCAGTTTGAACCAGCTGCAAACTGCCGTCGGTAGCCGCGTTTCGATACTGGCTCAGGACTGCTCTGATTGAACCTGGAGGACCATCGTGAGTCAAGACAATGGCACCGAATTGATTGGCGCCTACCGCACCGCCAATGTCAACGTCTCGTCGCTGTTCTGCGGCAACATCAAATGGTAAATCTAACAATACGAATCCGGTAATTGCGCTTGTTACTCTAATGCGAAAACGGATTGTTGAGTCAACATTTGCGAGTTGATCGCGAAGCGTATTCGTTACCTCCAAGAAATTAAATCCCGAAGCAGAAGTGTTAAACCCACCAAACAGTGTCGTCTCGTCGCATCGAACTCGGACATTTGTCGCCGGGTCCATACCGCTGCTGCCAAACTTAAAACTAAGGTTCGCCGACTGGACAGGACCGTTCCCTTCGAAGCAAACCCGTGCTCGATTAAGATCGCTCGGTGAAACAAAGTTAGTCATCGGCAGAAATGGTTCTACAAATCCTCGCGGCGTGCCGTTCGTAAATGAAGGCGGCGCTGTGGGCGAAGCGTTGTAGGGACCAGAGCCGAATCGGGGCACGTCAGTAGTCGAGTCAGCGGTATGTACCGAACAGCAATAGGAACCCGGAGTATCGCCGCGCATCGAGAGCACATCACCACTATTGATGGTTGCACCCGGACCACCAAGCGATTCAATATTCTCTCCAGCTACAATTTGATACTGCGTTTGGGCAAATACAGGTGAAGTAGTAAGGAAAACTAGAGCAATAATTAGCCCTAAACAACTAACGTTTCTGCGTTTATTATCCATAATTCGAAACATTGGAGCCCCCTGTCGATGTGGCGTTTCCAGAAATAAGCAAGTCAATGTTAAGAGAATTTATACCAGAAATCATAAAAGAGCTATGAGTTAACGGCTTTTAGGTTTGAGATAGGAAAGCTTGAGGAGAGGTGTCCGAGCGGTTATAAAGTTCAATAGCTTAAGGAGAGGTGTCCGAGCGGTTTAAGGTGCTTGATTCGAGCGACAGCTTACGATACCTGATACACCCGGTGGAACGTTCACTTGTACTAGGACAATGTATCTCAGCACTGGACTGTGCACGCACCGTGCGTTCAAACGCCACGCAGGCTTAGTGCAGTTTTGAAATTCAATTGGCTAAGGAGAGGTGTCCGAGCGGTTTAAGGTGCTTGATTCGAAATCAAGTGTGGGTTCATAGCCCACCGGGGGTTCGAATCCCCCCCTCTCCGTTTTTACTTGCCGGAGATCAATCGGATTTCTTTTGGTATCGTAAAGGGCGTCGAGGTCGCTGATTCTAAAGCTTTGGAAGCTGCTTCGACTGTGAATGCGACCGGTTTTAACGAGGGCAATTACACCTACCCTTCGGGTCGACGATAATAGCAGTTGAGTATCGACTGCATCTTAGCGGTACCACGAGAAACATTTGTTGCCTCCGACCACATCTCTTTACTCACCAGTGATTGCAGAGGCTGATCGACGTCTAAGAGTTTCTCGAAGGCACCTTGGAGAAGCACGTCCCATTCCTTGTGGAAGCGGAGAAGGTCGTCGGGATAGACGACCGTGCGCTCACAGCCGGGCTCGGGCAATGGGGTGAAAGGCTCATCTATATTGAGATAGCCATAGTCGTCTGTAAGCTCTTCACCTGCTGCTATATCGCGGATCGCGATTTCGAAATCATAGCCAGTAGTAAGGCAATTTGCGGTAAAGCTATGATTTACAAATCGTCCATTGTCCCAACAAAAAACGTATTTTCCGTTTCTATCGCGGTAGGCGTACGTTTTCATCGTTTCAGCGTAGAGCGGCCCGAGGGTCTCAAGCTCTTCTACGGTAAAGCGGCGATCTAACTTATCGGAGACCCAGGTTATTGTTCCTTTCGCGATCGGTTTTGTCGCAACAACCCCGACTCCAACAGTCTCGCTAATGAATTCTAAACAGGTGTCAGGGTGAATCATAGTCTACTTCCTTAAGTGCTATTCTAATCAACCCGAACGACGGAAACGGGCATGCGTGCTTCAACTGAATAGAGGTCTGTCCGGCGATCAATAAGAGGCCGAACCGAACCCATGTTTCGTAGGGCTGTAATCGAGGACAAATCTAACTCAGCGACAACCATTGTCTCAACATTCGGATCCGCTTCACCGACAATTGCATCCGTCGGGAAATTGAGATCGCTAGGCGATAGTATTGCAGACTGACCATAATTGAGAAGATAATTCTTGATCGTCGGTAGGTTTCCGACATTCCCCGAAAGCACGACATAACAGCAGTTCTCAATCGCACGCGCTTGGGCAGTATAGCGAACTCGGTTATAGGCTTTGCGATCATCAGTGCTAAACGGCACGAATATAATATCAGCCCCATGTAGGCCGATGAGACGCGAAACTTCCGGAAACTCGATATCGTAGCATACTTGAATAGCAATTCGACCCAAAGGAGTATCAAATACCGTAATACCCGTCCCGGCTCGAATCCCCCAGTCTTCCCGTTCAGTAGGTGTCACATGAAGTTTATCCTGGGTGTACAACTTTCCACTTGGAGTAAACATATGCGCGACATTGTATAGTTTACCCTCACGGCGCACGGGATGACTTCCGGCTATCAAATAAATTTGCCGAGAAGTAGAGAGGTGCTGACAAAGCTCAAAGTAGCGAGGAGTGTAGTCAACCAACGCTTCAATCGCATCTTCAAAGCTAATACCGCTGGGCATGGTCGAAAACAATTGACTCGTAAACAGTTCAGGCAAAACCAGAAAATGACAATGATAGGCATCTGCTGAATCTACGAAAAACTCAACGGTGTTCTCGAACTCTTCCCAATCACTAATTCTTCGAAAAAGAAATTGTGCCGCGGCAACTCGGACTTTGCGATTGAGACCCTTGAGTGGTGCGACTGCGATAGATCGCTTCGCTGAATTATGATCTGGGTTTTCCCACTCCAACAAAGTAGCGTAATGCAGACTTGCTCGGTCTGCAAAAAAACCTAAAAGCACATCTTTAACTTTGTAACCCGCTTTCA
>CBDUGV010000135.1:0-11234 GCA_965366815.1 uncultured Bdellovibrionales bacterium | reverse complement strand
CACGAAGTGGAAGAAGAAGAAAACTGCCCTGGGGATTTATGCAGCGAAGCGGAATTAGCATCTTTCGAAACACCGCGAAAAGCCAATCCCCATCCCCTAAACGCCTGCGCGGCGATAGAGCGCTCTCCACGAAGTGGAAGAAGAAGAAAACTGCCCTGGGGATTTATGCAGCGAAGCGGAATAAATGCCCAGGGCGAGACTCGAACTCGCACGATCCGAAGATCTCAGGATTTTAAGTCCTGTGTGTCTACCAATTCCACCACCCGGGCAGGGGGTATTTGAGTTTGGATACAGATAATACGAGAACTTCAGAAAGTCGCAAATCTATTCGTAACCTAGAGCCAAATTCTTGGGTGGTTTACTAGGAGTTGTGGGGAACAAGAGCCGTGGATTGAGTAACGGCAGCTGCTTAGCTGCGACATCTACCAAGAGCAAGGGGCGGGTCTCTTGGTTGACGCGAGCCAGAAGCTGCAAGTCCGGGTCACTTGGGCGAAGTTGAGCGATTCTCCAAGCCTCTTCTTTTTCATTTAGTAGGAGCGATACCCTCCCGCCTTTCTCAGCCAGCTCTTGGGCCAGACTTGGCGTAATGCGCTTTACCGTTCGGCCATTCTGCATCAGATAATACGGAACCCAGCGTTCAAACATCTCGACCGTATAAATTGGCACCCCCGGCGCGAGCTGTTGGTCGATGGTGGCCACTGCTGGCTTCACCGTTTTTTTCACATTTCGATGCGGGGCAAAAATATGTGTCTGCCCTAGTCGCACGCCAAACACGGTCAGGGCAACGCAGATAAAAATTCCAGCGACATTTTTTCGCCTCGCCGACACGCCAAGCAAGCCAAGCGACAACGCCATCGGTAGTGCCACTCCATACATCGCCCCGATCGAAACACCTGGCACAGTGAGAACGAGTGGAACGAGCAGCAAGCCGAAGGCGCAGACAAAACCGAAGGCCACGGCAAAGGGTTTAACAAGCCATTCTGCTGTCTTACTTCCACGAATGAAGTAGATACTAAGCGTAACCAGCACGGTAAGTGCGGCGTGAACTGGGAAGAGATAGCGATTCGATTTCCCCCCCGCAAACGACAAAAGGAGCACCGCAGCCAAATAAGCTATCGCCGAGAAGCAAAAGAGATCTCTAAACTCGGTTGACATCTGCCGCCACCGAGTTCGTGCAAACTCTCGCTCTTTAAATAAAACAACTGCGAGGGCGACAAGAAACAAGCTCCAGTGGCCGAGGACAGAAAAACAACTCCTCAAATAGAAGAAAGGCCCTCGACTTCGGGAAGACTCTGAAACTATCCGCTCCAGTATTTCAACACGAAACTGAGTTGCAAGTGCCTGCCAACCAACTTCCCCTGCCAACAGGTAGAGCCATCCGCCGACGAGTGCCAGCGCCAGCAAAGCCGCAGCGACATTCCATCGAATAAACTTCACCCATTGCACCTTCTCTGCCCGATGCTTGAGCGCAAAGAAAAGAACGTGTGGAACGCCAAACAACACGACAATCGGTGGCCCTTTCGTAAGAAAGGCCAAGGCCACGGCTGTGTAAGCGATAAACATCCAGCGCTTTTGATCAGAAACAGTTCCGAGATAGGATGCATAGAGCGCCAGCGAGCAAAACAGGCCATAGATCAAATCTATTTCGGCCAGCGATGCGAGAATGAAAAACAAGACACTGGTGCTAAGAACCATCGTTCCCAGCAAACTTACTAAAAGCGAGCAGCGAGCACTGCGAAGAAAACTATAGTGAAACAGCAAGAACAGCACCGCAGCACCTGCCGAGGTAAGGCGCGCACTAAACTCGGAAACTTCGCCAGTCATTTGAAACACCGCAGCAAGCAACCAATAGAACAGCGGTGGTTTCGTGAGAATTTCTGATCCCAAGAGATGCGGCACAAGGAAGTCACCCCGAGTAATCATCTCCCAAGCAATAAGGGTGCGATCGGCCTCGGTGTGGCGAAAGTACTCCAATGCGTCTAGTCCTATCCCATGGAAAACCAGACCCCAGGTGAGTATGAGAATCAGCGCGACAGTATCCGACCGTGGGAATCCTCTAGACCCTTGGAGCTGAGGATCGACTTGTTCTTCTTCGACAGACTGTCGGACTACTTTTACATTCGACATATCACTCTGGCCTAGGGAGAGAACGAAGGAATTTGCACCACTTCTCGCAACTCGAATCGACCCTTGGAATCTACGCCAATCCGACCCGCAGCCGTATCCTTGTCGTGGGAAAAGACTACCAGCCAATCCTCAGCTACCGCCTTCTCGAGAAACGCCTGCTTCTCTGCAACCGTACGCTCGGCACAAATATCGTAGCCCATCAACCAAACGACTGGCACATGGTGGGCCGTCGGAATCAAATCACTGGGATAGGCCAAGGTCGTCTTGCCGTCAGAAACGGTTACCGCCTGATAGCCTTTGGTGTGGCCGGTAAACTTGTGAACTCGGACACCGGGTAGTATCTCTTGTAAATCCTCAGTAAGCGTCAGATTCGCTTGTGTAAGCGGAGCGATATTTTCTTCGATAAAACTGGCGCTTTCTCGTGAAAGGGGTTGCTTGGCATAGGACCAGTGCTCGCTTTGTACGTAGTGCTTCGCCTCGGGAAAACTGAGTTGCAGCACACCAGCTGCATCAACGTAACTCACACCTCCGGCGTGGTCGAAATGGAAATGGGTCAATACGACATCAGTTGCATCGGCGAGCAGCTGATGAACTTCTTGCTCGTGGTGCGCCTCAAAAGCAAAAATCTCATTTTGTTTCTCAGTCCACTTGCCCCCACATCCAGTATCAACAACTACGAATCGATCCTTTGATCGAAGCAGCAGCAATCGAGTCACCATTGGGATCCGGTTCTTCTCATCTGCCTCGATGCGTCGCTCCCAGAGCGTCTTTGGCACCGCGCCAAACATCGCACCGCCATCGAGGCTCAGCCGATGAGTGATATGAACTGAAATCGAATATTCGCCAATTGTGAGCATTCGCTGATCCCTACTGGTTAAAGAGCAAATGATAGAGTATTGTACGGTGATCTACAAGGTTTCTCCCAATGGAAAAATGGACTCTCAAACATAAAGCCGCCCGATTTGTGGCTACGGGTTGCTGGTCGGGGCTCAGCCCGAAAATGCCTGGCACAGTAGGCAGTATCGCCGCGTTTGTGCTGGCATTGTTGCTATTTCGAAATGTTGCAGCCGATTCGCAGGTAGTACTTTGTGCGAGCATCGCAGTGCTCTGCACTATTCTCGGATTGTGGACTTGCGGCTACCTGCTGCGCTCTTCACGATATGACAAGGAGGATCACGATCCCCAAGAATTCGTCATCGACGAATTCGCCGGGTATTTCGTCACAGTTACGGGTCTAACCGAGAGTAGTTTACACCTTTTTATCGGACTGGTTTGTTTCCGAATTTTCGATATTCTCAAACCACCTCCTGTCAGCACCGTTGAAAGTTTCCCACGAGCTTGGGGAATAATGTGTGACGATATTGTCGCAGGAGTTTATGCTGCAATACTTGCGCGAGCGATAATCAGTCTCCTATAGGCAGACATTGTTGTCATATAGTCTATCTGCAAGTATATGGACTATATGAAACAACCGCGACAGCCCGCCCCTTTTCATCTCCTTCTCTTTTCTTTCGTCTCGCTAAACCTTGCCTTACTCGCCTTATGCACAATTGCCCCTACGCAGCTATTGGCAGATGCCGCGAGCAGTGAGGAGCAATTGCGAAACGAAATTGAGCAGGCTCAATCGATCCCCCTGGTCGAAGGAGACTATTGTCTGGTCGGTAATGTTCCAATCGACGATCAAAGCGGACTCGGCATGTTGCTTCGTGGAAGACGGGTCACCGTCCACAAAACAAAGCTACAAGAGTTTAAGCAGCACCCCGAAAAGTATTTCACTACCCTTCAGCCCAAAGCAGCGCTTTTCACTGAGGCGACCGAGTTGACTGAGCCGAACATGGGTTGGACGATTACTGGTGTTGTTATACTCGCATTAATTTTGCTCGCAGGACTTTCAGCGGCAGCGGCGATTCGCTATGGACAGGATCCGAGAAAATGGTTCATTGCCGGGCTTTGTGGAAATCTTCTCGCACCGTTTTCCGTTCGCAGTAAGGGAGAGCGCATCGCCCCGCTCCCGGAAGGGCACACCAAGGTCTTGCGTACTGCTTTGCCGCTTGCCTGCTCAAGTTGCGGATATTCAAACCACCCATCAGCACGCCAGTGCGGCTCTTGTAAAAGTACACTCGCACCAGTCTACGAATCTGAAGCGACCCAGACCCGCTCGACCAAGTAAGGACAGGAGGATCGCATGAAGGAAGAAAGTTCCCTTTCCCATAAACTGACTGCACCCAAGCGCTTTATTGAAAACTCAGTATTGAATTTGTTGAAACTTGCAGATGGTGCTGAGGGCAAATTTGAGCGACCCCAGTTTAGTGCGAAGAAAGAGAGCAATATTAAAGGCCTGTATGTGATTGGGGATCTGGCCGGAGCTCCTGTTATTAAACTCGCGATGGCGGATGGTTTCAATGTCATCGAGGAGATCGCTAAGAAACCAGAGTCTAAAATGAATCGGCTCGAAACTGATGGCATTCACGATGTCGTCGTTATCGGTGCTGGAGCTGCCGGACTCAACGCCGCCCTGGCAGCGCAAGAGAAAGGCTTTTCGGTCGTCACACTTGAAAAATCAAAAATTGCCAACACGATCGAGAACTTCCCAGAGGGGAAATGGGTTTATGCCGAGCCGGATACGACACCAGCGAAAGGCAAGCTCTGGCTTGATGGCAGTCAAAAAGAAGATTTGGTCGACCGCTGGAACAACATTGTTGAGGACAACAAGCTCGATGTACGAACCGAAGAGGAGTTGCTTGAGTTAAAAAAGCGAGACGACGGAATTTTCGTACTGAAGAGTTCTAAGCAAGAATATTTAGCCGGACATGTCGTGCTAGCGACTGGTCAACGAGGAAATCCCCGCAAGCTCAATGTCGCTGGAGAAGAGCAAGAAATTGTCTACCATCGATTGTATTCGCCGAAAAAATACAAGGACGAGAGTATCATTGTAGTCGGTGGCGGAAATAGTGCGATTGAAGCGGCCATCGCACTAAGCGAGCAAAATAAGGTCTACCTTTCCTACCGCAAACCCGAATTTGGCCGTGTGTTCAAGGACAACTTGCGAAAACTAAAAGAGGCCGAAGCGGCAGGTTCAGTTGAAGTGCTGTTTAGCTCCAACGTAAAAGAGTTCGGTAGCGATGGCACGACGAGCATCGATGTGAGTGGTGATATTCGGGAAATTCCCTACCACCACGCTTTTGTACTTATTGGTGCGGACCTCCCCATACGCTTTCTCAAGAAACTTGGCTTAAAACTCGAAAACGAATGGAGTGGAAGCATCTGGTCATCACTCCTGGCAACCGTATTTGTCTTATACAGTCTGTCATTCTTTGGCGGCGATTCGAGTACGATACAAGGATTGAGCTGGCTCAGCGCTGCAGCGGCTGGTCTCGTTTTTCTGGTCTTTAGTGGAAAGAAAGGCAATCGCTATTCCTATTTAGGTATTAGCTTTCTCATTTGGCATGCGATCTATGGGATTAAAGTGGGAGCTGGCGAAGAGTTCTGGCCCTACAAGGGCTGGGGCTACGAGATGCTTAAGTTCTTCGATCGGCCCTGGTCTTTTTGGTATACCATCCTATATACCGGACTGATGACCATCTTCGGCATCAACGCCTTGAAACGCTGGGGTCTTGAGCGAAAAGACAGCTTTCAAATCTGGCGATTCATTAGTCTAATCGCCTTCCAATGGATTATGTTCTTCATAGTACCTGAATATTTGTTTCAGATGGCAGTGGAGCATCAATGGGTTGGTGAGAAACTAGCAACAGACCCGACGTTTGCCGATCAAGCTTGGCGCTCGTATGGACTCGTCTACGCCTGGCCCCTTTTCTTTTATACCTTCTTCTACGATCCCCACCAGATCTGGATAATCTGGGGTGTCTTCTTAACCTTTGTCATTTTACCGATTTTCGTTCTTTTTAATGGCAAACGGTATTGTTCCTGGATTTGTGGATGTGGCGGCCTTGCTGAGACATTTGGTGATAGATGGCGTCATCTTGCGCCGAAAGGTAAACGATCAATTGCCTGGGAGAGCATGGGAGGCTTGGTCCTTGTGCTTGCGACGCTCATCACCTTGGGAATGCTTTTTAAGGATACGTATACGTATTTAAAGAACCCAACTGATAGTGGCCTGGATTTTTATCGAATAATCATCGATGTGTGGTTAGTCGGAATTGTACCGGTTACGCTCTACCCCTTTCTCGGTGGCAAAGTATGGTGCCGCTATTGGTGTCCATTGGCAAAAATGATGCAGTATACGTCAAAGATTTGGGGTAAAGCGGGAGTCAGTCATTTTCGAATAGAGTCCAACGATAAATGCATTAGCTGTGGGGAATGTAGTCGCTACTGCCAAGTTGGAATCGATGTCATGAGTTTTGCCTTGAAGCAAGAGACGCTCGACAACACCAACTCCTCCTGTATTGGCTGCGGCATTTGCGTCACCGTCTGCCCCATGGACACTTTGAGTTTCGGCGTGGGGGCGAAAGGAAAGCAGCGCCTCGAAATTGTACAATAAAAGATCCTATGAAATTCGCTTTTCTCATCTTCTGGTTCGCCCTCAGTTTCAACAGCAGCCTTGCCTGGGCCACCACTGACGTGGAACCGCTGCGTATTGGCGTGCTTGCGTCGCTCAGTGGTTTTGCTGAAAAACATGGCACTGCGGTTTTGGAAGGCGCCCAGCTGGCGGAAAAAGAGCTTAAGAAAGAAGGGATCGCTGTAGAGCTCTTCATAGAAGATGATCAGTCGCAGATGAAGAACACCGTAACATCTTTTCGAAAGCTGCTCGACGTAGATCGGGTGCAAGCGGTGATAGCCGGAACTTGGTGGATAAATAGCGCGGTTCCGATAGCCGAGCGAAAAAACATCCCTCTGTTCTCAGCGGAAACAGTATTGGCGAATGACACCGTCTTTGGAAAGACCTATTTCATTTTAGGGGGAGATCTCAAGGACTGGATTCGCATCTACCAAGCGACCGTCGAATCCCAGGATCTCAGGCGCGCTGCAATAGTGTATGCCAGCTCGGGCTTTGCCGAGACTATCGCTGAAGCCTATACCGATCTCTTTTCGACGGATGGTCGCACTCTTGTCTTTAGCCAACAATATGCGACGCTCGATGCCAGTGACTCGATCGCCAAACTGCCCCAACTCAAACAAGCCAAGCCCGACGTCATCTATATTGAGGGCCAACCCGAAGGATTGATACATGTGCTTCGTGGCCTGCGGAAGCTTCACGTCACCGACGTTACGATTTTGACGAACAGTATCGCTGAAACTGTCTTGGCAGAACACGCTGATGAATTCGCTGGGTTTCGAAATGTGTTCTACACCACCCGCGCCGATCATAGTGAAAAATTTAAAGCCGCCTTTCTCAAACATTGGAAACGCGTACCGCTTCTCAATAGCGATCTGGCATATTATGCGACGCATTTGGCCGCAGAGGCACTCAGCAAACGAGATCCCATCGAAGCATTGCGCTCAGGCAATCTGAGGTTCGGAGATACGCAATTTACCGTGGATAAGAAAAATGTGTTCCACGGAGTGACGCAGCAGATTAAACGATACCACAGCGGCAACAGCGCTGAAGGCGCTAGCTAGTGCGCAGCGCCAGTAATTTCGCGATACATATCTCGCAGCCTGTTCTCAAAAGACTGCCGACTATAGCGAGCCTCAACCAATGCTTTGGCTTGTTGACTGCGGGATACTCTCTGCGCTTGAGCACCACTCGAAGAATCTAAAGCCGCAATTAAAGCAGCTCCATATCCCTCTGGTGTCGGCTCGCCGAGAAAGGCCGTTTCTTCGTTGAGCACCTGCGTATGCGAATAAATATTGGTCGCTACAACTGGGCGAGAGGATGCCATATAGTTATATAGTTTGAGGGGTGTGTTCTCCCCTTCACAGCGAGGCGAAACCAAGACATCCGAGAGCGACATAAAACTGGACATTTCTTCAATCGGTCGATTACCCGTGAACAAAACCCGATCGGCGATACCCAATTCTTCTGCTAGTTTCTTTTGCTTCGTGACTGCTGCACTCTCAAGCGCGCCTCCACCAACCAACAGTAAACGAAGTCCATTGGCAACTTCGGCTGATTGCGGTTCGGCAGCCAGGGTAGTCAACGCAATGCGAAATGCACGCTGAAGCAATTCTATACCCTGATACCGCTCGAAGTTTCCGGTGTAGAGGATCACGGTATCGTTGGCCGATAGCTCAAGTTCTTGTCGCAGGGCCGAAACCGTCTCATCAGCGGGAGTTGCATTCAATTTTTCATCAGCAAAATCTTCAATCTGAAACAGAGGAACGCTGGCGCTGACCGCACGTGCTTTCACGCTAAGCGCAGTGCAGACAGTAAGAACTGCTTTCGCTCGAGGCAGAAAAAAATGTTCCAGCCGCTCGGCGCCCCAAGCCAGGAGGTTCGCAGCCGGTATCTTCGAATCTCTAAGCTGCTGAGGCATTGAGGAGTCCATGTCAAAAACATATGGAGTGCGAGTACACAAACCGAGCACACCAGTGATAAATGCTCCCTCTTCAATGCCATGGAGAATTGAATACCGCTTACCCAACACAAGCCGTAGTGCCGAGAAAAAGATCGATACGTCGAGAAGCAATTTAGAAAGCGAAAAGCCAATCGGCACATCGCGAATTCCAGGAATCCCCAAACAGCGGAGAACTCTCACTCCGGGAATCTCAATCTGCTCGCCGTAGGGAAAGGCCAGCAAGTCAACTTGATAGCCAGCGCTGGCCAATGTCTCCACCACCGCACGAACATTCATCGGGGTTCCGCGGTTGAGAAAAAACGGTTGGGGCGCGATCAGTAGTACCGCCTCGCCGCGAGCAGGTTCTGGAGTCGGTTCATTCGAATGTTTTACGGATATCTGCATGTTCCCCACAAAATTTGGGACTCACTATGCCTTGTGGTGGATGTTTTTCGCAAATTTTAAGCATGTTTTTGCAGCATGATCTTAAATCACTAGTATTACTGTGCTTTTCTAGCTTCAAGAAACTTATCATAAGTTTGTTGACGGTAATCACATCTAGCAACTAGACTTTTCCGACAAAAACGAATTTATTACTCAGCTTTTGGGGTCATTGTCCTAGCCTGGACTAATTCGACAATTTTCAGTTACCGACAGAATGCAGTGGATTAAGCAACAATGAGCAGTCAACAGCAGACAGTACTAAAGCCCGGAATCGACGAAATCCATCGACCATCGATGAAGGTGATGGAGCCATCGACGAATCCTGGCGTAGGTGTGTACGTAGGAATCTTCATGACCGCGGCTTCGGTGATACTCTTTGAGCTCGCGCTCACTCGAGTATTTGCCGTGATGCTCTGGGCACACCTCGCATTCATGGTAGTTGGAACTGCCTTGTTCGGTTTCGGCGTGAGTGGGGTCTACCTCGCGTTGCGTAGTAAGCGATCATCGCTCCCGGTGAAAGCTCAAATAAGTGTCCTTTCTCTCTTCTTGTCGTTTGCGATGGTGGGTTGCTACTTGGTCGTCACCAAAGTGCCATTTCGTATGTGGAAGTTTGCTGAAGATCCGACGAACTACCTGTATTTGGCTATTTGGTATGTGTCACTGGTCGTTCCATTCTTCTTTGCCGGACTCATCGTTGCGAAAATCTTAAGCGTGTACAAGGAGCACTGCTCACGACTCTACGGCGTTGACCTGATCGGTGCAGCAGTCGGCGCCTTGTTGCTCATTCCTATTATTCCACAAATAGGCGGAGAAGGTTCTGTTGTCGCCGCGGCACTCCTCGCTGCCGCAGCGGGACTCGCATACTGCCCGAGAGCATACCGTGGTATTCGGATTAGTATTGCCCTGACCTGCCTTGTCTTGGCACTGACTATTCCCAAGGCTTCGGAAGTCTTGCCAATCAAACTGCACGAGACAAAGCGACGATTCAATACCGCGGTCGCCCACGACCATGTCTATGACACTCGCTGGAGTCCTATATCTCGAGTCGATATCGCCTATCACAACAACGACACCTTTGATATTTGGATCGATGGCGGAACGAACGAATCAGCGGTTATCCGCTGGTCTGGGAAAGATGAAGAGCTGCAGCCACTTCGCTGGTCAACCATTGGCACAGTGTACGACTTGAAGGCCGGCAGCAACCCGCGGGCAATGGTTATTGGTTCATCTGGAGGCCGAGAAGTCTTGTTTGGCCTCTCTCATGGTGCGTCCCATATCGATGCCGTAGAGATGGACCCCTCGATTGTCGAGTTGGTTAATGAGCCGAAATATTCTCGATTCATGGGAGGGCTCTACCAACATCCAAAGGTCAACCTGGTGAACGACGAAGGACGATCCTTTCTTCGCAGGCAGCCACTTGAGCACTATGACATCATACAATCGGTAAACAACTACACACCGGTAGCGATCGGCTCTGGCGCACTCAATTTATCGGCGGCCTTTTTGCTCACGAAAGAATCGCTCAATGACTATCTCGACCACCTGCGACCGAACGGCGTCATTGCTTTTCATCGTGGAGCAACGCTTCGCATGGCGATCATGGCAATGGAAGTTCTCGCCAGTCGAGGAGTTGAGAACCCAGCTGATCATATCGTCATTACCTCTGGAGAAGTTCCATTCTTTGAAGGCTTCTTTCTAAAACAGTCGCCTTGGACCCAAGAAGAAGTCAGCAAGATTGCGAGCTACCTCGATGGTCGAAGCTTGCAGAAAGGAAAGAAGTTTCTTTGGAACCCACTTAACCCAGAGAAGAATAGCCTCTACACGCGAGTGTTGCAGACTCCAGCCAACCAACTGGAGCAATACTATACATCGCTCGGGGTAAAGCTGTTTCCACCAACCGATAACCATCCGTTCATGGAGCATTTCCTCAGCTTTGGAGAGCAAAAACTGGACCCAAGCCTTCCAAAGGAATTTCGTTTTCGCAATCAGCAGAAATGGAGAGGAATCATTCCTCGTGGCGATTTCCCTTATGTGGCAATTCTCGCAGAGTCTGCCTTGCTCGCCCTGCTCTTTATTGGAGTGCCCCTGCTTACTCGAGCAAGAAGTTCGATTACCAATCCCAACTTCAAAGGCTTGCTCGCGTACTTCTCTTGCCTCGGATTTGGCTTTATTGTCATCGAGATTTGTTTGATGAAACGCTATGTGCTG
>CBDUGV010000134.1:0-11262 GCA_965366815.1 uncultured Bdellovibrionales bacterium | reverse complement strand
ATCTTCGTTGAGGCCAGGAGGGGCTGAATCGGCTTCCACATCTGTGACAAAGCCCCATTTGTACTCACGACTGGTGTATTTTTCTATGGTCTCCAGCTCGCTACTCATAGGCTTCAACGTCTCCAACGATACTCGCAAAAAAGCAATAAATCATGTAATTCCAACTACTTAATTGATTAGTAGATGTATGAAGTTTTTAAGTATACCCAAATCCACCCTTTATTCAATGTTGAGATAATTAATGGTTAGGGGCGCTGCTCCATACCATGTTTTGGAGCTTGCTGGCTATCTAGCCTATATAAGAGACGAAGCAAATCGTTATATGACTCGAAGCCGTCTCGCGAGCTCGAAACATTTGAGAGGAACAATGAGTACATTCCCAAAATTTCTCGCCACGTCGGAACGTTCGTTTGCAGTTCGTACGAAGGCTCTGGGCCCCGAAGGCGAACTCCCTCTCACCGAAGATATGCTGCGTCACAGTCCAAGTGGGGACATCTTTGGCTTTTCACAAGATGTGGGGATGGGGTGGGACCCAAAGTTTCTCACCGGAGGCCAAGTCATAATTCTCAGCACTGGTGGTGGACTGCGTGGAGAAGACGGGGAAGCGATTGCCTTGGGCTTACACACAGGTCACTGGGAACTCAACTTACTCGTACGAGAAGCGGCAAAGACCTTGAAAGATAATGGCCGGGTGCCATTTGCTGTGTATTGTTCCGACCCCTGTGACGGGAGAACCCAAGGTACGGATGGAATGATGGATAGTTTGGCCTATCGCAATACTGCTGCGGAAGCATTAGGCCGTCTTGCTCGCTCCTTACCGACTCGCCGGGGCATCCTCGGAATTGCAACCTGCGACAAAGGCCTGCCCGCCATGATGATGACTCTGGCGGAAGCTAGAAAGTTCCCTGGAATACTTGTTCCGGGCGGTGTAACCCTCCCGCCAATTGACGGGGAAGACGCCGGCGCGGTTCAAACGATTGGTCACCGCTTTGCACACGGAGAAATTAGTTTAGTAGATGCTGCTCGCTTGGGATGCTCAGCTTGTGCAACAGCCGGCGGTGGATGCCAATTCCTCGGAACTGCTGCTTCATCCCAAGTCATTGGCGAAGCACTCGGCATGACGCTCCCGCACGCAGCGCTCGCTCCCTCAGGCGAAGAGGTCTGGCTAGAGCTTGGACGAAATTCTGCACTGGCACTCGACAATCAAATCGAAAATGGCATTACCATGGGTGACATTTTGTCTCCTGGTGCGATCGAGAATGCCATGGTTGTCCACGCCGCGTTTGGAGCAAGCACCAATCTCCTGCTTCACCTCACTGCAATTGCTTTTAACGCCGGACTCAAGCGCCCAGTGGTGAGCGACTGGCAACGAGTGAATGCCGAGGTGCCCCGATTGGTTGACGTATTGCCGAATGGTCCTGTGCATCACAAGACTGTGCAAGTATTTCTTGCCGGAGGCGTACCCGAGGTCATGTTGAAACTACGAGATCTCGGCCTTCTCCAATTAGACTGTATGACTGCTACAGGGATGACTCTAGGCGAGAATCTCAATTGGTGGGAGGACTCAGAACGACGGACACGATTTCGAACAACCCTTTCGGAAAAGGATGGAGTCAGTCCAGCAGACGTTATTCTCGAACCTGATGCGGCCAAAGCGAAGGGAATGGCGAGCACTTGCATCTTTCCAACGGGCAACCTCGCTCCGGAAGGTTCGGTAGTCAAGAGCACCGCGATAGCATCAGAACTTTGCCCCAATCAGATTTTTTCCCAAACAGGGCCAGCCCGTGTCTTCATTACTGAAGATGCAGCAATTGCGGCAGTGCGCTCTACTGGCGAGGACAGGATTAGAACCGGAGACATTATTGTGCTGATTTGTCGCGGCCCACTCGGGGCCGGAATGCCAGAAACCGCTGCGATCACCCTCGCCTTAAAATATGTTGCTGCATTGAAGAACGTCTCTTTAATTACCGATGGACGGTTTTCGGGTGTAACCTCAGGCCCCTGCATCGGCCATGTCGGTCCTGAAGCATTAGCTGGCGGACCAATTGGCAAGCTACTCGACGGTGATATCATCGAAATTATTATTGACCGGAACAAACTCTCTGGAACAATTAATGTGATTGGCGACGCGTCGACGCCCGAGGATCAACGCAGCGTTGAGTATGGCTCGAAGATTCTCGAATCGCGAACGTCTCGAACTGACCTAGCTCCGAGTAAGGGGCTACCAGCGGCGACACGCCTCTGGGCGAGCCTCCAACAGCAAAGCGGTGGAACCTGGGGCGGTTGTGTGTACGACGTCGATGCGATCATAGAGCGGCTCGCCACAAAGTCTTAGGCGAGTGCAAAAAGAAAAAGTATGGCTAGCTCCTCTTGTTCAGAACCGCTAGCACTGGGTCTGAAAAATGGGCGCCTTCGGTATTCGCCTCTTCAATAAGTGCTTCTCGCAAATTTGCACCAGTAAAGTCAGCATCGCAAAGAGTACAGTGATCCAATAGTGCCCGGCAGAGGTTCGCATTTCGTAAGATACAGCCTCGCAAGTTGGCTCTACTCAACAAAGCTCCACGCAAATTCGCATCGGAAAGATTAGTGCTTGTAAGATTCGCCTTTCGCAAATCCGCACCGCTCAAATCGACCCCCCGCAAATCAAGGCAGCTTAAATCCATCCAGCGCAAATCTAGCACGGGAGGTTTCCTGCTATTAAACTCTTCGATCTTTCCTTCTTGAAGAAGTGCTAGGTATGTATTTTCTCTCATTTTCCCACCTTGACTCAACCACTTAAGTCACCACAACTTAAGGCACAACCACTCCACGTTCGTTCGGGCGCACAACATCCCCATTGATCAGAATTCCCTGCATAAGTTTGAATTCTATCACAAACCACAATCCATGCTTCCCAACCACAGTCTGTTCTACATACTCATTATGCCGTATTTATCGGGAAATATAACACAACTTATGACAAATAAGATCCGTTCCTTACCGTGGCTTCAATTTCTGCTGAATAAACTCGGCTCGATTCTTGCCGTACGTCTTTCGCAGTTCGCCCATGGCTGCTGCTAACGTCCCAAACGCTTTTGCCATACCAGCTTGCCCTTGCTTCGCTTGCTTCTGCGATTCACGACCCATCTCCTGCTCAATGCCATATATCTGCTGCCCTATCTTGATGATTGATCCGGGCCCTTGCTGCTCGGCTGCAAAAGTTTCAACATACTTCTTAAACGTCTCAGCACGGCTCAACGGCGAAGCCGCCGGGAGTTGTTCCTGTAAGGCCTTAAATCGTTTTTCGACATCACCTGGCACACCATCTCGTAGGAGCGAATCACTAACGACTAACTCTCCACGAAGCTGATCGAGCGAATCACTCCACGTCTGTAGTTTTGTTTTTGCGTCACTAAGGGCGCTACTCTGTGCTTCGAGCTGCCTTGCTTCTGCAACTTTGCCGTCTTTCACTAGCTGCTTTGCTCGGACGGCATTTCCCTTTACGGCGCCATCAAATGCGGTAGCTCCCACTTGCGCATTTGCCGAAATATCTTTGAGCCCACGAACGATTCTCTCTTCAAAAACTTTTCGATTTGCTTCCGCAGGAGTGAGCTTCTCTTCAGCTTGTTTTGCCTTGGCTCCGCCCAGCGGATTGCCAGGGGCTTTCTCTTCAGTCGTAGAATTCTGAGGCGCAGCACTTTGAGCAATTTCAGTCATGGAACAACCTCATGAAGCGGAAGGACTATAGTAAGACATACGTAAGCTCACTAGTCCCGTTATTACGAGGTGATACGCAATTGTGATATTGTCCGATTATTTCTCAGTCGAAGGCTTATCGATAACTTGCGCCGCTGAGGCGGTCTGAACCGGAACTTGCTTAGGCTTTTTCGCTACAGCTGGATCAACCGCTACCTGCACCGAACTATCTAACGCATCGCTGCCACTCGAACCATCTTGAGAAGAATCGAGCAGATCACGAATGCGCTGCGAAAATTCATATGGTGTAAACGGCTTGCTGAGAAAAGAGCCAAACTCGTTCTGCGATCCCGTATTGAGCTCATTGAGCTTGTTGAGGTATCCCGAAATGACTAACGTTTTTATCTCAGGGCGCAAATACTTCAATCGCTCTATCAACTGCCGCCCACCCAAATAGGGCATGACCACATCAGTAACTACCATGTGAATTGTGCCCCGGTATCGCTCCGCTACCCGTAGCGCCTGTCGACCATGACGAGCACCAAGGACGGTATAGCCAGACATCTCAAGCACCTCTTTTAGAAGATTGCGCACGGTATCTTCATCTTCGACCAGCAGCACGGTCTCATCACCGGCGATAATTTGTTGGCGCTTCATACGCTGCACATTTGCCTCGCCAACTCGACTCTCATACGGCAAAAGAATTCGAAACAGAGATCCCCGTCCAATCTTACTTTCGACTTCAATAGCGCCGCCCACTTGCTTCACAATGCCGTAGACGGTGGAAAGGCCAAGTCCCGTGCCCTTCCCCTGTTCTTTCGTTGTAAAGAAGGGTTCAAACAGGCGTTGCTTCACCTCCTCGGTCATTCCGGCACCGGTATCTATCACCTCGAGCGAGACGTACTGCCCCGCCTGGAGTCCGAACGTTTTTCGCGCCGAAGCCTCCTCCAACTTCAGTTGACGGGTTTGAATCGTCAGAGTCCCGCCCTCGGGCATAACATCGCGAGCATTAATCGCCAGATTTAATATTATCTGTTGTAGCTGCCCCGGGTCTAAGCGAACAGTTGCTGCTTTCGCCTGAAGTCTGGTTACGAGATCAATATCCTCACCGATAAGTCGAATGAGCATACTTGTCGTTTCTTCCACGACGCTGTTGACATTCACCGTAGTCGGTTCAATTACCTGCTTTCGACTGAACGTGAGCAGCTGTTGAATAAGCGTGCTGGCTTGTTCGCTCGCCTTTCGGATCTGTAGTAGTTCACGTCGAAAAGGATGCTCTGGGGGAAGGCGATTGAGCAACAATCCAGAGTATCCAAGAACTGCGGTTAACAGATTGTTAAAATCATGGGCTACACCACCGGCCAGGCGACCTACTGCCTCCATTTTTTGTGAATGCACAAGCTGTGTCTCCAACCGCTTGCGTTCTGTCACATCAGCGAGGGCACTAATCGTTCCCAATGGCTGTCCTCGGCGATTGCGATAGGGGCCGGCCTTTACTTCAAGCCATTGCCGCTTCCCATCGTCGAGCTGAACTTCGAGTTCATAGACCTTAGGAGAGGCTGCAATACCCGGAATATCTTCAACTTCATGGTGATCGAGCAAAGAACGCAGCTGTGCGTCGTCAAGCAGCACTTCAAACGAATTTCGACCCAATACCCTTTCCTCTGAGTAGCCCGTGAGTTCGGTAAATCGCGAATTGACGTAGTCTACCAACCCTTCTTCCGTGGTAATGAGCAATCCGTCGTTCAAACTATCGAGCACGTTGCGAAAGCGATTTTCCGATTCCCTCAGCGAATCATCTGCCCTCTTTCGCTCAACTGCATTTACACAGACCTTTCCAACGGTGCAGAGCAACTCAATTTCTTGTTCGGACCAAGAGCGATTCTGCCGCACAGCACTCAACCCAAGAAATCCGACAGCTTGGCGACGACGCACTAACGGAACACAAACCATCGATTTTACCTTCACGGCATGAAACTCCTTTCGTTCAGCGAGAGCAGTCTCTGGTAGGTCTCCCATACTAGGAAGGTGTACAACCGAGCGTGAACAAATTTGTGATGCAAACCAGCGATAATTCGATAACGGAGCATCTATGACTCGATGAATCTGCGAGGGGATGCCTCGGGCGCACCACTCATGCGTATTGGTCATTGCATTTTGAGTTGGAGAAAACAGGCATACGTAGGCGCGATCTGCCTCGAGAAAGTTGCCTATCCGAGCCAGAATTCGGTTGACGCCGCGATCGATATTGTTGGGATCCAGATTCGCAGCTCTTCGGATAACGTGATTGAGTAATCGCTCGTATGACTGTCGCCATTCCAACTCTCGGCGGAGCTTAGAATTCTCGACACCGATACGCAGGAGACTATCGATTTCGTTTTTTCGGAATGCGGATTTTTTCAGATATTGCAGTCCCGGGGCTTTCTTACGCGTATGACTGTAGAGCACCACAGTGAGCGTGGGGAGAAGAGCATTTGAGCCGCGTGGGTCATTCTGGAGTATGTCGTCCCCGAGCAGATCCTCAAGGAGACGTTCGTCGACTACACAGAGGTCGAACGAACATTTTTGCAGACATACTGCCGCTTCCCGAGCATTGGTAGCGCGCGCAAGCTCGAAATAGTCGTTTGTAACTACAGAAAGACGTTCACCAAGCTGGGTAAACCCGTCATCATCCGTTGTCACAAACAGCGCTTTCACGATGCTGGAGTCCATACCGCTCCCAGTCGAAAAGCTGTTCCAACTTTTATTTTAAACACGTTTGACAGAGGACATTTTTAAGCTAACAGCCGGTATGGGGCTAATCTACCCAATCGAAGAAAAAATGGAGAAATTTTACCCTGCATCAAGGTTCAGACGGATATTAGCTCAAGAAACCTCACTGAAGGCCAGTTTCCCATCATAACGCTATTGTACGGGAAGACGGTTGCGATGAAACTACTCTCCAAAATACCTAAAAATATCAAGTTGATAGCCGGCGTGGGCCTTGTAATCGCCGTTGCGATTTCCTATTGGCTGGGCAATTCCCGCGAGGTCGATCGCCAGCTGGAAATAATTGCGAAAGGCAATCCTTCAATGCGTCTCGAGGCCCTGGCTGCGCTCGGGAGTATGGGCAGTTCGGCGAGCAGTGCGGCCGAAGACCTCAGTTTGTTGGTAAAAAGCCGCGATCGCGACATTCGCTCAGCTGCTACTTCCGCACTGGTCCGAATTAGCCCCTCAGATGCGCTTGAAGCACTACTCGACGCACTTGCAAGCAGAGACACAGGCGTCCGCTTAGATGCTCGTGAAGCCCTTGAACGCACCCGACATCCAAGGGCAATCGCGGCAATTCAACAGATGGAGAGTCACAGCACCGCAAAGTACAATCGCACCCGACTAGATGGCTGGGCGTCTAAGATTCGCCGCGGCCTGGATAAAGAAAAGGAGCGACGATACAAACGCCACCGCAAGGTGTATGGGGATCGTCGCCGATAGTGAGAGTTCTATGGATAATCTAGCGAAAATCATCGAAGAATCCATTGCTGCCGGCGAGATGACACAATCCGTGCACGATAAGATCATGAAAGCCATCCATCGCGATGGCCAAATTGACCAGGAAGAATCTAAACTTCTCTCTTTGTTGTTCCAAGCAACGAGAACCGGTGAGTTGCGAATCATCGATAGTGACAGAGATGCCTTAGGGCCGTCACATCTTCTCAACACCCACAAGCAGGATGCAATAGAACGGCAAAACAGAACGCCACAGCCAGTGACGACTCAGCTGGAACCGAGTGCACCACTCGCCGAACAGATCGAAACGATTTCTGATACGAATGCCGACGAATCGGTCGTTGATACCGTTGAGATGTCGATTCCAGACACCGCTCCTAACTTCGATTCTCTTTTTGGCAGCATTTGCGAACCCCGAACAGAAGGTCCGATCTTTGCGGCACAGAACGACCGTCTCCTCGACGTGGCCCTCAATGGCACGATCTGGATGAGGACTGGCGCGATGGTTGGCTACTACGGAGTTATAAAATTCACCCGTGAAGGCGTCTTCGAACACGGCGTACGAAAGCTCATGAAAAAAGGAGCAACGGGCGAAGGCGCTTCGCTCACCAAAGCAGTTGGTCAAGGTAATCTCTATCTCGCCGATCAGGGGAAGAAGATCTCTATTATCGATCTGTGCGGTCAAGCAATGGTGGTGAACGGTAAAAACATCTTGGCATTTGAGGAATCAGTTCATTGGGATATCTCGTTCCTCAAGCAATTCGCCGCGGTCGTCGCTGGCGGTTGGTTCAACGTTCGCTTACACGGAGCAGGTATGGCCGCAATAACGACCCACTTTGATCCGATTGTATTGCGGGTTACGCCGGGTCGTCCGGTAATGACCGATATGAACGCGACCGTTGCCTGGTCTGGAGGCCTTACCCCCCAGTTCAAGACTGATATCAACCGACAGACAATGATCGGAAGAAGCAGTGGTGAGACGGTTCAAATGACCTTCCAGGGCGATGGACACGTGATCATCCAACCGTATGAAGAGGTCGCTGCCGTGCCTGGCACTGCGAAGTAGGGCGATGGGCTAGTCGAGGAGATGAGCGTCCCTTGAGTTGTGTACTAGAATCGCTAAGATACTGCTTTCGAAACCAGTAGCCGTGAACTAAATGGAACATCAACATCCAAGTGAAGCACAAATGCTCGATGCCTTCGAGCTCTTCTTGTATGCCTGTCGCTACCGCGACGAGCAGCTCGTTGTGATTCTCGATCCCGGTCTGCCGCTGGAGTCGATTATCGAAGACCTTCGAGTGCTTCATCTCGCACAAATCCGCTGTGTCGTAGTGTGCCGCAACTATGGTGGATTGCAAGAAGTTATTGCGACGCTCCACCAACGTGGTCTCGCTGCGACCTTCCTCAGTTGGACCGCCGAGACCACGGCACATGCATGCCGCGGGGTGCTCTCTCAAGGAGAAATGCCAGTCGTCGCAATTGATAGAGAACACATTGAAAAATCCTCGCTTCTACATAGCGAAGGATTCCGCCTGGCACGTCAATTTGACGCGGCCAAGGTCTTTCTCCTCACCGAGCACGATGGCTTAAAAGTTGACGGCACGATAAAGAGAATTGCCTCGCTCTCTGATCTCATTGGAATTCGTCGGAGAGGAAATATCACAAACCTCAGCGAGGAAACAATGAGTAGCCTTGAAGAGCAACTCAGCTCTGAGGATAGAGATATTGTCGTACTCCGCGGTGAAAGCAGCTCGTTGTTTCAGGAGCTTTTTACACACGAAGGATGCGGAACGCTATTCACCCGGCACAGTCCCAACCTCATTCGCCAAGCTGAAATTGCCGATGTGCTCGATATCGCAATGCTTATCAAACCGTATGTGCGCAACGGCTCTATCTTGCCGATCTCGGAAGACGAAATCGCCGACACTATCGAGTACTTTTTTGTGCATACCGTCAGTGGTGCGGTTGTCGCCGCGGCTCGCTTGATCGGCTTTGATGAATCCGCAGAGCTCGGGAAATTTTGCACCCTGCCGCGCTACCAGCGCCGAGGTCTGGCGAATGAATTGGCCGAAAAAATGATAGAATTTGCGCGAAAAGAGGGGAGAAAACGTCTATTCGCGCTGAGCACATCTTCGTATATGTGGCAATTCTTTAAGGGCCTTGGATTCGAGGAAGCACCTCGGGAACAGCTACCGGCTACCTGGAAAGAACGATACGACTTTCGTCGTCCATCGAAAGCCCTGGTGATGGAACTTACTGAAAAAGATTAATTGAGTGGAGTCTATTCGAGAAGTACCGCGCTACTCTTTAGGCTCTTCACGGTTTTTGACTTCGTCGAACTCAGCGCTGACTTTACCTGCATCAGTCCCATCGAGAGCTGACTCTCTTCGCTTGCGCGACTGATAGAGGATGCGAGCATAAGAACGAAGATCGCCAACGAGATCGTATTCGTCTAGAATTTCACGTCCAACAATCTCTTCGATAATATCTTCGAGCGTGACAAGACCGGCAAACCCTCCGTGCTCATCAACGACGGAACAGATCGATTCTCGCTGTTCAAACATTTGCAGCAGAAGTTTATCAGCACGCATAAACTCAGGCACGGTAGTCAAAGGACGAGAAAGTTCTTCAAGCGTGCTATCACCTTCTCCGCGGATTATCGCCCGAAACAAATCTCGTTGAATCACATATCGATTGAGTTGATCGGGAGTATCCTCCGCATAAATCGGCACTCGAGTGTGGTTCCAATTTACTATCTCATCAGTGAGGTCCGAAACACGGCGATCTTTCTCTAAACGAAACACCACCACTCGAGGTGTCAAAATATCCTTCACCAAGGATCTATCGAGACCGACCACATTCTTGATGACCGAACCTTCAAGGTGATCAATCACCCCTTCTTCACGCCCAATCTCTGCCAAAGAGAGAACTTCTTCGTGAGAGACACTCGGCAAATGATCGGTAGAACCAAGCAATCTTGAAAAACACTCTGTGACCTTCACCAGCGGGTAGAGCAGTTTAATCAAGACAAGAAGTGGAAAGGCAACCAATTCAGAAACCTGCTTGCTGTACATGGAGCCGATCTGCTTTGGAACGATTTCACTCAAGTAGAGAATAATCAGAGTAAAGATGACTGAGAAAATCAATACACCTCGCTCACCATAGAGTTCCGCAGCAAGAGCCCCAGCGACCGCTGCACCGATCGTATGAGCAACCGTGTTGAGGATAAGAATGGCCGAAATCGGCTGACTCATATCCTCCTTAAAGCTCATCAGCAATTTCCCCCGTTTCGAGCCGCTATCAGCCAGAAATTTGGTGTGGGGCAGCGGAACAGCGAACAACGAAGCCTCCATCAGCGAACAAAGGCCAGAAATTGCTGTGGCGAGGAAGACGGTGAGGAGTAGTAATCCAAACATGAGTGTTTTGCTAGCGATTTCTCATTTCGGTCCAACGCCGGAGTGCTACGCTATGTAGCCACCCTACCCTTGAGTAATTGCGCGGTAGTTCCGATTGAACGTATGATGATGCAATTCCAGTTCATAACACGTGTTATCGTCGTCCGTAAATTTGATAAGGAGCCGCGAATCTGATGGTGCAAATCGCAACTGACGCGAAGAACATTGCCGATGCATTTCATACCCTAGCGAATACAGCCCCAAATGAAGTTGTTTATTCCCAAGCACTAGCTTCGGAAAATGACTATTTGAGCGATATACCACGAAAATGGCAAGAGACTCGCTTCAAAGAGGTGCAGGGGTATGTCAATGCAATATCACATTTCCTGCTTGAGCAGGGGCTTACTGCAGGAGGCAAGGTTGCAATTGTCTCCGGCACACGACCCGAGTGGATGTGGGCAGATCTGGGAATTCTGTCCTGTGGAGGCGTTTCCGTATCGGTCTACCAGTCACTCCTTCCAGACGACATTGCCTACATACTCTATGACTCAGACTCAAAATTCGTTGTCGCCGAGAACCAAGAGCAAGTCGATAAGCTCCTAGAGATTGTTTCGAAGTCTTGGGACATCCCAGCAACTGAAGATCGCGGTGCTACTTCTTCGAATATTAGTCTTCAGAAAATTATCGCCATTGAAGACGTCGACTC
>CBDUGV010000133.1:0-11398 GCA_965366815.1 uncultured Bdellovibrionales bacterium | reverse complement strand
CTAGAGCTTCAGAGCCGCTCGTTCTTGTTCCTTCAGTATCGGCTCAATGGCTTCACTGGCTGAGCTCAGAAGTTGTTGAAGCTGGCCAAGATCGGCGGCACTTTCCTCTTGGTCAGCTTGCATTTTGACCAGCTGTTTATGAGAGTTGAATACGACAACTGCTCGAAAGCCAGCATCGATTGATTCACTCGACAAGAGATCGAGCATCGGTGCGTTGTCGACCATTCCCGCTGAAAGGGCGACCATGCGAATGACCTCTAGGTCATCACTGATTTCTTCTTGTTCCGCCGCGTATTGCAGCGCCTGATAGAGTGCAACCCAGGAGCCGGCAATAGTTGCCCCAGCCACACCACCGTCTGAGCAAATTACCGTGCAATTCATATGCACCACGATATCTGCCAAATCTGCTTTTGCCACTGCGGCTTCCATCGCGTGAACAGATAGGGAGCGAATCATATCTAATTCGCGTTTCTCGGCTCGCTCAATCTCCGCCGATCGCTTCCGAATATGCGTTGAATTGGGAAGCATCGAAATATCCATCTGTATTCGCTGTTCTGCCCCCGGATCTTTGTATAGTATCGCCGTAACCACAAGTCGGGTGATGCCGAGCACGACTTCGGCCGAGCCATCAGCGTATGGATTGAAGCCAGGAGTAATCCGCATGGGGCGCAGCTCAAGCGCTTCTCGCCCGTCTATTCGTTTTTTAGGGGTTCCTTTACTCACCTCTGTCCTTTACCAAATTAGCCGGCTCTTATAAACACATATGGTGGATAAGAAATCGATAATTCGAACTTCTGTTCGACTGCCTCCGTGGTTGTTATGAAACGTTGCCCAAAATGTAGCGCTGCATACCCCGATCACCTGGCATTCTGTCCGAAAGATGGGATAGCGCTGGACCAGGTGAGCGAGGACGAGGCTGAAGAGCTCGTCCAAGAAGTTGGATCGATGTTCACTGGCAATTACCGCATCACCGGGCATTTAGGTAGTGGTGGCATGGGAGCGGTCTACAAGGCCGAGCACTGCTTCCTCAAGCGAACAGTTGCGATCAAAGTGTTGCACCCCAATGTCTTGGAAGACCAAAAAGCTTTAGCGCGATTCCAGCGTGAAGCCGAAGTGGCAAATCGACTCGACCACCCCAATGCAACGGCGCTCTATGACTTTGGTATCGAGGATGGTCGACCGTACTTAGTAATGGAGTTTGTCGAGGGTGAGACACTTAAAAAAATTATCGCCAAAGAAGGGCGTCTTACGCTTCCGCGCACTCTTGCCCTTGCGAAACAAATTGCCGCAGCGCTGAGCGCCGCACATGATCTTGGCGTGCTGCACCGCGATCTAAAGCCTGACAATATAATGGTCACTGCTTTGGATGGCGGAGTCGAGCAAGTGACGGTGCTTGATTTCGGAATATCGAAAATTCTCGACCCAGAAGATCCTACGAACAATAAAACGCTTACTCGAACTGGGATGCTGATTGGTACGCCGAAGTATATGTCGCCGGAGCAAGCCGCAGCAAAACCGATTGATCAACGCTCCGACATCTATTCCTTGTGTGTGGTATTCTATGAAATGATCAGCGGTGATGTCCCGTATCAAGCCGATTCTCCAGTCGAGATGATCGTGCAGCATATGCAAGGAACACCGCGTAAATTCGAGAAAAAGTTAAAGATCCCTAAATCTGTAGAACAAGTACTTCTTCGCGGATTGAGTAAAGAGCCAGAAGATCGCTTCTCGACAGTTGGTGAACTGATTGTTGCACTTGAGGCAGCAATTACCGGAAAGCCCCTTCCACTGCTAGAGGACGTTGATGAAACACTTGCCTACTCAGCCACGCCCCAGAGTTTGGCATCGGCCCCGGTTCAAAATGACGCAAAGCGAAGCTCCAAAAAGTTGGTGTTTGCAGTCGCCCTGCTACTGTTGCTTCCCGCAGTGGCTGCTGTCTATTTCTTTGCTGCAAAAGAAAAAGCCGTGGTTGTGGCGAAAAACGCACCAGCTACAAGTCCCGAGCCGACGCGGGCTGCGTCAGGTACGCCAGAAGCGATTGTTGATCCGCCACTGGGCGTAACGCCAGAGAAACCTACAAAATCAGATCCGGCTCCAACAACAGCAGCAATTGCAACTGCCGAATCCACGCCGAGGCCGAAGGGAGTGCCAGTGACAGAGCCAGATCCGACGCCGTCCGATGCGCCACGGGCAACGCCAGAGCCGACCCCGAGGCCGACGGAAACACCAGTCGCAACCTCAGATC
Source organism: uncultured Bdellovibrionales bacterium (assembly GCA_965366815.1). Taxonomy (GTDB): domain Bacteria; phylum Bdellovibrionota_C; class UBA2361; order SZUA-149; family SZUA-149; genus CBDUGV01. Next base: position 9,153 of record CBDUGV010000133.1, on the reverse strand, counting down.
CAACGCCAGTCGCAACTGCCGAACCAACTGCGATACCTTCCGCAACTCCAAGAGCAACGGCTGAGTCAACGCAAGCCACTCGCGAGCAGCCCAGTGCTTCTCCAAAGAGCAGCGCTAAGTCACTACCGCCAATAAACAGTCCCAGCAAACCACCCGCCGGAATCTATCTGGAAGCGCTCACTAAGGTTTCCAAAACGGCCAGCCTTAGTGCGGCAAACATTCTGCGTGAGGCAGGAATACAGGCATACTCGGTAAACCGACAAGCAAACTACTACGATGTGCTAGTCGGTCCCCACAAGAATCTCTGGTCGGCGATGCGCCAGGGAGACCAGGTAAAACGGGTGTTGGGCACGAACAACGCGATTACGGTAACTCGGCAAGTCTTCTAAGCGTTCCCTTGCAAGTCTCAGTTTTTATAGAACATTTTGTTTGCCACTAAATTTATGGCATAATCCGGGCTCTTTTCCGCCCAGCGGCTCTTTTTGTTTCTAGACCTGTAGATGTGCTCACCTTTTTGGCCTGCCGGCTTGTTGCAAGAGGCGGGCAGCGCCAATGAGGGATGCAAGTGGTTCAACTTGTGTTTTTTCCTCATTGAAGTGCGCTGGCATTCTAAACTACACCCCTGGAGACTTTTGCGATGAGCAATGACAATCCGATTGTTGCTGACACCGTCGCAACAACGCTGGCGGAAGACGCGGAAACGTTCTTCCCAATCGCCCTGGAGCGGATCGACGAGACCTGGCAACAACTTTTTTTAGAAGGATGTGCCTTCGACATGGACGATCCCGATGCTCCGCCATCGGACGAGTCTATGCAACTGGCAGAAGCCTTCGACGTGGAGCTTGGCGATGAAGGCCTTGATGATCCCGAAAGTGACGATGACACGTCACTTTGGCGATTTCGAAAGCGCTTTCATCGCCTACAACAAGTCGAGGCCATTGACTTCGCGGCCTTGCAGCTTGTCGGAAAAGCGCTGGCAGCGCTTTGGGATGCCTATGCCGAGTATGCTTCCGACACCACAGCGGTTGAAGCAACTTTGGAGAATCTTACGACACCAACATCTGGTGCGGAAGAGTTTGACGAAGCAGCCTTTGACGAGACATACGGCGACGAAGGTGCTCCCGAGTTTCTTAGCATGGAAGCACTTGGCGACGACGATGAGCAGACCGACGATGAATGGGAATGATTCCATTGGTCGTCGGCGGTGTGCCCTATGGGGTAGGAAAGGAGTAGCATCCCTTGGCGCATCGCTTCGATGTGCAAATAAACAAGTACAGGCAATGAGAAACAAGCGCAGCCGAACAGTCCACGCCGCTAGAGTCGATGCAACTCTAGCGACGTGAAACCGCTCATGTCTCATTGCGACTCTCAATTGTCGGACTCAGCGTCCAACTCTTGGTCGGTCAGCAAACGAAAGCCCTGATCGCATTGAACAAGGTGGACTGTCGTGTTGAAGTAATTGCGAGCACGAAGCGTCAATGCTGGTGCAATCCGCATCGGATCACTTTCGTCCGTCTCGATCGTGACCACGTTTTGACCTTGCCAGCCATTCGGTCGTTTCCTCCAATAGAACTGAGTTGGGTTCGGGTAGTTGCCAAGTGGAAAGGTAAATTCTCCGCTTTCTTCTTCCTCAGCGAATTCGTATCCGCCGAATTGTTTTCCAAGCGGCATCATATGCCCCTCAGTTGACAAGAGAACCCAATCGGGTTCTGCGCATCCATACTTAAACCGCGGCCCGATGGAATACACGCCGTGTAAGTAGTTGGTGTGCTTGCCGGAGTTCATTCCGCCGGAGACAATTCGATCCTCTGCATCAAACTCGAAGCAGGCACAGGTGTAGGCCCGAGTATCCTTGGGTTGATGCAACTCGTGCGCGACGATTCGAAGTCCCCGTGGCTCGTCGACTTGCTGGGATCCCCAATTTCGGTAATACACCGAAACCACAGTCCGATCACCGATCACGAACGTTACTTCGTTCGTCTTCTCGCTGAACCAATCCCAGAGCACATCAATAGGAACGGCGATGCGTCCATCGATTTCGAAGATCGTCAAATCATTGTCAGCGAATTGACGGATCCCAAGCCGTGACTGATTGTGATGCGCGGTCGGCTTTCCGCATCGTTTTCTTGGTTGAGACATGTGAGTTCTCCAGAGTAGAAACTAGTGAAAGACCATTGTCCCTTTCGGGCCCGGCCAGCGAGAGCTTCGTTGCTATCGCGTCCCAGGTAGTCGGAACTACCCGAGACACGACAGCGAACACTCGCCTTGAACTGGAGAACTAAAAACCGAGCTGAACCTGTTACAGCACTTGCTCCTCAGCATGGCGTGAGCGACAGGCTGAAGCGCTGTGTGAAGTCATCTACTGTGTCTGAAGAATTGGCAAAGGGCTGAGGCGTCGAGCTTAGCATTCCGCTAAAAGCGCATCAATATTCTCTGCTATGAGGGGGTCGTCGAGACTTTATCTCGATACTTTTTGATGAAGCGAGCCATTGGCCCTTCTTTTAGTGGGTTTTTCAATCCACCCATCCCAGCCTTGATGAAATCGCTGATGCTGAGAGCCGATACCTTTTCAACGGGGTCTTCTGCCTGCCGAATTTCTTCTAAAAGCTCACGATTCTCAATGCTTACCCGCTCACCATTCCATATGGCAACACTCGCCACAGGAGTGGGATCGAGCTTCTCCTCAGAGAGCCTGGCACCTTTATCCTTAGCGTTGCCTTTCTTGCGGCGGCGTTTAGATTGATTAAGTCTCATTAAAACTCTACAATTTCAATAAGTTAGCGTGATACAGGCCAATTGAGAGACCTCGTAGTAGTTCATTCTGTTATGAGCGATAGCGCGAAAAAGTTGTCTTCTATCAGCAGGGAGGCGTTCAGCGTCGGCTTTTACGATACGTTTTGCTGAGTTAGCTACATAACTTCAATAGGACCACTCGGGTCTTTTTGGTTAAGAAGTTTAGGCACTTATCACTGCGGAAGGGACTTGGGATTGCAGTGAACGGGGGAAGCGTTTTGAGTGAGGTCATTAACAGTTTTGTCGAAAGGATTGGAGCACTAGGAGTTATTCTCTTCTATCTGGTCTTTGCGGTCGCCGTTCTTGGTTTGATCGTTTGGCAGGTCAAGCGTCAAGGTTGGGAACGTGTAATCAAAACCTATGGTGTTCTACTCACCGTTGCCTTAGGTGTTCATTTAACCACCGGCGATGTCCCGCAAACTGTTCCAGCCACTACCCCAGCAAGCATTGCTGCAACAGCAGCCTCCAAACCAGCTTCGACTCAAGAAGCAGAACTCAAGGTAAAAGCCCCCGAAATTGTCGTGGCCGAAGAAGACACGCTTTTGGCTGGGCTTGAAGAGCGACTTGGTAAACGCCCTCGCGCCGATATTGAGAAGCTAGAAGAAATTCTCGCAACAGCACCGGAGGTGGTCGAGACACCTGAAGAGGAAAAATTCGTCGATCAAATTATTCCAATCCTTTGGGTCATTGGCATCTTTGTTTTGATTGTCTTTGTTTCTCGCATGAGTCAAGGCAAGGTCTCGCTCAAATCAGTCATGCATGCAGTCGGACTTCGTTCCAAGTGGGTTCGTCCATCAAGGTCAGATGACAACGAGTTAGGTTCGGCCGACTTTGCAACGCTTGCACAATTGAAGCAATGGCTTACCAAATCTCACGCAAACGATACGCTTCTTCCCGTAACTGATCTGCGAGGGAGTGGTGGGATCTTACTGAAGAGTGGCCACTTGGTAATTCCAGTTGGTCAGCGAAATCGACACATCTTGATTGTCGCTAAAACTGGTAGTGGTAAAACGACCAAGCTCATTTTGCCGATCGTCTATGGTGATTGTCTCTGTAATCAGCGTTCGACAATCATCATCGATTCCAAAGCTGAGATGTGGTCGAAATGCTCAGCTATTACCCAGCGAGAAAATCCAGAAAAGAATCTTATTCTCTTTAATCCGCTCGATAAGCTACGAAGTCTGAGTTGGAATATTCTCTCCAAGATTGAGACAGATACGGATTGTAAGTTGATCGCCAACTCGATCATTACCGCGACCGATGAGCCGGGTGCCAAGCAAGATAGCCCGTTTTTCCGCAATAGTGCGCTGCAAGTACTCAATGCGATGATGGTTGGACTCTTGCACGACGATGAAGAACAGCTTTCGATGCCGCGTATTCATGAGATGATGAACCTTGGAATGCAGAAGCTCTGCGATTGGCTTGAAGCGCATCCACAGGCGATTCGAACGACTCGTTCCTTTGTTGAACTAGCGCGAAGTGGCTCGCAAAACGCTGATACCATCATGTCTGAAATGAGTATGCGTATTCAGGCTTGGGATCTGAAAACGATTCGCGCGACGACGTTCTATAATGAGATCGATATCCAAGCAATCATCAATGAGCCATCTCTGTTTATTGTTGAGCTCCGTGAATCAGAATTAAAAATGCTTCGGCCACTCGCTAACGTTGTCGTGATTGAACTACTGCGATACATGACGAAGTATGCTGAGGAATGTCCAGGGCAAACCCTGCCCCGTCCGGTCGGATTGATTATTGACGAATTTGCAAGTGCGCTCGGGCGGCTGCCTGATATTCATATCAAGCTAAACACCTTGCGCTCGCGAAACGTGAGTATCGTTGCGGCGATTCAGTCGATTGGCCAGCTCAAAGGAAACTACGGCGAAGACTGGGAGTCGGTACTCTCTGGTTTTAGCACCAAGATATTTATGCCTTCGCTCGATTACATGGATTCCGAGTGGGCTTCCAAAGAGTCGGGAGCGATGACCGTTCGTTTCAGAACTGCGACGAAGGGTTCGAATCGAAAGATTACCGAGAACTTTGCCCATCGAAACATTGGAACGAATGAGCAGATTCAGCAGCGACAAGTGTTGACGCCAGCGGAGGTCGGTCGTCCATCAGATAGTCAATGCACTTTCTTCCTACCGGAGACACCAGTCTTCCAGGGGCACCTGACGCCTTATTACAAAATCCCCAAAATGTTGAAGTTCTTTAATGAGCTGAGCAAGCCAGAGCAGGAGGTTCGACTTCGGGAGGAGCCAATTGAGGTTGATGAAATATTGCCTGAGGCAATCATTCGCGCCGAAGGCGAATCTGATGCGAATTCGAACTCGAACGCCAGCTCATCAGGCCCTAGTGGCTCGAATCCTGACGACCTTACCGATGAGCAGCTCTGGAGCGCCTTAGAAGATATCAAGGTGAAGGAGCTAGACTGGGAAAATACGACTGGTGACGCACGTAAGTGGTGGGAAGCGTTTGAGGAGGAGAATAAGCATCGCATAGCGCTTGTTCTGAAGGTAGCACAGGAAATAGCTAAACGTGACGCGTCTATAACCGATTTCTTTCTTGCCTACGTGTACAGCAATACTGATAATATACAGGCTACGCTGGCGTATCTCGATTACACAATGCACATGAAGGCAGCAGAGGCGTAAGAAACGTTCATTTACCTGTTCTCTTGCGAAGTTCGCTGAGTCGGTAGGTGATTGCACGCTTACGACCGATTCCACGAATGAGTACTAAGTATACAGATCCTTCACAGTATCCAGCTGTCGAGCTAGTCATCTACTTTGTCTGTGCCTGGGTGATTGGCGTTCTCTTTCAAGGATTCAGTGGCGATAGTATGTTGGGAGCCTATCCCTATTGTGGCGCTTCAGTGCTGCTCGTGCTTGCCGCTATACCACCAGCGATATCGACTAAGAATCCCATGGCGCGGCTGGTGCGACTTGCGGTGCCAATTGGTTTGCTCGTCTTATTCGCGTTGCAAGGTTCGTCAGATCTCGGTGTGGTCGCCCGGCTGCAAAGTCGCATTGGCCCATTGCATTTCGTGTTTCTCTTTTCTGCTACCTTTTTCTCCGTGCTGCTCACTGGAGGTTCGGAGGCGACGCCAGAGGTGAAACCGACACCTAAAAACGCTGGTGCCTCTCAGCAAGGGGCGGCACCGAGACCCAGGCCAAAACCGAAACCAGATGTAAAAGCCTTTGATCGGATTGTCGGGCAACCGCATGTGGTGAAATCCTTAGAAGAAATCGCCAATGTCGTTCGATCCGGGATTCGCGTCGGGAAGCGGAACGCTCCGCACGCAGTGCTTCTGTTTTTAGGTCCAACTGGTGTGGGTAAAACGGAAGCTGCTCGAGCGCTCGCCCAAGCAGTCTATGGGCAAGATGATGCGTTGATTCGTTTTGATATGGGGCAGTTTACTGACTCGCATCAGAGTAACCGCTTCTATGGTCCGCCACCGGGCTATGTCGGCTCCGACGAGGGGGGGCAACTTACTCGAGCCGTGTTGCAGAGGCCACGCTCGGTTGTGCTGCTTGATGAGGTGGAGAAGGCGCATAGTCAGATTTGGGATGCATTTCTACCCGTGTTCGATGAGGGCTATATTGTCGATGGTTCGACTAACCAAAAAGTCGATATGACTAACACCATCATTGTTCTCACTTCGAACTTGCTCGTAGGGGAAGAGGGACTTACCACGCTCTCATCTTCCGAACTGAAAGAAAAAGTGCAAAAGACAGGGCAGTTTCGACCCGAGTTGGTTGGTCGAATCAACGAAATTCTCGCCTTCTCACAGCTCGACAACGAGACAATTCGCGAAATTCTCCGTCGTCGAGTTGACCAATCATTGTGGAGTTTGTCTGACCAGGGTGTCTCGATTTTTGTCGACGATGATGATATCGATCAAATGCTTGTAGACGTAAAAGAAGCGAAGTTTGGAGTGCGGCAGATTGATGATGTGGTGCGAAAATATCTGAGACAAGCGATCACAGAACAGCAGGGTTCTCCGGTAATTGAAGACTAACGACAAGACGAATTAGGTGACAGCTTCGCAACCAAGCGTACTGCTTACGCAACCGGGTACTCAACACTCAAGGCACCTCGCACAACAGTTGGCTCGAGAAGGCCTCCTCTCGCGTTTCGTCACAGGCGCTGCTATACGAGATACCTCTCCCCTTGCACAACTCCTTCCGACCTCCTTGACGAAGCGATTTAGTAATCGCCTCGTCCGAGAATTGGACTCTACTCAGTTAGTCACTCAACCCTGGGGTGAATTTTTGGCAATGGCCAAATTGAACCTTGGCTATGGTGGTCAGGAGGTCTTCTTTGATCGGAATCGACGCTTTCAAGAGCGCATTCCTCAGCGATTTATCGATGAAGCAGATGTGGTCATCGGTATGGATACCGCATCTTGGATTCTGGCTGAACGAGCTCGAGCTGAAAATATCCCCTTCATACTCGATCAGTCGGCGCTCCATCACTTGCTGCATAGTCAAGCAATGCTCACCAGCTATCCGGGCAACAGTGAGGTCGAGCGACTTCTACAAGATCTGCCAGAACAATATCTCGCTTGTTACGACATGGAACTTCGACAAGCAGATGCAATTGTCTGTGCGAGTTCTTTCGCTCGCCGCTCATTGATTGAAGCGGGAGTTTCAGCAGATAAGATCCAGGTGATTACCTACGGTATCGGAGAAGAGTTCTCGGTTCAAAGACAGGTCTCTACCAGAGATACGCTCCGATTCATTTATGCTGGAATCTACACCTACCGGAAAGGGATACCCTTTTTGGCGGAGGCTATTTCTGGACTTGAAGGTCAGAAGTATCAACTGGCTCTTGCCGGAAGTGGGCCGCTACTGTCGATGGATGCCTTTCATGAAACTGCTCAGGTTGAGATTTTGGGAAACATAGACCAACGCAGCTTGGCTCAAGAGATGGCGCAATCCGATGTGTTTGTTCTGCCAACCGTGAGTGATGGATTTGGTTTGGTGATAATCGAAGCTCTTCGCTGTGGATTACCGGTGATTGCGACTGAACACTCGGCTGGACCCGACATAATTGAGCATGGCATTGATGGTCTCATCGTACCGGCTGCAGACTCAGAAGCCTTAGCGGAAGCGATGAAGTACATGATTGACAATCCAGACCAATTAGAACAGATGTCGCAAGCGGCACTTGCCAAGGGAAGGCAATTTACCTGGGAATCCTATGGAGCCCAATGGACCGAGCTCTTAATGTCACATTACTCCAAGTGATATATAAGATAACGCCTGATGCGAGTTAATTCGAGCTCTGGCAAAGCGATTCGATCACCCAATTTTCTCGTTTAGTGATGAAATTGTTAACTTACCGACTCCTAATAGAAATGTTTCTTCCTTATAAACTTATTGAGATAAGAAAGGAAAGAAATGCCATGAAGCCAAAACTACTAATTAGAGTCGCTACTTTTACTCTACTAAATCTATCAGTTGCCCTCTGTGCATTTGGGCCATCAATGAATCCAATGATGGAGCACGACGCCGACCCAATGTTTCAAGCAATAGAAAACACCACCGGCATCCATGCACCGGCGGAGCTTACTGAACTGCGAAGTCACAACGACTAGGAGTTTATAGGAACGCTATGGGACGAGGCCTCTTCGCGCCACTGGGAAGTCCCCAGGTATTCCCCAGAGCTGAATGACCGCAGTGTTATAGTGTTGCGAAGAAAGCAAAGAATACCAATTCCCTTCACTTGGTCGCCATACGATAATATCATCCTGATCATCCCCATCTAAATCGGAAACGAGCGGAATATCGCCAGCTTGACCCCAAGGGATTGCCCGAGTCGTCAATCCTTGTGTTCCAGAAAAACGAATAAACCAAAACGAAGGAAACCCCGGACGATACACCGCGAAATCATGCATGTCGTCGTGGTCGAAGGTGCCAGAGATCGGAATATCCCCTGCTTGCCCCCAGAAAACAGTTGCGGCTTCAAGATACTCTTTTGATGAGAGTGCGATAGCCCACAAGCCGTCGCGAAAAACGACTAAATCACATTTGTCGTCGTTGTCCATGTCGCGTGGTACGGGTCGGTCGAGTGCTGAGCCAAAATTGACGGCAAAAATTTCGGAGAAAGAGGGAGCAAAACGTGCTGCCCAAAGTCCGGCTCGGTAGATACCGATGTCCTGTCGGCTACTGCCGTTGTAGTTACATGGTGCGGGGATATCGCCAAACTGCCCCCATGGCACAGCGGCAATTTCTGAAAAAGTGAGGCTCTGGTTCCATTTCCGAAAGTACCATACTCCGTTGCTCGGCCGCCAGACCGCCGCATCGGGACGCAAATTGTCAAAGTACTGCCCTGGAAGCGGAAAATCGCCAAAGG
>CBDUGV010000132.1:0-11415 GCA_965366815.1 uncultured Bdellovibrionales bacterium | reverse complement strand
GATTCGGCATCGCCAGTATCGTCAATCAAATTCGCCTGTCACCTCCGATAGTCATAGCTATTCTGTTGGTGCTAGGAACAAGTAACTTTTCTGCTTGGCGAGACCTTACGACGACCCCGTTGCCAGTTGAGCGGCAGGAAGCGTATCAATGGATTGCAAAGAATACTAAAGCAACTACATTCGTCTTAGACGACAATCGCTGGTGCTCGTATTTGAGCTGGCGTGTGTGTCGCTATACTCCCATTCCGATTAGCGAACCGTTGACGCGGGAGACCGAAGTACAACGTTATTTTCGCTCACTCGCGAAAGGAGTAGTGCCGTATGCCTTCGCTGAACGGGCGGTGGTAACGATTACCTCCGATATTAAATCTGTGGCGCCGGAAAAAATACTCTGGAAGCACCGAACCGGACTGGCGGTCGTTCAAGTCTGGAAGGCCAAGGCATCGGCTCAGGACAAGTCAGCTTCTTGATCGAAATGAGTTAGTATCGAACGATCGGCAAATCACCGTCGCCTTTCTCTCTCAGTCTAAGTAGTCCCGTTAAATAGGTATCTACGGCTCGAGCGGCTTCTCTGCCCTCACTGATAGCCCAAACAACAAGTGACTGTCCTCGCTTCATGTCTCCACAACAAAAAACTCCAGGAGTCGACGTTGCGTACTGTTGATCCGTTGGGATAACTCGATTCGGGCTGTAGCTGAGTTTGAGCTGAGGTACGAGATCAAGTGTTTCACACCCGACAAAGCCAATGGCCAAGAGGACAAGATCGGCGGGCCATTCCTTCTCGGTATTGGGGACCTCTTGTAACTGGGGTCGGCCATCAATGTCCTGCCACTCAACTTCCACTGTCTTCAAGTGGGTGACCTTGCCGTCTTTTCCACAAAACTCTTTGGTCAGCACCGACCATCTACGGTCGCAGCCTTCCTTGTGAGAACTGCTCTCGCGCAGTATCAAGGGCCAATACGGCCAGGGTTGATCTTCCGGTCGAGCATCGGGTGGGGCTGGCTTATACTGGAATTGCGTAACGCTTGCTGCGTTGTGTCGGTTACTCGTTCCAACACAATCACTTCCCGTATCGCCCCCACCGAGGATTATCACATGCTTATCGGTCGCGAGAATATCTTCTCTATGTTTGCTAAACCACCACCCGTCTTCAATGAATGGCTTCTCGTCGCCAGCGACCCTTCGGTTCTGTTGAGCAAGAAAGTCCATTGCAAAGTGGATCCCCGAAAGTTCTCTCCCGGGAATTTCGATATCTCGTGGTTCGGTCGCTCCGCAGCAGAGCACAACAGCGTCAAATTGCTCTTGCAATTGCTCGCCAGTAATATCAACCCCAACGTTAACGCCGGTTCGAAAAACGATGCCTTCCTCTTCCAGAAGAGCCATACGGCGATCGATCACGTGCTTCTCTAACTTAAAATCCGGAATGCCATACATCAGTAGGCCACCAAGTCGATCTGAGCGCTCAAATACAGTGACCAAATGCCCAACAGAATTCAATTGCTGTGCACATGCGAGTCCCGCGGGACCAGATCCGACAACTGCCACTTTCAATCCGCTTCGAGAAGTCGGTGGGTTTGCAACAATCCAGTTCTCTACAAACGCCTTTTCAACAATTGAGAGTTCTATATTTTTGATTGTAACTGCTGGTTCGGTGAGCGCGAGAACGCAAGATTCCTCACATGGTGCCGGACAGACTCGACCGGTGAACTCCGGAAAATTGTTCGTCTCATGGAGAAATGATATTGCCTGTTGCCAATCCTTTTTGTAAACGAGGTCATTCCAGTCGGGGATAAGGTTGCCCAATGGGCAGCCTGCGTGGCAGAACGGAATTCCGCAGTCCATGCAGCGAGCGCCTTGCTCGCCTAATTTGTCGCTCGGCAACTGAACGAGGAACTCTTTGAAGTTCTGTACACGTTGCTCGGGCGGGAGCTCTTGTGGAGCTTCCCGATCAAACTCTTTAAATCCAGTTGGCTTACCCATACTTCCCTCTCTAGGCTGCGTTTACCACGCGATCGACAGTTGGTGGTGATTCGAAGACTCGCCGAAATTCCCTTGGGATGACGGTGACAAACTGCGTAGACCAGGTGTCCCAATCCGCGAGAATTCGAGTGGCAATTGAACTTTGGGTTGCTTTGCTATGTTGCTCAATCAATCCGCGCAATTCTTCTTCGCAACCCGCGAGGCTCTGAAGTGGTTCGAGATCGACCATCGCCTGGTTGCAGTTGTGCTGGGCCAGCTGTCCCTCTGGGTCCAAAACGTAGGCAATGCCACCGCTCATTCCAGCGGCGAAATTACGACCGGTATCTCCCAGCACAACAACTCGGCCACCAGTCATGTATTCGCAGCCGTGATCGCCAACCCCTTCAACCACTGTATGCACACCGCTATTTCTGACACAAAACCTTTGTCCGGCTATCCCGGCGATAAAGGCGGTGCCGTTTGTTGCGCCATAGAGAGCGACGTTGCCAATCAGCGGGCTCTTCTCAGGATCATATCCCGCATCGTCGGGTCCGTAGACAACGAGATTTCCGCCAGAAAGGCCCTTGCCAAAGTAGTCGTTTGCGTCACCGATGAGTTGGAGCGTCATGCCTTTCGGGACGAAGGCTCCGAAACTTTGACCGGCAGAACCAGTGAACGTAAACTGAATCGTCCCGTCTGGTAGACCGGTTTTCCCATACTTTCGCGTCAGGGCGCTACCTGTAATTGTACCTACCGCTCGATCCGTATTGCAGATCGGCACAGTTGCCTTAACGGCGTCGCCGTTCTTCAAGGCTGGCTGGGCGAGTTCCAACAGTGTACGCATGTCGAGGGATTTTTGTAGTTCGTGATCTTGCTCGGTGGTGCAATAGGTATCAACCTCGTTGCCGCGCGTCGGCTTGGCAAGAATGTTTTCCAATTTTAGATTCGCTGCCCGCCCCGATGTACTGGAGGCATTTCGTCCAAGGCACTCGGTGCGTCCGACCATGTCAGTGACCTTGCGAAAACCAAGCGAGGCCATGATCGCTCGAAATTCTTCGGCGACGAAGAACATAAAATTAACCACATGCTCAGGCTTGCCAGGGAACTTCTGGCGAAGTTCCGGATCTTGAGTCGCGACACCAACCGGGCACGTGTTGAGATGGCATTTGCGCATCATTATACAACCTGAGGCAATGAGCGGAGCGGTTGAAAAACCGAATTCTTCCGCACCAAGCAAACAGGCAATCGCGACGTCCCGACCTGTTTTCATTTGTCCATCAACTTCAACGCGAATACGACTGCGAAGATCATTTTGAACCAGGACTTGATGAGTTTCTGCCAAGCCCAGCTCCCAAGGAAGTCCCGCATGTTTGATAGAACTCAAAGGTGAGGCTCCAGTGCCACCGTCAGCGCCACTAATCAACACTAGATCGGCTTTTGCTTTTGCTACACCAGCCGCAACCGTACCGACGCCAGCTGCCGAAACGAGCTTAACGCTGATTCGAGCCTCAGGATTCGAACACTTGAGATCATAAATGAGCTGCGCTAAGTCCTCGATTGAATAGATATCATGGTGCGGCGGTGGGGATATCAGGCCAACACCGGGTGTGCTGTGACGCACCGTTGCAATCCACTTATCTACTTTATGGCCGGGAAGCTGGCCGCCTTCGCCAGGTTTCGCACCTTGCGCAACCTTTATTTGAATCTCATCGGCATTTACCAGGTACTCACTGGTCACACCAAAGCGGCCAGAGGCAACTTGTTTAATGGCACTTCGGGCCGAGTCACCATTCTTGGCGGCATCACGAACCCAGGATGAGATTTGATGCAGTGAACTCTGTTTCGCGTCGTCATTGTTAATCGTTTCATAGCGGGCCGAATCTTCGCCTCCTTCACCCGAGTTGCTCATTCCACCAATTCGGTTCATCGCGATAGCGAGATTAGAATGAGCTTCAAACGAAATGGCACCAAAAGACATTGCGCCTGTTTTAAAGCGACGAACAATTTGATGAGCTGGTTCTACTTCCTCAATTGGCACAGGGGTGCGGTCCTGGCTGAGCTCGAGAATGCCCCGGAGTGTGACGGGATCCTCGCTTTGCTGGTTTATGCTATCGGCATAGGTTTGATAGCTCTTACTGCAATTATTGCGGACTGCGTGCTGCAAAGCTGAGAGACCGATTGGCTCATTGAGGTGTTGTTCCCCACCTCTTCGCCATTGGTACTCGCCACCTAGATCGATCTCATCATTGGCGAGGTCTTCAGCATAGGGAAAGCCGCGGCGATGTCGCCATACAGTATCTTCCGCTATCTCACGAAATCCAATTCCTCCGATGCGCGACGTCGTGCCGGTGAAATATTTGTCAATGAAGTGTTTCCCAATGCCAACTGCTTCGAAAATCTGCGCTCCGCAATAGCTTTGGAGCGTGGAAATGCCGATCTTCGACATTACTTTTATCACTCCTTTCAGCGCTGCCTTCAGGTAGTTCCGCCCAGCTTGCTCAGGAGTAATCCCCTCTGATAGTTGGCCGCGGGCACAGAGGTCTCGAACGGTGGCAAGTGCATGGTAGGGATATATCGCAGAGGCACCATAGCCAAAGAGGAGCGCGAAGTGATGCGTTTCCCGCACTTCGGCCGATTCAACAATAATCGAACAGCGCATGCGCAATCCCTTGCGTATGAGATGGTGATGGACCGCAGAGCAGGCAAGAAGTGAGGGGATCGCAGCAGTATTCATATCAATCGATCGATCGGAAAGAATTATCAGCGAACATCCCTCGCGCACCGCATGCTCGGCTTCTCTTCGCAATTCCGCGAGGCCTCGCGAAAGCTCATCACCACAGCACGGATTCGTTGAGAGTCGAGGCGCGTTAAACACCGCTTGCAGGATAACCGAACGATAGTCTTTTTCTTGGTCGAGCGCGGTGATACGCCAAAACTCATCGTCATCGAGAATAGGCTGCTCAAGGCAGATAGTTCGACAATGCTCTTCAGACTCGGAGAGTAGATTGGGCTTGCTTCCCAGCAACATACGGGTTGAGGTAACCAGCTCTTCTCGAATTGCATCGAGTGGTGGATTGGTAACCTGAGCAAACAGTTGTTTGAAATAGTTAAACAAGAGCGGTCGCATCCGGCTCAAGACCGCGAGAGGGGTGTCTGCCCCCATAGAACCAATTGGCTCAAGGCCGGTCTCAGCCATCGGTTGCAACACCATTCTGTTTTCCTCTTCCGTATAGCGGAAGATTTTCTGCCGTCGCTCGCAACGCTCGTCTCCGAGCGGAGCATCAACTGTTGCTGCCGGAATCTGTTCTATTGAGCGTTGATTCTTTGAAAGCCAAGATCGATAGGGTTGTCGGGCGGCCAGCTCTGACTTTATCTCATCGTCTGGCACGATGCGCCCGGCGTCCAGGTCCAGCACGAGATTTTTCCCCGGCTCAAGACTCCCCTGCTGTGCAATTTCTGCAGCGGGAATTGAGAGCACGCCAGTTTCGGAACTGAGAACGACTAAGCCTTCTTTTGTCACAGTATATCTGGATGGGCGAAGTCCACTCCGATCAAGAGCCGCACCGATAAATCGGCCATCAGTGCAAATGACAGACGCTGGGCCATCCCACGGTTCCATCAAAGAAGCATGATACTCGTAGAATGCACGCCTACCAGGGTCCATGGTCTCGTGCTTTTCCCAGGCTTCCGGAATGAGCATCGCCATGACATGGGGTAGCCTGCGTCCGCCTTGCAGGAGCAACTCAAAGACGACATCAAGTGTCGCCGAGTCGTTAAGTCCCGGCGGTATAATTGGCAAGATCTCCTTAAGGTCGTTACCAAAGAGCGGAGATTGGAGTAAAGCCTCTCTCGCATGCATCCAATTGCGGTTTCCACAAAGCGTATTGATCTCCCCGTTGTGCGCAAGGCAGCGAAACGGCTGTGCCAAGTCCCAGGAAGGGAGAGTGTTCGTACTAAATCGCTGATGCACGAGCGCAAAACAGCTCTTAAACTCAGGCTGCGCGAGGTCTGTATAGTAGCGGGATATCTGCTCTGGGCGTAAAAGCCCTTTATAGACTATTGTTCGGAGCGAAAGGCTCGGGATGTCGAAGATGCCAGAATGTGTTGTTTCGGCTCCGCGCACCGCGTGTTCCACACTTTTCCGGATTACATATAGTTTTCGCTCAAACTCTGTTTCATCCCAACTACTATGGCCTTCAATAAAAATCTGAAGTATCACTGGCTCGCAAGCTCGCGCGTCGTTGCTGAGCGCTTCTTGGTCGACCGGAACCTTTCGCCAGCCTAAAACTCGCGCTTGATGTGCCGCTGTAACTTGCTCGCACAAAGCAATGCACTCTGATCGCTCATCAGAATCTGGGGGGAGAAACACAAGACCGGAGCCAAAGCGGCCACCGTCGGGCAAGGTAACTCCTTCGTCGGCCATGACGTCACGAAAAAATCGATGAGGAAGCTGCATCAGAATACCCGCACCGTCTCCGGTCTCAGGGTCACAGCCTTGACCACCTCGGTGGTCAAGACGAAAAAGCACATGAAGTGCATCCTGCACTATCTTATGGCTCGCAGTTGCATCTAGTTGGGCAACGAAGCCGATGCCGCAGGCATCTCGTTCAAAGCTAGAGTCGTAGAGCCCTTGCGCTGATGGCCGTTCCATATCCTTTCCCCTTCCTATACTACTCGTGAAGTGTTGAGCGCAGTTTCCGGTCTAGACTCTTCGCCCTTGATCATTTGCACAAAGTGATCCGTTGCTCGGAAAAACTTTCGGTTCTTCTTCATGATGATTCCCAAGGGTCTGGAAATACATTTTCGAGGAAGTGCGACTGCTTGAATTGTTCCCATTGAGACTTCGTTGCGAAGGCTGGTTTCCGGAAGAATAGCAATTCCTTCCCCAATCTCTACGGCACGTTTCATCGTTTCGACATTGTCAAAAGTCATGCGCACTTCAACTTCGACTTTGTGATGGCGCAAGTAGCGATCAATCTCCTTGCGAATAGTGAGGTCTCGGTCAAATGCGACGAAACTTTCGCCATTGAGGTCTTGCATGCCTTGAGGGGCAGCAGTTGCAAACCGATGTGAAGTTGGCACAACCAACACCAGTCGCTCTTCCTTCCATGGAATCGTGTGCAACTCGGGAGTACTGCGAGGGTAGGAGATGATGCCGAGGTCCGAATCGCCAGCCAATACGCTTTGAACAACTTTTTTCGGGTGCAGATAGGAAAGCTCGACATCGCAAGCGGGATAGAGTGCGGTGAATCGTTGAACAGTTCGGCTTATATCTTCCAGACCGGCGGAGTAAATTGCAGCGACCCGCACGGTCCCGGTTACATTCTCACTCTCATCAACCGAGGCGATCTGTTTCTCGAGTAGTGCATACTGTTCAACTATATTCTTAGAACCATCAAAGAAAAGGGTGCCAAGTTCGGTGAGTTGAAAGGGACGTTTCTTGCGGTCTATGAGCTGCGCTTTGAGTCGCTTCTCCAGTTGACGTACGCTTTGGCTTGCCGCCGCTTGAGTGACGCGATTCTCTCGTGCAGCATCGGAGAAGCTCTGTAGTCGCACGACATCACAGAACAGCTTTAGACTATCAATGTTCATGGTAGAGCAAAAAAGATAGCATTAGAAACATTTATGTCAAATATCGCAAAAAATAATGAATGGTTATGCAGACCCTCTGTCTAAGTGCTTTTGCTTATTCGAGTTATGTAGAACAATTGCCCCTATGTCAGATCGACTAGTAAAACTTGCGGCATATACAACCGCACCTGAGGCACACATTGTGCGGGGCCGTCTTGAATCAGAGGGGATTGCAGCAGTTGTGGCCGATGAACATATGGTGGGTGCGAATTGGTTCTATTCACAAGCAATAGGTGGTGTGCGAGTTCTCGTTCCGGAGTCTGAGCTCAAACGGGCGAAGGAGATTCTTCAAATACCTGTTGAGCTCGACCAAGCTGAGTCTGAAGCGGCCTGGGGAACCTGCCCGAAATGCTCGAGTGCGGAAGTGATATACCGCAAGGATAGTAAGGTGACGGTACTGACTTGGCTCCTTCTTGGTATTCCGCTTTTGTTGCCGCGAAAACAACTGAGATGCCAGAAATGCCTTCATCGCTGGGGCTTACCGGCGAAATAAATGAGTCGCCTTGCTCAAGAACTATGCAAGTCGAAAGAAAAAGTCGTTCCCTCTCCAGAGATACTGCTGACTTGTAGCCTCTGACCGTGAAGGTCGATAATTCGTTTGGCGATTGCTAAGCCGAGTCCCGTCCCGCGCTGATTCTTCTTTTTCCCAGACTCAGCTCTATAGAAGCGGTCAAATACATGAGGGAGATCCTCTGCTTCGATACCAATTCCGTTGTCTACAACTTTCACCGTAACCACTGAGCCTGACGCTGAGGCACGCAAAATGACCTGGCCTCCCGGGTTCGAATAGCGAATTGCGTTTTCTACTAAATTCGAGACTGCGCGATTCAAAAGTTTTGAATCAGCCAGAACAGGCGGAAGGTCCTCTTGACTCACCACTTCGACCTGAATACCACGTTCTTTCGTGAGTGGCTCATACTTCACACAGATATCTTGCAGGACTTCCTCTAGGTGAACCGGCTGTTGATCGATTGTTTCCGAGGCTGCATTCAACTTTGATAATTCGAATAAATCGCTAATCAGACTTTGTAGTGCACGGCAATTGGCTATTGCTCGTCCGAGGAACTCTTCGTGCTCCTCTTCGGTCATCGAACGATATTTCATTTGAAAGGTTTCGAGTAGAGAATGGATAGCTGAGACCGGAGCCCGCACATCGTGAGAGACGTTAGCGATCAGCTCTCGCCGTAAACGATCGCTGTTCTCGAGTGCCTGGATCGTATCAACCAAACGATCCGCCATTTCGTTAAAAGCTTTCCCATGATCACTCACTTCGTCGTCGCCCGTTTCCGGAATACGTTGCGAGTAGTCACCTTCCTTAAAGGCCTGTACAACCAAGGTCATTTCGCGAAATCGTTTCGTGAGATAGTAAAATGCCGACATACCAATTAACGCGGTAATTGCCGAGAAGAGCATCGCGTAGATCAAGCTTGCGTTCACTACCGAAAAATCACCTAGTGCGCGAAGAAGGTTCCGGAATCGGTGCCCATCGAGCACTACATACACGTAGCCTGGCTTCCCCTCGACAGTGGTGCGAGATGCGGAAAAGAGGGCGCGCTTGACCATCGACCCTTCGGAGTGCGGGGTGGTGCCAAGAATCGCTCGCGACGGATATCCTTTTTGAGTAAGAAATGTCTCTATGGGTTTAGTGTCTACTTGTATGCCGCCACTCTGTTGGCCTAAGAAATACCGGATAGCCCCATCCGCATCTAGCACGTAGACATCAATTTTCGGATTGATCTGGGAGATCCGAAAGAGCGCTTCTTCAAGCTTGGGGGCGTCAACCGCAGGATGTAGCAGAGGTCGCAGTTCTTTCTCGATATTGCTTGCAACTTCCCACTGTGTCGATTCCTCAACTGCCCCAAGGTATTCTTCCCAGAGAAACAAGAAGAGTTGCACATAGAGGTAGCCAGCAATGCTGACTATGATCACGTAGGTAAGAGCCAGCTTTGCAAAGAGGGTTCTTGGTTTCAGGAACATTCAATCTCTTCTGTGTAGTTATTCCTGTGAGAGATCTCTATCAAGCTCAGCAAATCTATACCCAACTCCACGAACGGTTTCGATATATAAGGGGTTCGATAAGTCTTTCTCCAACTTCTTTCGAAGTCGTAAAATGAGATTATTTACTACGTGTTCATATTCTCCCGATTCATAACCCCAAACTTGGTCTAAGAGCTGGCCACGGGTGAAGGCTTTGCCGGGATGTGAGGCCATCAGGTAAAGCAAATCGAATTCTTTAGTGGTGAGTTCCAGTTCGTTCCCTTCGAGAATAACTCGTCGGCGTTCTGCGTCAACGGTGAGAGGCCCGACTTTGACGACAGGGTCACCCCCTGAAGTATCTGATTTCATCCCCAGTTCAGCACGTCGAAGAAGCGCGTTGATCCGCGCGAGCAATTCACCGACTTGAAACGGTTTCGTCATATAATCATCGGCACCGCTGTTGAGGCCGACTATTTTGTCAATCTCCTCAGACCGACTTGTGAGCATCATCACTGCGATGTCTTCATTCTTCTCACGAACTCGTCGAAGAACTTCAAATCCGTCAATCCCTCCAAGCATCACATCAAGAATGAGCAAGGTATAGTCGCCAGAGAGGGCCATCGATAGACCTTCTTCTCCACTCGAAGCATGATCGAGGGCAAAGCCTAGATCTTTGAGATGCATGGCTAAGACACGGGCAAGATCTTCACTATCTTCAACCAGCAAAATTCGATGTAAATCTTTCATATGGTTACCGGTAACACTTTGCGTCGGAGGCGAATACAGTATCTATCTTATCGCATTCTGGGAACATTTTGACAGCGGTTCCTTTTGGAGCGTCGCCGGGAACTCCCCTATATTGGAGTTCGCGATACCTGAAACCCTTGCAGCGAACGGAATTCTTGGCAACTAATAAGCTTCCTGGAGGTTCACCAACACAACCCGCGAGCGCGAATACCCTCCTTTGGCTCCGCTGTACTCCGTAACGAATGGCGAGCGGCAGTTCATCTACGCGAATTTTCTTATCTTCTTTCCATGGAAAAGATGCCTTTACCGAAGCGCCCCAGAAGACTCCTGGCTGTTCCGAGCCAAGTTGGTAGCGATCCGTATTAATTCGAGTGCAACGGATAGGTCTCTCGCATTCCTTGCCAGAGCCACATTTTAGTCGAATAGTCACTCCCGTTACGACGAAATTATCGGGACAGTGGCTAATCGCCTCTACATGCTCGTCAGTGAGAATATCTTGCTCTGGAAGAGGACAGCAATTGGCGTCTATCGGTGCGTCACTGGGCCCATATTGACCGCTCCCCATCGTCGTGCCGTAAAAGACAGTATGCGGAGGGCATGTTCGCATGATTCGACGCTGCCCAGCTTGGGGATTGTTTTTGCTAGTAGCCCAATCCCTCCAACCAAAGCTATTCGTTGCAGAATCGAAACCAACGCAGGCTGGAAAAGAAGTCTCTAGATTCTGCTCGGCAAGGGCCAGGGGCACAAAAAGCAGCGAAACTGCCGTTATATAGGTAAGTCGTCTCAATTTAGAGAAAAATCTCATCGTAGCTATTGCCCTACTCGCTTGTACAAGACCTCTGGAATTTAGAACAGACATTCTCTCAGCTGGGGTACATACCTAGGCTTCTCGGCCAGAAGTTATCAAAATGTGATGAAATGGCTATTCTCTTGCAACTCAATTGATACGTCAGTCGGTCATAATATGTGATAGGAACTGAGTGTTCTTTAAGGAACTTCAAAGTTGCTCCGGGCGAAGGAAGGAAACGAAGCTACCCTTCGTTTTCACACCTTTCTCTCTCTCTCAACGTCTTTGACCGGAGTGACTTTGAACTTCTTAAT
>CBDUGV010000131.1:0-11592 GCA_965366815.1 uncultured Bdellovibrionales bacterium | reverse complement strand
ATGAAACGAGTCGCCGCCTGTTGCAGCAGTTTCTTTCCCCCTATGGCGAATGCGACATCGTGCAAGATGGAGAAGCGGCCCTAAGTGCCTTTCGCCATGCGTTTGAGGAGGGGAGGGCCTACACCTTAATTTGCCTCGACATTATGATGCCGGAAATGGATGGGCATTCTGTTTTGCGAAACATTCGCGCCTTTGAGCAGCAAGAGGATGTGGCGCGAAGCGACATTGCCCGAGTCGTTATGACCTCTGCGTTAGATGACTCACAAAATGTGCTTGGAGCATTCAAAGAAGGATGCGAAGGATACATCGTCAAGCCGATAAAGAAGGCTGATTTAGTGCACCAGCTCGAGAAGCTAGGATTGATAGAAGACGAGCCTAGCAGCGAAGCCTAAGGACGGTGACGATGCCCGGGTGACCGTGACGCCCAGGGCGTCTAGGGAACCAAGTGCTTGATATGTGTAGCGAGCTTCTTCACCATCTCAGGGTCTGTACCGTCGTAATACCCGCGGATTTCTCCCTTCGAATCAACTAAAACGAAGCGTGTGCTGTGATAGCGGGTTTCCTTGGGCGATCCGAGTCGAAAGCCGTCATTGAGTAAGGAAACCACCTTTTCTTTCTCCCCGGTAAGAAAATGCCACTTGCTCGTATCTGCTGCAAAGCGCTTTGCGTACTCGTTGAGGACCTCGGGAGTATCGTGTTCGGAGTCAACGGAGACCGACAAGAAGCGAACTGAGGGGGTGTTTGCAAACCGCTGGGAGAGTGAGGCGATGTGGGCGCTCTGTACCGGGCAGGGGCCTTCACAACGGCTGAAAAAGAAGTTGGTAACCCAAACAGACTTATCCAATGTTTGAGTGGAAAAAGTTTCGTTTTCCGAATCTATGAGCTCGAATTGCGGAGCGCTCCCAAGCTTTGGGAGCTTCGGTGCGGGTTTGGCCATTTCAACGAATAAGGGCGCAAGTATGCCCAAGAAAATGATCGCGAACCCGCTATAGAACACGATACTTACCGGCTTAGTCATTGAACTCACCTCGTACTGCTATGGTGATTAATTCCAGAAATCTTCTTCTTCGCCACCGCTCGAAAGCTGCGGGCTTTGGGCTGCCAACCAAGCGTCGAATTCGGTCTGCTCATGCACAGTGACGTACCCCTTCATGCGATAGTGCCCGATGCCACACAACTGCGCGCAGGCGATCTCATAGGTCCACTCCTCTCCCCGACCATACCGCTTGCGCATTTCTGCGGTGGTGACGGTTGGCTTAAACCAGAGTGGTATGCTCATGCCCGGAATCGCATCTTGCTTGACTCGAAACTCGGGGACCCCAAAACTATGTATTACGTCTTTGCTTGAGAGGTGGATTATCAGCGGTCGATCAACCGGGATATGAAGTTGGTTCAAAGTTGCAATGTCATCCAAAGCGTTGGGATCACTTGCATCAAGGCCGAGCGGATTGGATTCTGTGTTAACCAAGTTGGCAGCAGTTTTGCCGAAAATACCGTCCGGACCGGGGTAGTGCATATTCCAGGCAAACTGCTCGGCAACGACTCGAACTTCAAGGGCATTCTGATCGGTGGGAAAATCGTTGACTCGATCTGCCCAAAGCGGCATCGCAAAGCCGATAATTAGCACCGCTTCAATCACCGCGACGCCAATTTCAAGATAGCTAGAGTAATGGCTTTTGACACCTTGATAGTCTGCCTTGGGGTTCTTCTTCGCCCGAAAGCGAACTACGGAAAAAATATAGAAGGCTCCCCAGCCGACGAATAGGGCCAACATGAGCCAGTGAACCCAGGCCATCATCTCGTCGAGTCGCGCGCCATGTTCTGCGGCAATCTCGGGTAGTCCTAATTTACGAAACAGTTCGAGCATTGGTGTCTCTTCCTCCGTTTACGACATCTCTTCCGATGATTCTTGCGCTACCTTACCTTGGTAGTACGCCGCCCTTCGCCACAAAGTGACAAAAAACCAGGCAAAAGCAATCAATAAAAATCCGATTACGCCTACGAGCACAACGACGCCCATGGTGAGTCCTTTTGCCATTGCACTATTCGGGTCCCCGTAACAGACGGTACAGGCAAGCAGCTGTGACAACGTCGTGCTAAACAGTGCCGTATTGGCAATCATTTGCAGAACTATCACTGCCTCATACCTTCTAGCTGAGAGGCGAGGGAGCTCTTTTTTATGAACCTCACCCAGTATATGGAGAGCCCCACAGCCAATAAGCCTGAAAATGCTCCCATTGGTCTGACATCAATCTGCTGCTGATTAAAGCACCAAACGGCAAACCCGAGAGCTGTTCCGATAGACATAAAGATAAACAGTATATGTGCGCCGCGTAATGACATAGCTCTACATCGAAATTGCATCACCGGCCCAAAGGCTCGGTATCGCCAACAAAACGAGGAAAAAAAACATCGTCATGCCAAGTGTATAAAAAATAAATGCTCGCTCACTGAGAAGGTGCATGAAATAACAGGCAACCAATCCTCCTTTCACAAGAGCGATAAAGAGCGCAAGAACGATGTTCCCGGTGTGACCGAGGTCAAGATACGAGGCGCCTACGGTGACAAAAGTCAAAACAAGTAGGGCGATAAATACGTTACGGTAAATCTTTACGTGGTGGTCTATGTCGTGGGCAGCCATGCACTCTTCCTATTGTTTTTGCCGTAAGCCAACAATGTCTATTCCTAAAGCAGATACAACACGGGGAAAAGAAAAATCCAAACCAAGTCGACGAAGTGCCAATACAGCCCGGCTATTTCCACCCGGCCAGTCAATCGTTCCGGATCGCTTTCCCACATTTTCGCCCCAGGGCCCCAAAAGTAACCGTTTACAACCATGCCACCTATGACGTGGATTCCATGCAGACCAGTAAGGGTGAAATAAATGGCCAGAAACGTACTGGAACTCGGATAAAGGTCGTGGCTGAATTTGGCGTTGTACTCGATGGCTTTAATGATCAGAAACAAGACGCCACAAATAAAAGTTGCGCCCATATATCTCTTGTAATGGCTCAAGTTCTTACGGACCAAAGAAGCGTGGGCCATTACCATGGTTACCGAAGATGTGATCAACACAAGCGTGTTGAAGAAGGCAATCGGCACGTTGAGGATACTATGCCCCTGCGGCCATTCACTTGCTCCCACTCGTAAAAGTATATAGGCGGAGAAAAGCGCGCCAAAGAGCATTACTTCAGAGGCGAGGAACAACCAAATGCCCATCTTGCCATTTGTTAAGCCAGTGTCTGGCCGCGGCTCTAACTCATATGGAATTACAATCGACATTCGGCTGCTAGGCTCCTGCTTTTACAAACTGTGGCTGATAATCTGATTCGTGACCTGGGACGCTATATTCGTAGGGCCCGCAATAACATTGGATCTCCTCCAGAAAGTTGCCGTGAGGTGGAGGAGAGGGGGCAGCCCATTCTAGAGTAGTCGCTTCCCACGGATTATCGTTCACTTTCTTGCCCTTCCAGATACTCCAGAAAAAGTTGAAAATGAATACGAGTTGCACCAATCCGAGGAGGAATGCTGAATTCGACATGAACTTATTGTAGTGGAGCACCGGTTCTGCGTGAGCGTAGGAGGCCCCACCATCATACAAGCGCCGGGACACACCCGCCAGACCTTGGATTAGCATTGGCGCAAAAATGCCGTTCATGAAAATGAGCGTTCCCCAGAAATGTATCTTGCCAAGGAAGTCGTTCATTTTCCGACCGGTCGCTTTGGGAAACCAGTAATATATGCCGGCAAACAGAGCGATAATCGTGCCTGGAGCTACGACGTAATGAAAATGGCCGATCACGTAATAGGTGTCGTGCAAATGAATATCAGTTGGTGCCAATCCAAGTGGTAGTCCGGTGAGACCGCCGATGCCAAACATCGGCAAGAACCCCAGGGCAAAAAGCATCGGTGTTGAAAAACGAATCGATCCACCCCAAAGCGAGAGTAAGAGCGCCGTGAGAATTACCACTGAGGGAATCGAGATGATCATCGTCGTTGTTTGAAAGAACGTTGCCATCTTGGTGCCCATGCCGGTGATGAACATATGGTGGGCCCAAACAATAAACGACATGAATCCAAGGAAAATCAAGGCATAGACCATGGACTTGTAACCCCAGAGCGGCTTTCTGGTGTTGTTGGCGATGATCTCAGCAATGATTCCCAGCGCTGGCAAAATCAAGACATACACTTCTGGGTGCGCGAGGAACCAAAACAAATGCTGCCAGAGAAGCGGACTACCTCCGCCGCTGACTTCAAGCACATTTCCACTAATGACGAGTCCATCAGGGAGGAAGAAACTAGTTCCCGCCACACGGTCCATTAACATCAATACTCCCGCCGCCTCGAGCGGAGGAAATGCAAGAAGCAGTAGAAAAGCAGTCACGAGCTGAGCCCAGACAAACATTGGCATCTTCATATAAGTCATGCCGGGGGCTCGAAGCTGAATTATCGTAACGATGAAGTTTACTGAACCGAGGAGCGAGGAGGTGATCAAGAAGATCATTCCTATCAACCATGCGGTTTGCCCCATCGGAGCGATGCCTGAGAGCGGAGCATATGACGTCCAGCCACTTTGTGCCGCTCCACCTGGGAGCCAAAAGCTAAAGAGCATTATCAGCGCGCCGGGAAAGAAGACCCAGAAGCTCGCCATGTTGAGGCGAGGAAAGGCCATGTCCTGTGCGCCAACTTGCAGCGGAACAACATAGTTTCCAAAAGCACCAACCGCGAGGGGAACGATACCCATAAAAACCATGATGGTACCGTGCATGGCCCCTAACTGATTGTAAAAGTCAGGGACCATCACGCCACCGGGCATTTTGTCCTCACCAAACCAACTCCCGATGAAAGGCAATGGCTCACCCGGGTTCCCGAGTTGCCAACGCATCAGCAACATCATGCCAAACCCCAGGAGGAGAAAGAAGAGTGAGCTTAGCCCATACTGGATACCAATTACCTTATGATCCGTGGAGAAAATATATTTTCTCCAGAACCCAAGCTCATGATGATCATCACCCACAATCTATCTCCTGTTCCTAGTCGGTTTGGTGTTGGTTTTGATTTACGTATTCGGTCAAAATGAGATATCCGAACTATCCCTTCTTCTTACCTCGTGAGAAGGTGAAATCGGAGGTCGCTCCATCTGCGCCGACTGTGACCGTTGCGCTTTGGGTTCCGAGCTTTTCGTGCCACGCTTCAATCTCGTATTCACCTGGGGCCAAGCCCTCGATCTTGAAACTGCCATCGGCGTCAGTTACCGCGAAATACGGATGAGTCAGTACCGCCGAATACGCTTTCATCCAAGGATGAACATCGCACTTGATCGGGAACAATGGCTCTGGCTTGGAAAAGTTTTTCTCTGCCTCAGTACGACTTGCCGGCATGGCTAAATTAAATTCACGATTCTTCTTCGGAAGCGCATGAACGTTGTGCAGGGTGCCATCAGGATTCAAGAATTTGATCGGTTGTCCCGCCATTACACCAAACACTCGCGGAGAATACGAACAGCCTTCTTGAGTCACAATTGCCGGCTCAGTCGGGGCCTCAAACTTTTTATCAGCCGGAACGCCCTTCGTCACTTGAACGAAAACATTTCCTAAGGTATTGCCTTCGCCTAGCACAAGAATTTCTGAAAGCTTGGGTTCACTGTGTTTCCCCGCGCAGACTGGATCGGCAGACATATTTATCGGTTTTAGTTTCGGAACTTTACCTTCATACTTTACTGTTCCAGAAATGCTGTCCGCATGAGCGGTCGAGGTAAAAGCAAGTAGCAATGAAAAAGAGATAAGAGATCTCGGTGTGAGCCGCATGTCGAAAGGCCTCCTTAATTAGTTAGTACCTTTGTTGGTCGAATTTTAAATTCTCGCATAAAACGAGTCGCTTATAGCTGCCAGCAAGGTTATAATAATTGCCAGTGAAACGCTCGTTGTATGAGTATGAAAAATACTGTGCATCATCAGGATGTCAATTTAAATCCTAGAAGGCATGGTTTATAACTAGGTGCTTGGCACCTAATTTGGGCACTAATTTGAGAGTTTAAAAGATGGTAATTGAATACTACGAAGATAAGGAAAAGGAAGAACTCGACGAGCTATACCCCGAAGGGAGCTTAGAGCGGCGTGTGCTCGAATACTCGATGTCTAAGCACAGCCATGACGAGGTTCCGCCAATGTTGAAGGCTGCTTTTAAGGTGTTAATGGGCGTAACGATGCTAATGGCCGTAGTCGGGCTTATCGGATTTTTATCTCACTAGGAGCTTCTTCCATCAGCGAATCCATCGTTAATGGCTCCGCTTGCTTTTTGACTGAGGCATCCCCCAGGGTTCCCGCTATAATTAGTAGGAATATGAAGAGAGGGTAAATCACAATACCCCAAATAATTTTGCTCTCGTAGTTGAGATGCATGAACATCAAGGTAACCACTCCCGCTTTGGTAGAGGCGATACCAAGCGCGAGAAAGAGATTGAAAACACCAAAGTCCTGAAATGCCGCCCAGACCGTGATGATAGTCAAAAGTATCAGGCTGAAGTAAACGCCGGCATATGTGCCAAGCGAGACAATGTGCCCAAGACCCACGTCTGCATCTTCTGTTCGGAGGGTACCATCACCGAGCCGTTCCCACTTACCGTGTCCCACTATTAATGTCCTCCAGGAGTTCCGATTCCACCTAATAGGTAGACAACAGGGAATAGGTAAATCCAAACCACATCGACCAGGTGCCAATACAGACCTACTACCTCAACCGGAGTGTAATACGTCGGACTAAATCGTTTCTTTTTGGCGAGCAGCCAAAGCCAAATCATCAAACCCAAACCAACAAGGACGTGTATGGCATGGAGCCCAGTCATCGTATAGTAGAGTCCGTAGAAGATGTGAGTGCTCGGTGTGATCCCGTGGGAGAGTTTTGAGTGGTACTCAAAGCCCTTCACAACGAAGAAGAGAATACCGAAGAAAAGAGTAATCTCTAACCAAGTTCGGACCTTTTTATTTAAACCTTTCTGCGCCCGATCGACTGCCATTACCATAGTAAAGGAGCTTGTGAGCAAAAAGAGGGTATTGAGTGCTCCGAGCTTCCAGTTCAATCCGCGGGCGAACTCGTCAAACTGTTCAAGATAGCGCCAGCGAAAGATCGCAAATGTGCAAAACAATCCGCCGAACAAGTGGACCTCAGTCGCGAGAAAAATCCACATACCTAACTTTGAGGCGTGATAGGCTTGCTCCGGCTCCAGATGATGGAAATGCCCTGGAGGAAGATCGCCATGACCGTGACCCGCATGTTCCGCACTAGCGTGTGACATTATCATCCCCCCTGCTTACCGCGTCCGCTCCGCTACTGCCGTGCCCGTTCAAGGTGTTCTGCTGCGCGGGTGCCCCGTATCCGTAGGTCCACTCAGTGACAACTGGAATCTCATCAAAATTATCGTGTGCAGGTGGGGAAGGGGTCTTCCACTCAAGAGAAAGTGATTCGTAGGGATTGCCATTCTCACACTTGCGACCAAATCGTGCGGCTAGTCCGAGATTGCCCAAAACAAAGGCGTAGCCGATTCCATTTATGAACGCGAATACAGTGGACATTCTATGTAAGAATTCAAATTCTGGCGGGTAGTCATAATATCGGCGAGGCATTCCCTCCATTCCCAGTATAAACTGAGGGAGAAACGTGCCGTTGAAGCCGATAAACAGAAGCAGCCAAGCAAACTTTGCTACTTTCTCGTTATACATCCGGCCAAACATTTTCGGGAACCAGAAGTGAAGGCCGGCAAATAGCCCGATAACGGCTCCACCCTGAATGGTGTAATGGAAATGCGCCACGACGAAGTATGTGTCGTGGTAATGCGCGTCAGTTGCAAGCGTCGCCAAGTGGACACCTGTGCAGCCAGCAATGAGAAAGAGAAAGACAAACGACATCGCGTAAAGCATTGGCGAATCCCAGGAGATCGAACCCTTGTACATGGTCGATACCCAGTTAAACACTTTAACTGCCGTTGGGATTGCAACGAAAAACGTCAGGAAGGAAAAGATATAGCGAGCGA
Organism: uncultured Bdellovibrionales bacterium; assembly: GCA_965366815.1. Lineage (GTDB taxonomy): Bacteria > Bdellovibrionota_C > UBA2361 > SZUA-149 > SZUA-149 > CBDUGV01. The sequence continues at coordinate 3,563 of CBDUGV010000131.1, read as the reverse complement.
TGTCGGACATGCCGGCAACAAACATATGATGTCCCCAAACCAACACGCTAATCGCAGCAATGCCGACGCTGGCATATACTATTGCGGTGTAGCCGAAGATAGGCTTTCGCGAAAAAACCGGAATGATTTCGCTGACGATACCCATCGAGGGCAGAATCATAATATAGACGACCGGGTGAGAGTAGAACCAGAACAGGTGCTCAAACAGTACTGGGTCTCCACCAACTTGCGGATTGAAAATTCCAATCGAGGCAATGTTTTCAAGGATCAGCAGGAGCAAGGTAATTCCAACTACCGGTGTTGCCACTACCTGGAGGATAGCGGTGGCGTAGAGGGTCCAAACGAACAGCGGCAAGCGACTCCATGTCATCCCTGGTGCGCGCATCTTGTGAATCGTCACTAGAAAATTAACGCCCGTGAGAATAGAGGCGAAACCAAGGACAAAGGCAGCTGAAGTTGCGCAAAGAACAGCAGGCGCATTTTGGATGCTATAGGGAGCATAGAATGTCCAACCAGTGTCGAGCTGAAAGGCAAGGGCTCCTAAGGCGATAGTTGATCCAAGGCCGTATACCCAGAAACTCAATCGATTCAATTTCGGGAAGGCGACGTCTTTGGCGCCAATCATCAGCGGTAGGAGGAAATTCCCGAGCGTGGCGGGAACACCCGGCACAATAAACAGGAATATCATTATCACGCCATGTGCAGTGAAGAAGAAGTTGTAGGTATCTGCCTCAATAATAGTTTTTCCAACTGTGGAAAGCTCGGCACGAACACCCAGTGCGAACAAGCCGCCAACCGCGAAAAAGAAGATCATCGAATAGAGATAGAGCAAGCCGATCCGCTTGTGATCGATACTCATGATCCACGACCACCAACCGTCTTCCCAGTTCAGGTAGTTTTTCTCTTCGTGTGCTGCTGACTGACTCATACTTATTCTTAGCTCTATAGCGACTTAAGATACGCTATCAATGCTTGTAATTCTTCGTCGTTCAATTGGCCGGCAAATGCTGGCATTGGAATTTTTTCAAACCCGGCGGCAATCTTGGCCTCAGGATTGAGAATAGATTCACGGATATAGTTCTCATCAATCGGGACCATTTCGCCCGATGCGAGTTGTCGCTCTTTCTTGGCAAAGATTCCTTGCAGGCTGGGCCCAACCATCGCAGATCCATCAACGCTGTGACAGCCAAGGCAGGCCTTAATTTCGAAGAGCTGTTTACCCTGCTCAGCTGGAGTCAATACGGGTGCATCTGCCTCTTTCCGCTCGAGAAGAAAATCTTCGAACTGCTCTGGTGTGACAACGCGCAGTACGCCGCGCATATCCGAATGGCCCCGGCCACAGTACTCTGCACAAAAGATATGAAAATCTCCGAGCTTCGTCGGGGTAAACCACAGATAAGAATAGTTACCGGCATACACGTCTTCTTTGACCCGCATTGCAGGAATAAAGAAACTATGAATCACCCGTTCGGAAGTCATTATCAGTCGAACTGGTTTGCCGAGCGGAACCACGAGGGTCTTAGTACTTTTTCTTCCGTTGGGATAAGAAAATTCCCAACGCCAACTAAAAGCCTTAACATTGATCTCCATAGCGTTTGCCGGAGGAGTCCGCATCTCTCGATACACGGTAAAACCGTAATAAAAGACACCCATGACGATAATACTGGGAATGACGGTCCAGACTGTCTCAAGTCCAGTGTTGTGGGTGATGTATGGGGTCTCAGTTGGTTCGTCACGTCGACGATAGCGCACGGCAAAAAACAGCATTACACCCGTAATGCCGAGGGTGCAAAACACTGAGATGTAATTGATCAGGTTGTTAATCCAGTCTACCTGGCTTGCCCAACTGGTCGCCTGGACTGGCATGTAATCCAACATGATTGTCTCGCTAGAGGGGGTTAGACGGCCTCTTTTCTTTCATACGCAGCCACAGGAGGCAAGTGATCAATGCAAAAAAGAAAGCCAAGCAAACAACCCGTACAACTTTAAGTATAGAGAGCGTGTATTTGCCTTGAATATGATCATAGCGAAAGCAAAACAATAAAGCTCTATCCATCAATGTTCCGATCCGGCCTTTCGACGCTTCAACCAATGCCAACCTTACATCCGAGACTGGATAATTGACGCCATAGAGATATCGAGAAAGTTTCCCCTCTGGAGTGATAACCAAGAGAACCGCCGCATGTATAAAATCCGAGCCATCCGGCACATATCCAAATCCTATTTGTTTCATCAAGAGATTGATCGCTTTAGCCTCGCCGGTGAGAAAGCTCCAAGCATTAGGTGCCAGGCACCTATCGTCCTCCGAGCTTTCGGGCGAGCTATTAGGTGCCAGGCACCTAATTAAGCTTCTGTATTTCTTTGCTTTTTCCGCTGCGAAGGCTGTTTTTTCCTTTGGGTTGAAGCTGACTGAGGCGATGCTGAAGTCTTCGCCAAGCTTGAGTTTGAGCTTGTTCACGGCCTGTACAAGGCCGGTTTGGGTGAGGTTACAGAGCTGGGGGCATTCATAGTAAACGGGTGCTAAAATTAGCGGACGGTTTGGTTGGAGCAGGTCTGCCAATTTTATATCCCGACCTTCTTCGTCTTTAAATTGCAGTTCGAGGTCTATTCTTTCACCCAGTCGCTCTTTGATGTCCGCTTGGGCTGGCACCAGGTCAGCGCGCTCGGTAGCCGAGGCGCTATTCCAGGAGGCCAGAAGTGCACAGCTGAGGGTGCTGAGGCCGAGTACGATAGCCCCTAAAGACTGGAGCTTCGCTGGCTTTCGTTCCGATTTGTTTTTCTTCCGGGGAAAGGCTTGTAACAAGTAGGCAACCGTCAGCGAGGCGAGGGCTAAGAGCATCCATTCAATCGAATAGCCAAAATGAGTGCTCGGTGGAACTCGAATACTAACAGACTCCGCCGGAAAGGTTCCACTTGGAGGCGCACCTAGTCGTTGCAGGAAGACAGCGGTAGTCACAGGGTAGGGAAGTTGTTTGGCTATCTTCTCGATATCGGGATACAGCCACTTCCGTACAAAAGCACCATCCGTGGAACTGCCTTTGCTATCTGGTGCAAGTAGAGTGCGGTGAGCGATAGTCTCTTGTACTATTGCTTCAATTTCTTCTTCCGGCTCAAAAGTATACTGCTTCCAACTCTCGGGTGAAGCGTCGCTGAAGGGAATAAATCCGCGACTGACTATGAGGTAGTTCTCTGAATTATTTGGCTTAAATGGTGTGAGTAGCCAAAAGCCAGGACCAGTCGCATGGCGTCGATTCATAACGATCATCTGCCGGCTGTAGTCATAGGTGCCTCGTAGCTGAATTTTTTGATGGAGCACCTCAGTGAATTCTTCAGGATTTTTCGCTTCGAGGGGAAAGGGAAGTGGCAAAACGGTCGAATGGGCTTCGTAGGTAGCGACGAGTTCCTTCTTATACTGGTAGCGCTCCCATTGCCAGCTAGATGCCCATACCATGAGTGCGGCGAGTGCTACGGCGAATAGCGAAATAAACGGTGAAAAGCGAAAAGTTGAAGGGACTAGTTTCATTAATCGCCGATATTCTGACGATAGATCAGAATGGTCAAGT
>CBDUGV010000130.1:0-11659 GCA_965366815.1 uncultured Bdellovibrionales bacterium | reverse complement strand
GGCACGGTTGATATGCAGCCCTACCCAGCTTTTTTCTCCTGTTGATGTGCATCGAGGATTTGAGAAATGGTGATTAGCCCTTTCGTAATCATCACGAGCAGTGCCAACTCCCCACCACATTGTGCGCGGAACCTGCGAGAGTACCAATAGATCAGTCCGCGAGTTCTTGCGTTCAATGTGGAATAAAGCGCTGGCCCTAGAATCTCGAGATACGCTTCGTTTCGTGATTTGAACCAGATTGTGGGAACGGCGAAATCTGTTGCAGTCGTCATTTGAGAAACCTCTTTCAAGCGTGGACTTCATTGCATCCGGCAATGCGCGTCCGTGCAATAAAACAATACGAACCTTCCTGTCCGTACCAACCCGCTCACTTGAGTGTGAACGGATCGGTACTGCGGCACGTCTACTCGGCGCCGATATCGCCATGCAGCCAGTCGATTGTGGAGTCTATAGAGCAAGAGCTATAGGTTCGAAAATCGAAGCGTTCAGCGAGTATCGAATAGATTGTAGCGGGGAATGCCCTAAAGGCGGCGAAATAGCCCTTAGGGCTAGATAATTGAAATGTATACTCGAGAAGAGATACGGAATGAATTTCTGCGGTTTGAGAGCATGCCGTCTAAGGAACTCATGACATTATCCTAAATTGTCCAACACGAGGAAAAGGTAACTCTAATCCATCGTGTCGGTCAAGCCAATGATTGAAAATGTCGCTTACAAAAAAAACCGGTCTCAGATACTTGTCTCTGCAAGCGGACTAGTTCACTGCAACCGGAACGGCGATGTCGACCTTTCTGCCGTCGGTCGTAAATCGAATGCGCACATTGTAGGCAGCAACAGATCTATCAGCACCCGGTGAGTCCAGTTGGATAGTACCAAATGTATCTTCCATGGTGTTAAACATCTCGTCGTTGAGATTAAATATCGCCGTTGCAAAAGGGGCGAGTTGAAAGTCCTGATCAAAGAGTGCATCTGGCTCGGTAAAAACTCTGAGCTGATGGTTGACCGTTCTCGTCGAACCGCGGAGGTTGATGGTAATTAAACGATTTTCGAACTCTAAGAAGCGGTTGTAGGAACCGACAATCGGCGTTCGCTTGCCCCCCACTGCTGGCAAGACATAGGCAGATTGAATATCGTTGTCTTCGCAATCTTCAAAATACACAGCGCTTTGAACAAACAAGCTATCAGCTATGGAAGATGTGATTATCGCTTGCCCGGATACTGCATTTTTCACTCGCAGTATCTCACCCGCATTAAAGTGAAACTGGGCCTTTGGCGCAATGTCCATGGTATCGATTGCAATTCTTTTACCATCCTCTTTGCGGAAGGTTATGTCGATTGTGTTTGTGGCACTCGCCAGGTTCGCAATTTCAACCCAATTCGTCTGAACATAGCAATCAACATCTTCTCGGGTAATTGGCACATAGGATGTTGTTGTAATTCCAGTCTGTGCATCGACGGGCACTGCGAACGCATACTCTGGCTCATTCGCACTAAAGTTTTCGTTTAACCCATAGCGAGAAACCGTTGCGAGATAAATCGCGGCTGGGTCAGCAGGAACGAATTCGCTTAAGTAAACACTCTCGCCTAAATCATGTCCTGCATTTAGGTCGGTTCGCTGATTGGGCTGCAGTGTAACCATTGTTGATCGGACGACGTTACCGGCAATGTCGTAGGTTCGATGGGTAAAAGTTCGAGCAACTGAATCGAGGTTCGTTAGCTCCGCCCAAACTGGTACGAGAAAACCTCTCCCGAGAGGATCGAACGAGTTAGCGATAGAATACGAGGTGCCCGTAAGTGCCTCTCGGGCTTCGCGGGCGAACGCAAAGGAGAACTCTCCAGTATTCTCCGGGTCCGGGCGATAAAACGCCATTCTGCCACGGACCTGAGAGCTGCTATCGTTGAACTCGATCTTGACTACTCCGTAGGTGTCTTCTTGATCAACAATCTGATTAATATCGATGTCGCGCTGCTCGAGCTTCTTGAGAGTGAACGGAGGAAGCTTTTTGAGCAATGTTCCATCAATTCGAAAAACCGACAAAGATATCGTCGCGTTGCCATCGTCTGTCGCAGATAGCTCTAAAAAATTGTTGATATCGAGAAACGTATTGTAAGTCGTGAAGATTGGGCTAGAGATTCGATCCTGGGCGGAAGCGGCTTTTGGAAGCATTGTCGTGCCGACCAGCAAAACAAGGCAGCCTAAGATTACAACGTACGCTCGGAATGTGGTTTTTCCTGCTGCTTGGATCTGCGAATAACGCATCGGAATGTGCTCCTTTTAGAGATCTCTAAGGTCCGCTAGACGGTACCATAATCTGCAAGTCATTGCCATATAAGAGGATGTCTAGCTTTGCGCGAGATCAATCGATCAAAAGAGTTGGCAATTTGTTGAGAGAGAAGCCGGGGAATATCGTCGGAACACAAAAAAAGCCCGGTCACAATGGATTGGACCGGGCTTTAGCTGATCGGGCCCCCTAAGGGGCCGCAACCAGTACGGAGGCTTAGTAGTACGTTCCGTTAATCAACTTGCTCAGTGGATTATTCGGGTCTAAAACTCCGCGTCCATTTGTGCTCACACAACCATTCTCAGGGTTGTCACGGTCACAAATTTCGTTGATTCCGCAGCAGCAGCACGTTTCGCCACAGCTTGTCCCAGTTTCAGATGGGCAGCCAGCAGTTGCAACACAGCAACCGCTCTGCTCGCCGCAGATACTTGGATCTTCGTCACTTCCGTCAGCACAGTCGTTTCCGCTGTTACAAACGAATTCTGCACATACCACAGCGCCGTCATTACAAGTGAAGGTGCCAGAAGCGCAATTGAGTTCATCTACTGGCTCTTCTGTCATCATCTCCGGCTCTTCAACAGGGGTGGTCTCGTCGATTGGAGCGGTTTCAGCAGCAGGGCCGAATGCTCCGGCTGGGGCGCTATTGGCGCCAACGTTAGTCATTGTTCGGACCATACTCGCCGCTGCGCTAACCGCCGCAGGGTCGAGGACGTTGAGATCTGGATTCGCAGCGATGAACTCACCTGCTGCTGTCTCTAAACGATTGATACGGTCCTGGCTGAAGTCTCCGGGAGCAATCGTTCCATCGTTCAAGGCTGAAAGGCCGGCTTCACAGGCGATATCAGTCTGAGAGTTCAGGACCTTAGAGACATTCTCTTGATCTGGAGTAACCAGCCCCGATACACGAACCGCCTGTCCTTGATCGTTGTCCCCAGTAACGATGATGGCAGCAACTCGTTGTGCTGGAATTTCAACAGAGTAATTTCCGTTTGCATCGGTTCTACCAACTTCCTGCGTTCGACCGAGACGGCCGACAGAGTCATCTGCAAAGTCAACCAAGGTGACAATAGCGTCACCGAAAGGAATTGGGTTTTCGTCGATTAGGTTTCCAACTGGTCGAAGGGCCTGTCCAACAGCGCTAGTGATTCCACCAAAGAATCCGCCGCCGCCGCCACAACTGGCGATAGCCAATCCACAAATCGCGACAAGCATTGTTGCGGCCGCCCGCAGTACTAGAGATTTTCGTCTCATCGATCTACTCCCTGTAGTTCTATTAATTCAAAAATATACCCCGTAGCAGTCGCTGCAATCTGGGACAGCTGGTGCACGGCAGATATCCTATAAGCTTTTTCTGAAAATTAACAGACTCTTATCGCTGTTTAATCCGTGGATTGTTTGAGAATGAGATTTTGAGAGTGGTACTCGAATTGTGAGCCCTCAGGAAGGAAGTGTCGGGTGAAAAAGCCGCTTAGGAGAAGAGAGAAAGCGCGACGTGCTTGGGCAGCGTCGCGCTTTTGGTAGAAAGTAATTTTGAGGGCAGAACTTTCCACCGTAGACCGATGAGAAATTCCCAACGACCTGCGGCTACTTATACCTCGAATTTGCGATGAGCGCCAAATACTACAAAAAAGTTCTGTACTTTTGCGGTGAAATCTTCTAGATAAATTGATAGTGGCAGCGTCGAGAATTAAGTAGTAACCGAGTTTGTAGCTGTAGTATCTGAGCAGGTGATAGTTGGGTTCGAGGGCACCCAGGTATCACCGCAAATTCGGTTTCGTTTTTCTATTTCACTGGATTCGAGTCGGTATTAGGGGTCCCAGCGACTCTGCTTGCGGACAATTCCTCTGTCCCTTTCTCTCTGTAGACGACGACGTTCGATATTCTTCTTAGCGAATCTGTCGTTTCTCTTGATGTGCACATACTTCGGCTCACCTTTCATATTTTCAAAGTGAACTACTGCCTCTTTTCCTTGAGCTTCTCTCGGAACAAAGGTAGGCGGCTTTTTGTCACAGCCTTGCAGCAGCAAAGCGCCAAAAAACAGCCCAAATAAGCCAAAATATGCGATAGATCTATTGTACATACCGGAAAAATTCAATAATTTTAAGCAATTAATTGCAGTGTTACTATTAACGTTATGACGGAAGCTACGTGAAACGTGCGGCTATTTTATCAAGGAAGCCATGAAGACAAATCCCAAACTTCGAAACACCAAGGCCGCAATCGCCAACTTAAGGTGCCAGGCTCTTTGGGAAGGCGTTGCCCCGCCAACCGCGAGCTTAACTCCGAAATAAAATACGGGGACATAAAGCAGTAAAGCGATGCTGGAATTTGCAATATGAATTTGCTCCATCAGGCTTAGGTTAAAAGAAACCGCTGTTTGTACTGCGTTGCGCGTGAGTTGGAGGAAGGCGACAAGCAGTATGTCGAGAAGCATGCCACTCACTGCGAGTGGGACGTGGAGCCATCTTCGACGGCGCAATAGGTAGGCGAGACACAAGAGGGCCCAGGCAAGTGTCGCGATGTACATATAGTCGGTCATAGCAGTCGCGACAGTAGCATTGTGTTCAAGTCCCTTAAAATTATCTTGACGATCCGAATGCGCTTCAACAACAATAAATTCTAACTATTGGGCAGAACTTTTTATCATAGAGAACCTTGCAGAGAGAAACATCTCATCTGTCGTTGTGTGTACGCGCTTCTCTTGGCGCGATGTTCGCGCTTGTGTTGCTGACAAAGCTTCTGTGCTTCGGTCATATCACTCCTGTTTCAGCACAAACTCACCCAGAGCAAGAGGAAGAATTGCTCGATGATGGTCATTCAGAACACGGGGCTTCCGGGTATACCGTTCGCGATATAGCGAGTTACGGGCAATCCCTCGATTCCCGCGGTCGGAGTATTAAGGGCTCACTGGGTACCGTAAAGCTATTTTCACCTCGTACGTTAGAGCAACTTATAAACAGGGATCTGTCTTCTGTTGTGGTAAATGCCTTTCATCGGGCCGCAGGAATACTTGCAACTAATGCGTTCCCAGAAATTCTGAAAGCCACCGAATACGATTGGCAGCTGTTCTTTGAGCGGTCGCGCAAGCGAGAAACTGGTGGTCTTTCTTCGGCGAGGTGTCATGCGGCCTGGATGGGACCGCCAGCCAATATCTTCATCTCAGCCGACCAGCTAGCTTCGAATTGTGGTCGTCTACGACGTTCTTCGGTTGAGGTGGCTGAAGAGTTGGGGTCGGTATTGGTGCATGAAATTGGTCATGCCATCGAGTTTCAGATGATGGGGCGTGGGTTCGGGCGACGACAGCGTTGGCATAGCGAGGGCTTTGCGACCTGGTTCGAGAGTCTCTCGGATGGCGAAACAATATCAGACACTCGTTTGGAAATGTTTCAGATTGCTGTTCGAACGCTTGACCCTGAATGGCGACCGTTTCTCTTCAAGGGCTCTAAGGCTGATTATGCGCGAAGCTACGCGCTCGTGGCCGCTATCGCTGAAGGGCATTCCATACCGACTCTGCTTTCGATCTATGCGACAATGGATTCTCAGAATTGTCGATTCGACCAAGCAGTGCAGCAGGTGCTTGGCTGGGACATGGGTCGCTGGATAAGTGAGACACTCGTGTTCCTGGGCGAAGGGGATTATGGAATGGGGTCCTACGGGCAATAGTTTCTACCCCATTCGATATGTTTAGTAGTTTGGTAGTGTTCTCGACTTGCTATATCCCGCCATTTATTGAAAAGTCCCTTTGATTTATTGGAGTATGTCGATGAAAAATCTACTAGTTACCGGTGGCTGCGGATTTATTGGCTCGAACTTTATTCGTTATATTCTAGACGAAGAGCGGTTTGGGGGTCGTGTCGTAAATGTCGATAAGCTGACCTACGCAGGTAATCCCGAGAGTCTTGGAGAAGTTCCTCAACGGCACGCCGATCGCTACGTGTTCTGTCGAGTCGATATTTGCGATCGTGAGGCGCTCGCGAAGGTGTTTGACGATTATTCGATCGACGCCGTGGTGCACTTCGCTGCCGAGTCGCATGTAGATCGATCGATTAAATGGCCGGATGAGTTTATTCAAACGAATATCATCGGTACATACCACCTTCTCCAAATTGCGCGAGAGCGCTTTGATGCGAATGGTATTTTTCATCACGTCAGCACAGATGAAGTGTATGGAAGTCTTGGTGACGAAGGCCTGTTTGATGAGAAAAGCCCCTATAAGCCGAATAGTCCCTATTCTGCATCGAAGGCTTCTTCGGATCATCTCGTTCGCGCCTACCACAAGACGTATGGTCTGCCGATAACGATTTCTAATTGCTCCAATAACTATGGACCGTATCATTTTCCGGAGAAGCTTATACCGTTGATGATACTGAATGCGCTTGAAGGAAAAGCGTTGCCGGTTTACGGGGATGGTAAGAATGTCCGTGATTGGCTCTATGTGCGCGACCACTGCCGCGCGATTTGGCTCATCCTTAACAAAGGACGCCGCGGGGCAACCTACAACGTTGGTGGTAGCAGTGAGATGCAGAACATCGATGTGGTGCAGAGTATAATCGAACTTGTCGATCAATTGGCGGGACCTCTCGAGAGTGGTGCTCGAAGCGATCTCATTACCTTCGTTCAAGATCGTCCGGGACATGATCGACGATATGCAATCGATAGTCGTAAGCTGACAGAAGAGTTGGGTTGGGAGCCGGAGGAATCTTTTGCCACCGGCCTTCGCAAGACGGTGCAATGGTGCCTCGACAACATGGACTGGGTGAACCGAGTTCGCAGCGGTGAATATTCCAAATGGGTAGATAAACACTACGGCACTGAAGGGGAAAAGTAAGTTATGGCAGTTCGATTTCGCGAGACCGAGTTACCCGGAGTGCTCATCTGTGAATTAGAGATTTTTTCCGATGACCGCGGCTTTTTTGTCGAGACCTATCATGGCGAAAAATACACTGAAGGGGGAGTGCGAGGTAATTTTGTGCAGGATAATTTCTCGCATTCGAAAGAAGGAGTGCTTCGAGGTCTGCATTATCAGTTAAAGCGGCCACAAGCGAAACTCGTATCTGCTATCTCCGGTGCGATTTACGATGTTGCCGTTGATATTCGCATCGGTTCTCCGACCTTCGGTCAGTGGGCAGGTACGATTCTCAGTGGGGAGAACAAACGACAGTTGTTCATCCCGGAAGGCTTTGCGCATGGCTTTTGTGTGTTAAGCGAGGCGGCAGATGTGGTGTATAAATGTACCGATTTCTACAGCCCGAATGACGACTTTGGGATTGCCTGGAATGATCCCCGATTTGAAATCGACTGGCCTGTTGTAAACCCGAATGTCTCTGCGAAAGATTCGGCGCTCCCGACGATCGAGACCATCGACGAAGCGAATCTACCAATCTTCGAAAATTAGGTGGCTGTTGTCGAAGCGGTCAATGCTGGGCTGGAAGCCAGGCTTGGCTCAGAATGTGGCATTCATCTTCGACTAAGGAGACTGGTAGAAGAAATCCTTTTGGCAGCTCAGCAGAGAGATCCCGCAAGAGCGTTGCTTTCAACATCCATGGCTCTTGGATATTTATTGCAAGTTCCGCATCCTTAAACCAAAAGAGTGTCTTGCAAAGCGGATACAATGTTTTAAATACACATTCTTTCGTTGAAAAAATCCGCTTCAGCCAAAGGTCTCGCTCCTCTTGTTGAGCTAGGGACATCAGGAACTCAAACTCACGCAGGGTACAAACTCGCTTCGCCACATCAAACAGCACTCGGCGCTGAATCTGTTCTAAATCAATACCGATCGCGCGATACTCGGCGCGTGCGGCAACAGCAGCACAGGCCCACTTGCCCGAGTGAGAAATGCTCCCAACGACATGCGCAGGCCACAGCGGTTCGCCTGCTGGACCTTTCTCAATCGACTCTGGAATCACTTCAGCAATATTCGTTGCCGCAAGTGTTGCGGCAATTCTCCCGAGCTTGTGAAGCGCCGCGGACCGAGCTTTGCGGTCACTCGTGTCGTCAATCGCCGGGCCGCGAGGATCGCCCAACGGCAGCATGGAAAAGCCAATCGATTTCGGAAAAACTGGGGCTATCATTGTAGTTATTTGAAAATACTAGCTTTTTCCGGACATATCGGCAAAAAAAACGGTAGTGCCGAGCAGGGCGTGCCAGCTATACTACCATTATCCTAATTTTCTCGCCTACAAACCAACGCTCACGAGGAGGCACCCATCATGAGACCTAAGAGATGTGTTTGGTTCCACAGTAGTATAGTGATAGCCAGCTTCAGTTTATTATTGGGCGTGACACCAGCGTTTGCTGGCGGTTTCGCAGTGCAAGAACAGAGTACCCGCGGTTTGGGACAGGCGTTTGCCGGTTCGACGACTGGCTACGGTGACGGAAGTAGTGCCTGGTATAATCCGGCGGCGATGACTCAAATAGAGGGAACTCAGTTTTCTTCGAGTAACAATCTAATCGTTCCGAAATCCAACTTTAAGAACAATGGTAGTTCGTTTGCGACAGCAGTGGGTGGAGGTGCCATCAGCGGCAACAACGGTGGAAACGGTGGCGAGGTTGGTTATGTTCCAAATCTCTACTTGGTAACCGGGATGCTTGAAGACCGAGTCAAGTTCGGTTTTGCTCTCAACGCCCCCTTCGGGCTCTTGACAAAGTATGGGAGTGATTGGGTTGGTCGATACCACGCTGTTAAGTCCGACTTAAGAACGATAAACCTAAAACCTTCAGTTGGTTTTGCGATTAACGAAAATATTTCTGTTGGTGGTGGAATAGACTTTACCTACGCAGATGCTGAGTTGACCAACGCGGTTGATTTCGGAACCGTTGCGCTGGGCGCGCTTGGGCCTTCAGCGGCAATGGCAGGGCTGACTCCTGGCGCGGTTGATGGCTTTAGCAATGTGCAGGGAGATGACTGGGGAATCGGATATACGCTCGGCGTGTTGTTTTCGTATGGAGATACTGACTTCGGCGTTGCCTTTAAGTCCTTGGTCGACGTCGACCTGAGAGGCGATGCTGATTTTGATGTACCGACTGCTGCACTGCCGCTCACCGCAACTGGGTCGTTTGTTGACACAGGCGCTGTTGCTTCGGCCCGGCTCCCAGAAACCATTACCTTTGATCTACATCATCAAGTAAGTGATAAGTGGGGCCTTGCCTTTGGTGCACTATGGACTCGCTGGACCCGATTGGAGGAGCTTCGTGTGCGTTTCGATAGTCCGCAAGACGATGCAGTGACTCCCTTGGGTTGGGACAATACTTGGAGATTTGCGCTCGGCACGCATTACGACGTCTGGGATACAATGACTGTTCGAGGTGGTGTCTCCTACGAGAAGACTCCGATTGCAAACGGGGACTTTCGTACACCACGAATTCCTGACAATGATCGATGGTGGGCCACGGTCGGTTTTAGTTACGCAATTATGTCAGACCTGATGTTGGATTTTAGTTATGCGCACCTCTTTGTGAAGGATGCGGGTAGCTCGAACCTCAATGGCACTGGCGCCAGTTTAAATGGAGAATATGACTTGAGTGTTGATATTCTCAGCGCTTCCTTGACCTGGGAACTCTAAACTACCTGGGCCGCGAGGGGCGGTTCTCCGCTCCTCGCGTTATAATCTCAGGGACCCTCCCCACGCAGCAATTTCTCCAACTACGCTACATCTACAACAGTGAGACACCGCGATTGCTTCTTCCCCTATCCTTCGGTGGAGTTGGCCTCGACGACCTTCATAGCAAAGTCTTGGTAAGCTTCTTGCATTTGTTTCGCCATACTATCTGGGAAGCAATGGAACGAACCTTCGCCTAAGGCATCTATGATGCTTTCTGCAACAATCGATGGCGGTTCTGCAACAGCCATCACCCCTGCGCTCTGCGCCATATCCGTTGCGATAGGTCCTGGGTGCACGCTGAGGACTGCGGTTCCTTGTTGATTGAATACATCTCTCAGTGCTTGAGTAAGCGAGTAGGCTGCTGCTTTCGAAGCCGAATAGGTAGCAAAGGAAGAGAAATTTCTCAACGAAGCCACTGAGTTGATTTGGACAAACGCACCGCCTCCGTTCGCCTTTAGAATTGGCGCGAAGGCTTGGGCAATATGGATCAACGCAAACACATTTACATCGAGCTCGTATTTAAACGACTCGATAGCATCGGCAGCCAAAGGAGTCGCTGTTTTGAGCACGCCGGCATTGTTAACTACTACCTGTGTATCAGCAGCCAATGCTGCAGCAGCTTTGATCGTTTCAGGCTTGCTGAGGTCAATAGCAATCGGAACGATCACTTCTCCATGGGCTTGCACGAGGGGTTGAGCTGAATTGAGCGATCTAACAGCAGCGTATACTTTCGCCGCACCCCGTTCTACAAAGGTTTCAACGATGGCCTTGCCAATTCCACGATTTGCACCCGTCACCAAAATGTTCTTTCCAACAATGTCGTACCTAAGGCCCATTGAGTTCTCCATATAGAAAGGGGGCAATAAAAAGGCCGCTCATTTCCGACCAATATCTGAGTGAATTGCTGTTGTGCAGGACGTATGCGACGCGCTCAACTGCTACATCGTAACATCTTTTACGTAGAATCAAGCTCTAGTGATACATCGCATCGATTTCCGCCGCATAAGCCTTTTCGACGATGCTGCGTTTTACTTTGAACGTCGGAGTCATCTGCCCATTGTCGATACTGAATTCCTCCGGAACGATGAATATCTTCTTTACTGTCTCATAGCTCGCGAGTCCGCCGTTCATCTCGCTCACGGTGCTCCAAATATACTCCCGAACTTGCTCATTTTCATGCAGCGCCGAGGTGTCGCTAATGCCCTTCGCTTTTGCCCAACGAAGCGCCTCTTCTTGATTGAGTGCAACCAAGGCGACACAGTACTTTCGTCCATCACCGATTAGCACGCTCTGCCCCACAAGCGGGTTGAGCTTGATGGTCTCTTCAATGTCGTGCGGCGCAATATTTTTCCCACCGGAAGTGACAATGATTTCTTTTTTGCGACCGACGATGAATAGATAACCGTCCTCATCTACAGAACCGAGATCGCCGGTGTGATACCAGCCGTCCTCGTCCCAGGCTTGCTTTGGTGCGGTCGGCCGGTTGTGGTAGCCCAGCGCAATATTGGGTCCTTTGAATAAAATCTCGCCGTCTTCGGCAATCTTCATTTGTATGTCGTCGGAGAGCACTGGGCCGACTGAGCCAATCTTATTATTTTTTAAGCGGCCAACATTTGCGGCAACACAGGTCTCGGTCAGTCCATAGCCTTCGATAATGTCGATGCCCAGTCCCGTAAAGAATTCGGCGACAGCGATAGGGAGTTTCGCCCCACCAGAGACGCAAAACTTAAAATGAGGACCAAAGAGCTTCAGTCGAATTTTCTTTCTCAATCCACC
>CBDUGV010000129.1:0-11660 GCA_965366815.1 uncultured Bdellovibrionales bacterium | reverse complement strand
TTGCTCCATCTATTGTGAGTTCCGCATCACCGAGTTTTAATGCTACGCCTCGCCCCAGTCGCAAGACGATAGTATCGTTGCCATAGTCGTTCTTCTCGCTGAGGCTCAATTGGATTACTATTCTGGGTTCAGCGAGGCCAAAGAGCGGAAGTTGGGTTAAGCCCACATTGTCTTCGAGTTTAACAGCTTGTGCCGAAGCTAGATCGCGCAGTTCGCGTTCGATAAGCCATTTATCTGCGGGCACTTCGCGCTCGCCTAAGGTCAGATGCCAGGTTCGCTCTTGCCCGTCTAGACCTCTCCTTTGTTTGAATAGAAGCGGCTGTACGGTCGGATCTGGATTTAATACGGTCAACACTTCGACTTGTTCGGTTGAGAAATGAAAAGGACGCATGTTGCGAAGCTTGCTGGTTTTCTCGCTGAGATTGGTGAAAACGGAGCCTTCTACTAGATAGATGCGCGAATCGTGCTCGGGCTGTACGTATCTTCGCCCGGTTACTTTGTGCTCCTTTCCAAAACTGACGACTCGTCGACCAAATTCTCCCTTCAGCAGAATGAGCAGTTCTGGGGGTTCGAGGCCATAGATACTCGGATCGGGGTCCGTCTCCTCTCTGCTAAGAGCGTTTTTAACTTCGAGTTTGAGAATATCCTCGATCAGCTGATCTGCAACTTCGAGATCGACGGGAGCGTGTTCGGGCCTTCGCATCTCCCATATGCTTGGGTTTTTCTCTTGGCGTTGCACGGGAAAGGACACGCCCTTTTGCACTATGGTAAACCGTTGAACGTCTGCCTTCGCAATTCCAGAGAACACCAGTTCGTCTACGACTGGTGTGTCATCTGGATTTCGAAGTTCGTATTCCCACACATACAAGAGGCCAAGCACGAGAACGATGGCCATAGTGAGGCTTTTGGCTAGGTTCATTCTTCTTCAAGGTTCTTTTGCGCTTTCGAGACGAATTCGGCCGCTGCCTGACGCTTCGTCAGGAACTCTTCGTAGTTCACTTGGATGATCTCAAGAACTTCTTCGGGCTCATCAACCAACTTGAGCCAGCGAAAATCGCCTGGACTGACGAGGCCATTCCCAGCTTGTTGCTCCTGCATCCAATCGATAAGGCCCTGCCAGAATTTCTTATCCATCAAAATGACGGGACGCTCTGGCATATGCCCGACCTGCAACAATTGCCAAGAGTAGTAGAGTTCAAGAAGTGTGCCGATTCCGCCGCGCACCACCACGATTGCATTCGACAAGCGCATGAAATCATCTAGTCGAGATGAGAACCGCCGATGGTGGTGTTTGATATCGAGATGCTCACTTGGCTCTTCGAATTTGTTTAACTCTATCGTGATACCAAAGGAGAGACTCTTACTTCCCGATTCTGCCTTCCCTTCACGGACCCCACGATTTGCAGCCTCCATGAGGCCAGGGCCACCACCGGTGAGCACATCTATGCCCATTTCGCCAAGGCCTTTGGCGACTTCAAAAGTTTCCTTGTAGATTTCATCTTCCGGCTTGATCCGGGCGCTGCCAAAAATCGAAACGCGATAAAACTCAGAAGTGTAGTCATCCAACTCGCGTTCCAATAGAAACAAACGTTGCCGCAATGCCTGCAATCGCTCAGTGAGGCGTTCTCTACGCGCGAGGCGATTTTCGCCATTTTCTTTACCCAACAGTATTCCTCCAAAAAATTACAGTTAGCCTCGGTAGATAAGGTGCAGTGACGTATCTACCCGAGGAGTTGCGACTCTGTCACCCAATTACAGGATAGCTACTTTTTGGCGCTGTTGGTAGGGGCGAAGCGTTGTGGGGGGATGTAATCTTCGTAGTCTTGCATCATTTCTAAGCGTTGGCGTAGGAGTTTTGTCCAGGTTTCCCAGCCTGGAGCGTCTCGGCGCTCCTTTAGGAGCTTTTTCATGGTGGTTAAATCGTCGCCTGGATGTGACTTCGTTAGGTTTGAGAGGTTGCTCACGAGAAGCTGAGCTGCGTCTAAGACTTTATCGAAGGTGTCTTCGCAGATGCCGGCGATCGGAGCATTGGTCGAGCGAATGTGGGCGCGTTTTAACGCTCTGCTTAGCTCAATAGCGGCCTGCTCAAGCTCGGCGAGCTCTTGAAGGCGCATCGAAGTAACCCTTAACCGCGGATTATGATGCGGATGGAAGTAGCGATATAGGTCCATAGAAAGACCCCCTCTAAGGGCAAAAGATACCTTAAACTTGATGAAGACGCGAGGAAAAGCTTGCCCTCTTGGGCTATGCGCGCCACTTGATCGAGCAACCGAGAATAATTGAGGTCTCGGGGTCGGCTTTCTTGCCGGCGAGTACTGCCTCGGCTGCTTCACGCAGATAGTGTCGAATCACTCGATCTGCGTCGGCGTGATTGTCGTCAATCGCCCCGTGGTAGCGCAAACACTTGTCGCTATCGAATAGATATGCCTCTGGCGTGCTGCGCGCATCATACGCCTTCGCAACGGATTGTGATTCGTCCTGAAGGTAGTGAAAGCTAAACCCGAGCTTTTTGCTTTTCTCGACCATTTGCTCAAACGAGTCTTCGGGGAAGCCAACGCCGTCGTTGCTACAAATAGCGACAAGCGCGACACCGATTTTTTTGAACTCACTGGACAAGGCACTAATTCGTCGTTCGTATGCTCGAGCATAGGGGCAGTGGTTGCTCGTGAAGACAACTGCGAGTGCGGCGGCATCGGAAAAATCAGACAGAGAATAGATTTTTCCATCGGTCGCTGGAAGGCTGAAGTAGGGAGCCGTTTGGCCGAGTTGCAACTTCGAATCTTTTGGGTCTCGCTCCATAATGCTCCGGGTCTATATCGCTTTGGTCGACTAATGCCAATGGATTTCTTAGGATTTTCCGGTGATTTGCTAGCTTTTGTTGAGAAACTGGATAAATCATTAATAATAATGTAGAACGACGGGTGACTATACCTCCTGAATATTTATTCAAATAAAGGATCTTTTATGGCTTCTCTCCCAAACGATACTCTTACTCTTGCAGCGAATACAATCCGTATGCTTTCAGCGGATGGTGTTGAAAAGGCGAAGTCCGGTCATCCGGGCATGCCAATGGGTATGGCCGAATTGGGTGCATCGCTGTGGTTAAAATTTCTCCGCTTTAATCCAGAAGATCCGAAATGGATTGGTCGCGATCGCTTCGTGCTGTCGAACGGCCATGGCTCGATGTTCATTTATTCGATGTTGCATCTGGCTGGCTATGACCTCTCGATCGAAGATTTGCAGAGCTTTCGCCAATGGGAAAGCAAAACGCCTGGCCATCCGGAGTCGTTTATGACTCCAGGAGTTGAAACTACTACCGGTCCTCTGGGTCAGGGAATCGGCAACGCCGTTGGTTTAGCACTCGGTCAGAAACTCATGGCTGAGCGATATACTGCTGAGGGTTTTAATCCAGTTGATCACAGAGTCTGGTGTTTTTGTGGCGATGGGTGCTTGATGGAAGGAGTTAGTGGTGAAGCTTCATCTGTTGCTGGCCACCTCGGACTCGATAATTTGATTCTTGTCTACGATGACAACGAAATTAGTATTGCCGGTCACACCGACTTGGCCTTTACCGAGCAGGTAGCGAAGCGCTACGAAGCCTATGGCTGGGCAGTACTCGATATCGATGGGCATAATCCCGATGAAATCGAGAAGGCGTATAGCCAAGCTATCGCAGTAACCGATCGACCTACGATCATCGTAGCCCATACCACGATTGGTAAAGGAAGTCCGAACAAAGCCAATACGCACGGTGTGCACGGAGCTGCTTTGGGAGAGGAAGAGATTCGCTTAACGCGAAAGAATCTCGGATTCCCCGAAGATGAAAGTTTCTATGTTCCTGAAGAAGTGACATCAGTATTCGCGGCCCGTGTTGAAGAGCTTAAGCAGGAATACGCGAGCTGGAAGGAGCAGTACGCTGGGTGGGAAGCGAAAGCGCCAGAGAAGGCGAAGCAGCTCCAAGGACAACTTGCACTAGAGGTTCCAGCGGATCTAGAAGCGAAGCTTATCGCTGCGCTTCCGACTGATGGAAAAGCGCATGCGACTAGAAAACTTTCTGGAATCGTGCTGCAAGCTGCTTCAGCGAACTGCTCAGCGCTCATTGGGGGTTCTGCAGATCTTGAGCCGTCCACTCTCACGCTAATCGATGGTTCGAGCGACGTAGAGAAGAATGAATTTGACGGTCTAAATATACGCTACGGTGTTCGAGAGCACGGTATGGGTGCAATCATGAATGGTCTGTCGTACTATGGCGGATACATCCCCTATGGTTCGACCTTCCTTTGCTTCTTGGACTATATGCGGCCTGCGGTTCGTCTCGCGGCGCTAAGCCATCTGCCAGGGCTCTTCATCTATACTCACGACAGCGTGTTCTTGGGCGAAGATGGACCGACGCATCAGCCTGTTGAACATTTGGCGATGCTTCGCATGACGCCGAATCTTTGGATGTTCCGTCCAGCCGATGGCCTTGAGACTGCAGTGTGCTACGCCCAAGCGCTGGAGCGAAAAGATGGTCCTTGCTCAATGATTCTGACTCGACAAGGGCTCGAACCTTTTGAGCGCCCGGCTGCATTCACCAATGCTGACATCCGCAAGGGTGGCTACATTGCCAATGACTGTGACGGGGACCCAGAGGTAGTATTTGTTGCTTCAGGCTCAGAGGTATCGCTCGCGCTCGCAGCAGCGAAAGAGTTGAGTGGTACCAAGTGCCGAGTCGTTTCCATGCCGTGTTGGGATACGTTCCGAGCACAGCCTGAAAGCTACCGTACAAATGTGATTCCAGAATCAGCCAAGAAAGTCACTGTTGAAGCGGCGACTCCTTTTGGATGGCAAGGAATGATCGAAGGAGGCGCCGACGATACTTTAGTCATTGGTATTGACCGTTTCGGTGCCTCGGCGCCGGCTAGTGTTATTGCCGAAAAGTTTGGCCTTACCCCAGAAAAGGTAGCTAAACAGGTGCGAGAGCGTTTTCTCTAGAGAGCCTGTTTCTCTGAGAACTAAATAATAGAGTAGTAGTGACGTTGCACTGAAGACCCTTTCAGTGAAAACCAACACGTTGCATCTCTTTGGGTGGCTTGTTTGACCTAAGGAGATGCAACTGTCGTACAATTTGGTTTTTCATTCACGTACAAGTCAATGCGAGCAGTGCTCATGTCGCCAAACTGTAGCGAGGGTTGTCGCTGTAGTTTGTCGACATGAGTTGTAAGCAGATGTGGTGAGAGTTCGTAGCCACAATTATCTGTGCTTGTGTTGGTTGAGCGAAAGAGCGGGAGTGGCGAGTATTCGTAGCCACAGCATTGTCTGTTCTTGAGTTGCAGGGACTGTAGCAGAAGTGGTGAGTATTCGTAGCCACAACGTAGTCTGTGTTTCAGTCGGTCGTGAATGAGGTTATTGGTAAGATGTCAGATCCGAAGAAAAAGGCAGTTCCCGAGTTTAAGCTTCCCAGCGAGGCGGAGCTCTTGGGGAAGCTGCGGGCGGCGGTGGCAAAAGAGTCCCCCTGTGAGAATCGCATGAAGGCGTTGCTCTTGAAATTGGCCCACGTCAATTCAGTAGGCGCTTGGCTGGAAGATGCAACCGCCGCCGTGTTGGCTGAAAAGCCAAAAAATGCCGCAGAGTTGAACAAGGCGTGGGGCCATCACCTCCAGGCCCATCGCTTTGTCGAAGCGTTTCGTGCTTTGTCGTTTGCAGAAGCGGCAGCAATCTTTCAGTCTCCAGTAGCTCCTGTCGATGACGACCTGTTCGTCGGTGGGGAACTGGAGTTGGACGTGGCAAGTGATTCGGGAAAAGGCGATGCTGGGAAAACTGCGGTGGCAACCGATGGAGATGATTTGGGTCTCGCGCCTGAAGCTTCCTCCGATGATACGTCCACGAAGTAGAATGCGCATACACAGCATCGAACCGGTTATGGGGGTGGGCCAGAAAGTCGCTCGCGACTTTAGAGGCCCGCCCCCGTTTGGTAGAGAAAGATACGACAGTTGCTTCCAAGCTTTATCTTCCTGGCGCTTTGATTCTCATTGGTGCAAGAGGTCGGGACTCAGAGTATACTCCAGATCTATGCTGCGATTATTGCTCAGATTGCGAATTCTGCTGCCTAGCTCCTTTGTTGAGCGTTTTCTCGAGCTTCATTGGGAGACGTTTTGGCGGCATGAGCAAGCTGAAGAAGAGAGGGAATTGCAGACAACTGCAAAAGTGCCTCTTCGTGGTTCAGAGCGACCCACATTCATTGAAGAAATCGCCCGCTGCTATCCATTTACCTCAGCTCTGGAAGTGGGTTGCGGCTACGCACAGAACTTTCACATCCTTGCTCGTCAATATCCAAATTGTCGCTTCGTCGGTGTAGATATCGACGCAGAACGGGTGCAAAGCGGGAACGCCTTATTCGAGAAGAAGGGGATGAAGAACGTGACGTTGGTAGAAGGCTCGGTGCTCGACCTAAGCGATTTTCCGGATGATTGCGTTGATGTTGTGCTTTGCTGTGCACTCCTTCTCTTTGTAGCCCCAGCTGAAGTTGAACAGGCTGTCTCAGAAATGATTCGGGTTGCAAAGCGATCAATTGTGATTCTTGAGCAGCACAGAGTTGACGAATCGCAGCCAAAAGAGGTGGCAGATCTCTACGCCCCTCGGGATACCGGTCGTAGTGCCTATTATCTTCGCAATTATCGAGCGCTCTTCGAACGCTTCCTGCCCAGCGATCAGATCAGCGAGGTCCCCGTCTCACATTCGCGATGGGTTATCGAGCAATGGGACAAATATGCGACAGTGTTTCGGATAGATTTGACCCCAACGCGTTGGAGAAAGTAGTCCAGTCTCTATTTCTCATCAAGTGTTTGACGTTCTCGCCAAAGCTTCGCTGATTCACCTTGTAGGGTCTCTATATCGCGCTGCTGTCGGCTACGGGAGCGATAGGGAATGCCAAAGGTCTCAGCCCGATCTTTGATCCACTGCTCAACTTCGTCCGGTCGGTCGCTTACGAGGCCACTCAAGAAGCTGCGTTCCAGAAAGGTCCCATGTTTTTTCAGCAGATCGCGTTGTATATCTTCTATTGCTTGAGTCTTTTCCTGCCGGGTCATTCCTTGATAGGGGCCACTGAGAAAACCGTCTATCCGCCGTAGGTCTGCGTTGAGTAGATCCATCTTTGCTTCTGGAAACAGTTCGCGGAGATCTCTTTCGCCCTGTTGCAGATCATCTCTATCTGGAAGAGTTGAGCGCATTTGTCGATACTTTTGTGTGAGCGCAGCCTCTACCGCCTTAATGCGAGCGTCTAGCTTTTCGGCTTCAGTGGGTTCGCGCTTCTCCTCTTCCTCTGGTCGTTGGGCCTGTGGTTTGGCCGGTGTGCCCTCCGGTCCTGTCGTTGCTTTCGCCTTTGCAGGTCGTCTCGGTTGCGTGGCTGCCGGTGATTCCATAGGGCCAGACTGAGTATCTTCTGATTGAGAATCTCCAGATTGAGGGGGTTGGCTATAGTCGTACTCGATAGTGTCTTCGTCACCAGGGGTGTTTTGCTGAGGGCCATTATTTGTTGGAGTGGCGCCGGAGCGCTCTTCTTGAGGGAACTCCATTCCTTCTCCCTCTTCTGGCGGGCCATCTTCCGGTCCGCGCTCCTTGGGAGAGATTATCGTAAATCCTTCCGATTCCCCTGCCGACTCCTCTTCGGTTTCTCCTCGGCTAGAGCCAAGGTCGAGCTCAATAGTTTCCTCTCTTTGAGTTTTAAGCTCTTCGAGTTGTTTTGCGAGTCTCTCAAGCTGCTCTTGTAGCTTTTGAGCCGCTTTGTCCGCGTCGGATCGTTCCTTATCGCTCTGCTCTTGCTTGCTCCTCGAGCGTTCCAGTTCTCGCTGCAATTCTTCGAGCTGTTTTTGTAGCTTCTGTAGCTGCTGATTTGAGGCTTCGAGTGTGCCGCCATGACGGGCTTCTTGTTCGCGAAGGCGTTTTGGCCAACCAGCCAATTCGCTCTGCAATTTGCCCAGTTGTTGACCCAGTCCTTTCAATTGCTGCTCGCGCTTTCCGAGCAGATTCCGCCAGTTCTGCTCGCGACGAGCTTCTGCGGCACGCTGCTCTTTTTCTCTTTGGAGTTGTTCAGCCTTTCGCTGTTGCTGCTCTTTTTCTCGTTGTTGTTGCTCTTTCTCGCGCTCTTGGCGTTCTTCCTCTTGCTCACCTTTTAGCGACGTCAGTTGCGTTTCAAGTCGTTGTACCTGCACTTCCAACTGTTGCGTGCGCTTTCTATGCCCTTCAGCGTCGCTGCTTCGAGAACCTTTCTCCTGCTTGAGCTGTTGCTCTAATTTTTGCTGCTGCTGTCTGCTGGAGGCTAGTTCGCTGCTTAATTTTTCTAGACGCTGCTCCAGTTCTCGATACTCAGGGGTTGTCCGAACGTCTCTAGTCGTCGTTTCTTGCTTGCCAGGCTCTTGTCGCTCGGAGCTTGTACTTGGGCTTTTTGCTTTCGTTGTCAGCGGTTGTAGTGTCAGTTTTGGCGGTTTTGCCGGAGGAAGTACGAGCTTCTCTCGAGCCGCGACTTTTGGTTCGCTTGGCTCACCGATGTCGGCTGGTTTGCCTTGGTGTCGCCGCTTGGGATCCCAGTAGCCGTGATGCAGCGTTTGAGCAGGACAATTTTTGCCATTTATGTGCTGACCACCAGAGTAGAAGACCGAAAGTGTGCCATCTGACTCTTCCTGCATATAGTATCGCCCAGAGAACCCGAAGCGCTTAAAAACAGTATTGTTCTTGTCGCTGTTGATCGGCTCTAGTTTTAGAACGCTTGCGAGATCCTGTATCTCGGTGATCCGAATGTCTTTGTTTGCGTGGGGGTATTGCAGCTCCCCTGATGAAGTCCGAATATGAGGTGCGATGTATTCGCCATTGGCTCCCGTACCACCGAGCCAGTAGGCGGTGTTTTGACCCTTCGGAACTAGAATTTTGGCATCGACCGAGTTAGCGACTTCGTAGACCTCGCAGCCACCCACATCGGCTTCTCGATCGCCGCGAGCGAATGCTTTGGAATTTTCAATACTCGAGAGCTGCCGTTTCTGCTCAACAGCCTGTGCTTGTCCACCCATCGTTCTTGTTCTCCTAGTAATGTTATGGGCGAATCATCTCGAATCGCTAACAATTACAACACATTTTCATCAGCTAACCGCTACAGAGTAGAATAATGATTGAATTGTGATGCTAGATTGATTGCAGCCAGGGCCTTGAATAGGCTAACCCACTAAAATAACAAAGGAATACCTGTTTTCTTAAAAAACATAGTAATTTTCCAATAAATCTCATTTTGTGTCATATTCATGCATAACAATCATGCTGGTATTCGAAATCTATCTCTGCACGAGATTTTCGAGTGCTTCGGCAAAGTGGATCTTTCTGGGCGCATTCTGGGCGCCGTTCAAATCTCGAGTAGAGCGTTTGCGTATGTCTCTTATGGCTGGATGGATTGAATTGCCATCCAGAGTCAGGGACATAGAGAGCTTTATTTTTAAAGCAGGGTTTTATTTTGAGGTTTGGACAAATTTTAGTGATTCGAGTTTAGCCGCGAACCAGCGTCGATATCTTGTATCTTTGGCGAGGTCTTGAGTAGCTCATTGAGCTGTTCAAGACCTCGCCTTCGTGCAGAATCGATGTAACCCTTCGGGGATGGTTCTAAAGCGGCCCGTGGTGTTGTTGGATCTGTGGGGACTAATTACCCTCATGGTGGATGCGACGCTAACGGTGTATCTAGTTTTGCTGTTGCGTACTGATCATGCCCGTCCCTTACAACGGGAAGCAATTCTCCTGCCTTCGGGCCGGGTTTGCAACGGAAAGCAGTGATCGGAACAACGCAGTTGGACTAGTTGGGTAGCTCACAGGGGATTGGAATGTCGCATTTGTTTCAATGTCGCGACGGACTTGGCTTGGTTGGATTTGCTCTTCGGAGTGAGTTTGATCGTAACCTGTGAGAATTCTTGTGTCGAGGTTTAGCACCCAAAACACGAGAATGGTGGAAGAGGGCAGCTTGCCAAGCTCCTTTTTCGGGCTGCGGATCTGAGGTGTGACAACCCAGATCTGCTGTAGTTGCACATACATCGTGCGACAATAGTGTAGGGGGATGGACTAGACAGTCACCCTATACTTGCCCGGAAAAGAGGAGAGTTATCTTTCACGATCTACCTGAGTGGTTGCAACCACTTACCGTTTGATTCTCTAGGGTATCTAGGTGGGAACGCTTCGGCATCCCCTGAACCACCGTAGTAAGGCCGCAAACCTTATGAAAGTGGGAAACCCCAAGAGATGAAAACGATTCTCGGATGCTAACTCACGCGGCCCGTCAAAGCCAACTGAGACCGAGGAGGTTTTTCGTGAAGGCATAGCTCTCTGCTCCCTTCCAATATGCGCTTCCTTCCAATTTGGAAGATTCAATCAAAAAGAAACCCTATCGATAAAATAGTATCGGCAAATACAGTTGTTTCGAAACAGTGTAGGTCGAGACGCTGCAAGAGCAGCAAGGCGGTTGAGGAACCGCAGGTTAGATACGCAAACGCTTTACATCTTACCTTTTCTCCGCAAGCCCTAAGCTTTGCAGATTCGATAATACGGCGGCTTTCATATCTTTCGAGTTCATGTAGTAAGCGACTCGCCGTATCGCATTCTTCTCTACATCACTGGCTCCAAGGCCGTTAATCGGCGCTCCTGGAAACATTCTTGGATATACGTGCTTTGCCACAATCGAAGTTGTGCGGTTGTAGTTGAACAGGTCCTTATCGAGCCCGTTCGCTGGATACTGGAATCCTGGTTCATCCCAAGATTTATCAATTATCATATTGGCCATGGCACTTGTGACTTCTTCCACCATCGCCGCATGCATTCTCTGCTCGGCCGGGGTGTATGCCTTCTGTCGCGACATAGTGAGAAGTTCTCCGGCAACTTGCTCAGGGCGAAGTGCCGGATGCTCGGTGCCAATAGCGATGTGGACGCTCTCATCAGCTATCGTGCGAGAAAGTACTCGCGAGGGGCTGGTCTCGAAACGAGTTGCCAGTGCGTCAACTCTAGTTGGATCAATATAAATGCGTTTGTTAGTCGAGTCAGTTACCGCTTCATGAGAAAACATTCCATCAGCGCTGCGCTTTCCCATGACTGCGTGGATATCGGCTGGGATCTTTCTGTCGCCAGCTTTGTAGAGTACAAATTTGTATCCCTGCTTATTCATCTCAGTGAGCGCAGTGGTATAGAGCGGAACGTGTTTACCGAGTTCACCCATGAGTGCTTTGAGCTGCTTGTCCGTGTTGCGTGCGAGATCTCTGGAAGTTGGGAATTTTACGGAGGAAATGCCAGGCTCACTGGTGAGTGTCGGGGGCCCATCGTCTTGCTGTGGCTGCCCTGGAAAGCTGACCAACTGAATAGCATCCGGCATGCGGACATGCCCCATCTCGCTCTCAGGAGCTTGTCCTGGGGCTGTTTCTCGTCCGGCAGGAGTTTGCTGCGGACTACTTGTAGGTGCGGTACCGTCTCTTTGTGTCATAATTCTAGTCTCTTACGCTTATCTACATCTTTGTTATGCTTCGTTTAACAGTCGGTGCATCCCATTTGGGTTGCACCTAAGCGGTTCTCCCAAACGCGGTAGTTCTGTCATCGGCTCGTCGGCGGTGGCGATACCCAAGCGATTAGGCCGAGTATTGCCAGATAGACAAGCCAGGCTGGCGTGA
>CBDUGV010000128.1:0-11695 GCA_965366815.1 uncultured Bdellovibrionales bacterium | reverse complement strand
GTTTTGGACCACTTTTCCCAGGCATCAAAAGAAGGGCGAGCAACAGCACGGTGAGCAAACCAAGCGCAGCAACGATCGGCTTCTTTTTTAGAATTGGGTATTTCTCAACCAAACCGCTACCGGCGGCAGGCTTGGTGCTTGCTTCACTCGAGGCAACTGCTTTCGCCTTCTCACTTTCTTCAAACTTAGCACGAAACAGCAAGTCGCCAATTTTAAACTCATCGCCATTGTTGAGACGCCGTGCTCCTTCATCGCCGGGGGTTAGCTGAAACCCCATATGGACTGTGCCGCTTGCGCTTCCCAAGTCTGCAATTTGAAACTGATCTTGTTTATAGCTGACTGAAACATGGTGTCGACTGACTCTCGGATCGCTGAGCACGACATTGCATTGTTCTGCTCTTCCGATTGTTATCGATTTGCCATCCTCCATCGTGAAGCGAAATACATCACCAGCACTCACTCCGGAGAGCACCAAAATTTCAAGCTGCTGCCCCATACTTTGCTCCCGCTATGTGCCACCTTGCATCCACTGAATCAGTAGTGGAGTGAAGAGAATTACGAATGAAGAGGGAAAAATAAAAACCACCAAGGGCCCCAACATTTTCATTGGCATCTTGTTCACGAGCGTCTCGGCAAGCGCCCATCGGCGAGAGCGCGCCATATCTGCTTGCGCCTTCAACACCGGTCCGATACTTGCGCCAAGCTGATCTGCCTGAATGAGTGCCAAGACAAAAGCGTTCACTTCTGGCATTGCGATACGATCGGCGAAATTACGGAATGCTTGTTGTCTCGTTCGACCGAGTGAAACCTCTCGGTCGACTAATTCTAGTTCCTCTTGAAGAGGCCCATCGCGACCTTGCTCAACTACCGCGGTCAAAGCGCTGCTTAAATCGAATCCCGCATCAGTCGCCAACCTCAGCGTATCCAATACTTCAGGGAGCTGACGAAAGATCCGTCGACGGCGTTTGGCGACAGTATCATTAAGCCAAATGTCGGGATACATCAGTCCCAAGACGCCGAGCCCCAATGTACAAAGGGGCATAAAATCGAGTTCCGTATCGAAGAAGAGTCCAGCCAGTACCGCAAAAAAGACGGTAATGACTCTCGATGCATTGTATTCGTCTACCGTCAGCCCACCTGGGCGACCAGCTTGGGTCAGCTTTTTCTCAAGTTCCTTTCGCTTCTTCTTAAGCGGGATGAGCGCCATGAGTTGGGCGATAACAGCGATCAGCGGATAGAACAGCTTCAGAAGAATACCGCGATTTCGCCGTGCCCGGCTGTTGATAGGATCATTCGCATCGTCAAGCAGATTCGGGTCTGGCATGGACAATAGAATAACAACGGCGGCGACACAGCCGAGTAGTAGTGACAGGATCCATGCAAATGCAGTGATTCCCATGTAGCGGTACTCCTGAACCATTTAGCGCCCTGCGAACAGAACGCTACACATCAATATCAAGCAACTTGCGAATCCAAAGCTGCGCGATCAACACCATAAAAATGACGCCAACGAAGGCATATACGCCAATCTGATTTCCGAACAACGTCTCTACATGGTTGCGATCAATGAAAAACATCACGACCAAGAGCGCAAACGGCATGACGCCAAGCACCAGGCCCTGCGTCCGACCTTGCGCGGTAACCGCTTTGAGTTTCCCATCAATTTTTGATTGCTCGCGGATCGTGTCGGCGAGATTCGAAAAAATTTCAGTTAAATCCCCACCGCATTTTTTTGTAATTGCGACACCGGAGGCGAGAATCTGAACAATATTCGAATTTAAGCGGTTCGCCATATTATGCAGGGCTTGGATAAAATCGACCCCCAAGCGGGTTTCCGCGAGTACGAGAGAAAACTCCTGTGAAAGTGGGGGAGGGAACTCTTTTACAAGCAATTCAGTTGCCTGTTGAATGGTCAGACCGGACTTTAAGCCATTCTTGAGCAACTCTAATCCATCGACGAGTTGCTCTTCCAAAAGAAGCTGACGTTTGGCCTTTACCTTGTTGAGTATGAGTACGGGAATAAAGAAACCAAAGGCTCCCATGGCTAATCCGACTTTTTCATCGACCAGCACATAGCCGATGAAGAACAATATCGCGAAACAAGCGAGTTTGACTGAAAGAAAATGTTGGGGTGGTAGCGAGATGTAAAGTTCGGAAAAGGTCGTATCAACATCAGTACCGTGTTTCTCCTGCAGTTCGGCAGCAGCACTTCCAATATCAGATAGAAACGAGTAGACCAGATAGAAGACTGCGCAGAATACGAATAGATGAACTGCAACTTCAAGAAGTATATCAATCATTGGTCTACGCTTAGCTCTTACAACTATTATTCATCTGGTGAAAACACATTAGCATCTACTGGCAATCCACGCTCTTGTAGGCTACGGAAAAACTTCGGTATATATCCAGTCGCCTGGTGTACTCCCCGTATTTTACTGTTCTCGTCGTAGCCCGACTGTCGAAACAGAAAAATATCTTGCATTTGCACTACGCCCTCGTCGTAGTCCATGCCGATTACTTCTGTAATGGCTGTCACTTTCCTGGTTCCGCAGCCAAAGCGAGTTTGCTGAATGACGATGTCGACAGCACTCCCAATCTGCTCTCGGACGGCACGTACTGGGATATCAAGGCCAGCAGTAAGTACCATGGTCTCCAGTCGACGCATCATATCTTCCGGTGCATTCGCATGACCGGTAGTCATTGAGCCATCGTGACCAGTATTCATGGCCTGCAACATGTCGAGTGCTTCTGCTCCACGACACTCACCGACGATAATACGGTCAGGACGCATACGAAGGGCATTCTTCACGAGATCTCGGATATTGATAGCGCCTTTCCCTTCAAGGTTCGGGGGGCGGGTCTCAAAGGAGACGACATGCTCCTGAGGCAGTTGGAGTTCTGCGGCGTCTTCCACAGTGATTACTCGCTCGGTGTCCGGGATGAAACCGGAAATGACGTTGAGCAGTGTTGTCTTTCCAGAACCAGTTCCACCTGAAATTACCGTATTGAGTCGGTGGCCGATCGCGAGCTTTAGAAAATCAGCCATCCCTTGCGACAAAGAACCAAAGCGCACGAGGTCATCTATCGTCAGTGGCTCTTTCGAGAATTTTCGAATGGTAATACAAGGGCCTGCCAGCGCCAGCGGCCGAATTACTGCGTTCACCCGTGACCCGTCCTTTAGGCGAGCGTCTACCAGAGGTGAGCTTTCATCAATCCGGCGTCCAATTGGTGAAATAATTCGCTCAATTGCTCCGAGGACAGCCTGTTCACTTGAAAATCGATGGTCTGTAAGCGCAAGCCTTCCTCCGGTCTCCGCATAAATCTGTTTGTAATTATTGACCATTATTTCTGAAACGTTGTCATCCGCTAAGAGCTCTTCTAGTGGACCGAGCCCCAAGGCCTCGTCTAACACTTCTTTAATGAGCGGTTCTCGCTCAAGTCCGTCAGGCAATTCCCAACGAAGCTCGACAAGGACTTCTTCGACGACATTGCGAGCCCGATTCCGAAGCTCTATGTCCGAGAGAGCGGCAATGTCTTTGCGTCGCAGATCAAGTCGCTGAATCAACAATTCATGGATTTGATGTTTTATTTCGATTTCTTTCTCGTAGTCAGCGACAGAAAGAGACGCTCGGTTTGATCCATCAGCGCCATTGACGGCGGGGCGCACTGAAGTAGCCGGCGGGCCTTTTTCAGAAGTAGTTTTCTTTTCTGCTTTCTCTGGCACCACGACTTTTTTCACGGGCTTTTCGGCCTTCTTGACCTCCGCGACAGCGGTAGGGGTCAGTAGAAAATTCCCAATGATAAGTCGCTTGTTGTCGGGAACGACAGTTTCCACGTTGGCCGTGATAGATTTATCTTCGATGTAGGTGCCGTTTGAGCTCCCCATGTCCGTGACGTAGATTTCGGCCTTTCCAGATGAAGACATCTTGGCACAAAGCTTCGCGTGATTTCCGGACACCTGAGGCTCGGCAAGAACGATATCATTGTCGGCGTTGCGGCCGACCGTCACTTCTGTCTTCTTAAAGCTATTAGTGACAGCTTTCGCTGAATCACTGCCAGCACCGAGCGCTTCTACGACAATAACAATCTGCATTAGTGCTTATCGACCTCGCTGCTGCTGCCGTTGAAGTTCAAGCAAAGTTGAAAGCTGTTTCTTTAGGCGATCTCCGTCGTTTCCACCTTGTACTTGAAGGCGCTGAACGAGCTTTGCGAGTTCTTCTTTGTCACCAGGAGTGAGCAGGTCGGCAACGCTGCCGACTGGTGGCAGATTGAGCAACTCACCGTCTTGGACGTTTCTCAGCATAATATTAATTTTTCCGACCTGACGCGCATAGTTGAGTCGAATCGCGTCTTGGGGCGAGACTTTCAGCGTAAGAGAATTATAGCGTTTTGGTCTTCCACCTTTAGCACCAAGTTCCTGTTCGATTTGCGAATATTGGCCAGTCGAGAGAACCAGCACGTTTTGCAGCAGAGTGAGTGACACTTTCTGATTCACGACTGGAAGGTTGAATGAGAAAATCAGATCGATCCGGTCTCCAGACACGATAGAACGGGAGAGAGAATTCGTCTCATCGACAGAAAGGTTGATCGCACGCGAATTATCTCCCGCCAGTTGCTGAGAGAGGGTTCTACCGATTGTTCCTCCTACGGTGAAGTAGCTCTCCAATAGGTAGTCGCCCTTGAGGACGTCAACGCCCAGCTCTTGGCCAATCAACTGGTCCTTATCGGCCCATCTTACACGAGCCTTGGGGAGATATTTCTCTGGAACTCGAGTTGCTTGAAGCATGGAGTTTGAAATTCTCGTACCAGCCCGAATTCTGTTTTTTGCACGAACGACTGTGGTAAATTTCTTCGGAGAAAGCTCACGAACTCGAGATTCGAGGTATGTCTTATTACCGAATAGAGCAATTCCACCAATAACGAGCGCAATAATTAGTTGTTTACCCTTGCTCATGCTTCGACATAGCCTCTGTTAATTTTGCAAATAGTACGAAAATGTAATCTGTAGCTAAAAATACTTACCCGTAGTGTTCCTCTTCCTAGGGGACTGGCCGTGAAATACAATAGTAAAATGGTCTTACGTATCCACGAATTGCTTCGGGCAATGCTCTCGCAATCGGAATACACACCAGCGCGACCAAGAAAATCAACAGAAGGTACTCCGTCATTGCTTGACCCTGCTGGCTTCTTACTAAGGTCTTAGCTTTCTTCAATAACATTGTCTCCCCCCAGTCTCAAACTTCTCAAACCTAGACATTGGGCATCCGCCCACTGAGAATCACTGTTATCAATGTTTGAGTATTTTCATCCTTTAATTGGTCAATCTGTGCAGAGGAATAGAGTAGGGTTATCTCCTTCTCTCCTCGTGTAAATCGCTGCTGCGCATAATCGCCGCCAAACGGTAGATCACTTCGGTTCTCGATCTCCGTCCAGCCCGATTGTGAGAGTTCATTGCGGTAGTAGAGCAATCCGTCTCGAATAGTACCGGGGATGGTGTAGACGCTGGTATGGCTGCGCCCCCCCACGTCGTCAGAACTGAATACCGCACCCCCTTGACCACCGGGCATCACAGGTACTCCGGGTACTTCCCCAACAAACCGCATGTCCGTTCTCGCCCCAGTCTTCTCCTTATCTGAAATAGCGATCGTCCCTTGAACGGCGTAACCCTGCGCTGCGGTTTGGCGAAGCATTGGGGGAACCATCCAGATCATTAACGAATACTTCTGTCCAGTTGAGCGATCCGTCCCCACTATGACCGCGCGTTTTTCGGACACGCGATGCACGAGTTGTAAATCCTTTTGTCTCCAAAGGTCCAGTTGATCTTGAACCAGAGCAGGTATGGGCCGGTTGGAGAGAAAGGTAGCTATGTCGACATTTTTATCATTGATTCGTACATTCTTGCCCATCGGCAAGGCAAAGGTGCCGCTTGGTAGTTGTATACCGTCTGGGAGTGTCAGTGAATCAAATGACGAGGAGGAGAGCGAAGCGCGCGCATGTGCGAGCGTTGCGTTCTTACTCAAGCCACGGGCAAACCCATAAAAGAAGGATATAACTAAAACGAATACCCCAACCGAAACGGCAAACCAGAGTCGCGCTCTATCGCTCAGCGTATCTATCTTCTCACTAAATGATATTTCTCGCTGCTCATCCATGAGCTACGCCTCTAACTAAAGTTATCATTATCAAACTTGGGGTTTGGAGCTGGATTATTTCTTCTCTGCTCGGTGACATAATCTTCGAAGTTTCGAACCTCACCGCTCATTTGATCGTCGTCAACAAATGATTGACCGCTCATCTCAGTTGATCCTGGGTAAGTGGTTGGTCGTACAGTTGGAAACTTTGGAAACGTCGGCACCAGTCCTCCAATAAGTGGAATCTGACTGAGAAAGTCAAAGAGTTGTGCGACTGGATTGTTAATGAAAAGAAAGTTCTTCGTATTGCAGAGCACACCGCTGACCCCTTCCGTCACATTAAAGACACCGCTGAGCCCACCCAGACCGGCCACCTGCGCCGGAGCTTCGAAAAACGCCCCGGCGTTACAGGGGAAGAACCAGAGTCCAGCAACTCTCCGCCGCAACACGGCCTCTTCAGTGTCTTCGCCAATACCGTCGAATTGGTCTCCTAGCCGTCGAAAGGGTCCGGTAGGCGACTCGCGGCGTGTGATATGCCAGGGCTGCGTCACTAAGAAAAAACGAGATGTCAGATTCGCATCAGCTGAAAATCGTCGGGCGGCGGCAGGAACAATTCCCTTGCTCCCCTCATAGACAACTGTCGCTTCTTTGTTCGAGTCATCGATCAAAGGTCCAATGAGATCGGTTTCATCTCCATCCGGGTCACCTAAAAACTCACCCAAATCGTTCTGTCCACCGCGCAGTAGATTATCCATTGCGGCGTTCTGAAATGCACCAACTGTGCCGAGGAAGGTCGGTGGTACGGGTGCATAGATAATTGAATTGAGCAAAAACCCAGCGTCAGTCGCGTCGGCTAATAATACACCAAACACTTGGTCAGCGAGATTCTTTTCAGCAACTGGATCTCGTCCTAGCGGATTTACTCCGAAGATGTTGGCAAACTGGGCAACAGTGAGGGCAGGGATTGCGGCAAGAGATCCCGCATATCTGAGGTCGGTGCCCATGCGAAGAATGCTCGGGTCCGTTACCTCGAGGGCGATAAGCCCTTTCTCCGCGGTGATTGTTGGGACTGCTGCGATGCGCGCCAACGAAACTGATGTATCGAAAAAAGAGTAGAATTGATTTCCGACTTCGGCGCTGAGGGCAGTATCGAGTGCTTCAGTCTTGCTCAGCCCCCAATCAACTTGATACTCGTAGTCGCGAAACAGCTCTCGGAAATCTACATTTTCTGCCAAGTGAAGCGCAAAGTCCTTATTATACTTCGGTGCACAATCTGGGCTCTCGAATGCTCGAGCAGTTCCGGGATAACCGTGGCGTCGAGCTATGGAGGCTGAATTGGCACAAAAGTCTTCTCCAAATTGAGCGCTTTCTAAAACTGTTCTAATACCTGTTGCGAGAGAGTCCTCATGCCATACGTCGTCAACAATTGGAGTCGGTGGCTCATATTCTGAAGGGAATCCGTCGCCATTTGAGTCGCGGCGCGCGAGACTTCTGATGCTGGCATAGGCATTGGAGACAAAACTAAGCTTTTCGCTTACCCCTGCATACCAGTCTTTGGTGCTTCGATGCCAAATCGAATCACGGGAACTGTTCTTCGCCACGACGATCGAAGATTCTCCCAGCGTTTTTATCGCACCACCACCAGAATTTGGTGAGTTGAGGCGAGCGATAGAGAGAAGTGTTGTGGTGCTTCCCTCGTCGGTGACATCGTCTTGCGTATCGAGACGCCGCACTGACTTCGGTCGGCGGAAATAATCGTCGTTACTCACGTTAACCGAAGAGTCGACGAACCAAACTTGTTCGAACGCGGTGTAGCGAGCGTCTTGTTGAGCCCAAAAGTCATAATTCAACAGGTTTGAAATCTGCAGCATGCCCGCGCAGAGCCCGAGAATAATGATCAACATAAAAGCAAATTCGACCATTGCTTGGCCGGCCTGCTGTTGGGAATTTTTTGAGCAGCTATCCATTGTAGCGTTATTCCTCAATGCGTTGGCGACACAGTAATTCCAACCCCTGCGACGAAGGGAAGTATTTCTCTCAATAGTGTTGGCGTATCATCGTTATCAATCGGTGCAAGTCGCGGAACCCAATGTGGGTTAAACATGCTGGGTTTCTCATCTGGGCGATTAGGGTTTCGCAGGTAGTAGACCTGGGCACGCGATATCGCGGTAAGCGGATAATCGTTCGGGGCTTCCAAGCCAATTCCAAGGCCGCGAAGTCCATTGATGTCATCTGCGCGTTTCGTGCCAACCACAGCAATAGATGGTCCAGCTAAAGCCGAATTGGTTCCACGTGAACCACCATCTGGCCGAGCTTGTGCACCCGCCTCATCAAAGTGGTAGTGAGGAAAGCCCACGTTGTCTAAGTCAACGATCCAATCGTAGCGCGGCACACCAGGGTCAACACCATCAGTAATGATTTGCACCAAATACTCTGGTGGATCCAGCTTTCCAGTTACCGGGTCGTAGAACTCATGCGATCGAATCGGATTAGGACCATCCGTGCCTGGCCAATGATCGTCGATAAAGAATGGAGGAGAGACCACGCCCGGTATCGGCAGCATGGTGGCAGCTGCTTGCATGTTAGGTGCATTGAGCCCTCCGGTCGGAGTTGAAAAGGTAATTTGGCAGCCGGTACCTGTAAGGGTGCACTGGAATGCGCGGATCGGGTCAAAGTCTGTAAGACCATTGAGCGCAAGGACGGCGTTTGCGGCATTGGCCAAGTCAGCTTTCTTGTCCCCACTCGTAGTGCCAAGAGTGCTTGGAAATCCGAGGGCGTTAATTGCGGCGGTCGCTATAGCAAAAAGCGGGTTCCGACTCTCAAACACCCAATCTATTCCGAAAAAATTGACTTCCCTCATTCGTTGGCGAGTAATAAACGGGACATGGTCTCGAGAAGTGCTGTTCTCTTGAAAATCTCTCATTGAAGCACCGAGCTTCAATAAAATCTCAACGTCACAGAAATCGACACACTCACTTGGACAGCCGCGAATACATTCAAGTCCGTCATCGAGCGGATTGATAAGGTCGTCGATACAGGCTGCTTCACAGGCTACGACACAAGGCGGAATGCAGGGTATCTCAAACGGTAATTCTAGCAGAGGGCCTAGACCGAGTGCATCGAGGATGTTCTGAGTATTAAATTGTCGGAGTTGATCCGCTCTTCCGCGTCGATCTCGCCCCGCGACAAATTTATCGAGCGACGCTTCAGTGACGGCAGCCAAGAGGAATTCATGATCCGAATCATCGCTATCGGTTCCCATCATTCGATCAAAGGAGTTATTGAATGAGTTAAAAACTCCGCTTCGAGCGTCGGTATCATTGACGACCCAATCTATCGCTCGGGCCATTTCATCAAAACTAACGGCCTCAGCTCCCACGCCCATGACGGTCGTGGTTACAACTTCGGGATCCATCTCTTCAGCCACTTCACGGATTACTCTGTATCTATCTGCCTGGAGCGAGGCATAGAGTAGGCCCTGGTACATCGTCAGAGCATATACATTGTACACTTCGAGATACTGGTTCACGTCGGTCTCGTCCTGAGAAAAGAGATCTCGCAGTACCCCATTCAACTCAAACAATGCTCCTTGGATCGCGGCTATGCCGTCTGCCAGGGAATCAATCGCTTGGGCAAAGGAGGTCGTGATCACAATTATTCCGAGCACCTCCGATAATTTGTACAAGAGGTCGGCCGTAACAGCGAGTCCCTGTTGATCGGCATCCACGGTCGCCCAGAGCGCGGTATTAAATGCCATCGAATTATAGTTCGCGACCATGGCACGGTTAATGTAGGCACTGAGGTTCATGTAGCGGGCCTCGACGACGGCCGCTGAATAGGCGGCGGCATCTACCGTGTCTTGCAGGTGAATCTTCTCAGCCGCCATCATACCGACGTTGGCAACAGTCAGCGAAACCATTGCGAGACCAAGCGAGACAATAGCTCCAATGAGAAGCACCTGACCAGATTCGTTGCCGCTATCGTGCCGATGAATTCGCAGCAGCGGTGAACAAATTCTTGTTGAGCGCTCGCGCTTGTTACGGAACCACATAATCGGACTGCAGCCTCATTGTGTAGTGTGAAACAATTGGGATTCGATACTCGATATCGCGTAGATTTCCAGATTTTCGCAAGCGGTCCGTTTCAGCAGAGAGATTATTAATTGTCTCTTGCTGATACCCTTGAAACGTACGGATTCGTTGGTAGATGTAGTAGATGATTCGATTTACGAGCGGGATAACCAGTTCATAGCGATGTACTACCTGTACGGTGATTATCGCATTCTCGCCTTCGACGGGATCGTCGAAGGTCACCACTTTTCCCGAAGGGAGCGCATTATTATCAATAATGCGGACCTGAGTGATGGGCTCGAGAAACTGCGTGTTTATCGGATTCTGATCAGTTGCGAGTGCACCGAGATAGTTTTCAGTAAAGCCGCGCAGATGATCGGCTCGGCCATGTCGGGGAAAGATGGCAAGGAGCGAGATGCGAGCTGCCTCTCTCATTTGGCCAAGATCTCCACCGTGCACAATCCCAGCTCGGGCAGCATTGTATGCGGCATAGCGAACGAGGGTGTAGGCATTCAACGCGAGGGCTAGTTGAATTACGCCAAGAATACAGAATAGAAAGGAAATGACCGAGAGTACAAACTCAACCATCGCCTGACCAGACTGGTCAGACTTTTTAGATGGACCGACAGAATCGAAAAAGCTTTTTTTCTTCTTCTTTTTCCCTTTATCGGACTGCTTTCTAACTTTTTTGCTAAATCGGGCCACAAGATACACTCCCAAACAGCAAATAATGAAAGCGAGAAAGGCGAGTGTTCCCCAGCTTATCTCAATTTGCTCAATCGGTTTGCTCCCTGTGTCGTCACCGACGCCGCGACTCATTGAATCGGCTAAAGCGTCAATGTCTTCACCTTCTCCTGATGGCGCATCGCCAATGCCGCCACTCGGATCGCCTAAACCTGCTGAGTTAGAACCATCTGATCTTGATGAACCGCCGCTCTCTTTCGCTAAGCGATTACTTGAGTCATCGGATACTTCATTTGACCCATCCGACGTATCGTTCTTGCTGGACTTACTGACTGTGTCAGAAGATCCAGCTTTTGTGAGCTTTTGGTTGGCATCGCTGAATTGATTGCCAACGCTCCCACCGAAGTAGCGGATTGCGAGTATTACAGCTACCGCAACTATCACTACAATAATGAGATACTCAGCTAACCCTTGGCCGTTTGTGTCTACACAAATGCTCCGCCAATGGCGACGGCTGGCCGATCGAGCCGCCCGCGATACCATAAACCGTCCACTTCAGTTGTGTTGCAGGCTGGGGTGTATGACCCCAGCCTAGCGCGTGTAACCAATCTACAACTAAGTTTCGATAGTTATGGTCCCGTTGGCGCTCCCGATTGGAGTTCATCAACTTCCGAAGTCGCGTTGGAAAACTGATTGAAAACACTTCGACCGAAGAGCTTGATAGCAACTAAAACAATTATTGCTACAAGAATAACGATAATAATGTATTCCGCCATTCCCTGACCGCGCTGGTTGCCAGTGAGATCTTTC
>CBDUGV010000127.1:0-11724 GCA_965366815.1 uncultured Bdellovibrionales bacterium | reverse complement strand
GTTGGGTGCAATTACCCCGCCAAGATTTTTCCCCTGAGCTTTTACACGAAGGCGCTCTACTTGTTCTTGGGTAAACCCACTCGTCCCAATAACCGGACATACATTTGATTCGATGAATAGGTAGGCATTGTCATATCCGGCCTCAGCAGTGGTAAAGTCGACCGCAACCTGCGCTTTGGACTCTTTCAACTGCGCTCTGAGGTCATCCCCCATATCGGTTTGGGCAACCAACTCTAGTTGAGGGTCGGCGTCCACAGCAGCAGCCGTCGCCTGACCCATCTTTCCCAAAGCACCATTTACAAGAACTCTAATCATCTCTAATTCACCCAATAGATTAATGAACTTTGCAGCAGTGACGCAGGAGCAATGGCCGCCCTACGCCGCTTGGCACCTTTCAGATAGCAGGGGGAGGGGAAAAACGCGAGGCATTGGGATGGTGGGTGAAGCTGAAACAAAGTGGGTGATCGTGACGGTTGATGGCGTCTGGGGTCCAAACTTCCAAATGCCTCGCACTCTTCATTATCCAGCTTTTGGCAAGCTAAACAAATTAATCCCAAATTATGCTAGTTTTTCTCATTTCTAGCGGGTATTATGAGAAAATATGGCATTTTGCTCCGCAAATCTCAGGTAGCCGCGTCTATGAATCTCGATCCACTCGAATGCCGACTCCTGGCAGCTGCTGAACTCAATGCCACCAGCACTGCGGCTGAGCTCAGTGAGCGAACTGGGCTGCGCTCACATGTCGTTCGTTACCGTCTGCGTTCGATGGCCAAGCGAAACATCATTGGCAAGCCTCAGCCATTCATAAACTTTCAGCGCCTTGGCTACGTGGAATGCTATTTTTACTTCTCTTTTGATGGCACAAGCACCGCCGATGCCCAGCGGATGCTCATCGACATGCTCTTGGAATCACCTCGTGTCTCTTGGCTGCTTCGCACCGGTGGGCCATTTCAGTACGCAACCGGCATTTGCCTTCCTTCGATCCACGATCTCTTCGTTCTATTAAATGATATCACCGAGAAGGCCGAAAACACGCTGTACAAAAAGTCGATTGCCATACGCACTGCCTATACGAGACTGTCACGGAACTACCTGTCAGACGAAGCCCCGCATTCAAGGGATGCACTCTCGTACAGAGCGGATCAACCCCAGATTGCCCTTTCAAACGCCGAGCGTTGCGTCCTGGGCGCAATGGCCGGGGATCTCTGTCACACCCTACGAGAAATTTCTGAATCTACTGGTTTGCCGATAGCAACCGTCGAGCGGCACAAAAAATCACTGGAGCAGAAAGGTGTGATTATGGGCTACTTTTATCGGGTTAGCTCAGAGCGATTTGGCATGCAAAATGTTCGACTCATGCTCAACATGCGCGGTATTAGCAACACGACGAAACAGCAACTCTACGAATATGCCAAACAATCACGCTGGATCAATAACATTCAAGAATGGATAGGACGCTGGGATTACCTCCTCTCGGCAGAAATTCGCGAGCTAAAAGATGTAACGCAGATCACCGATGAGTTGTATCACTCGTTCGGAAGCTCAATTGTCGAAATCACGACTCTAACTATTTACGAATTCCTAAAGACTTCTCAGCATGTGTTCGCAGAGCAAAGAGAAGAA
This sequence comes from uncultured Bdellovibrionales bacterium, assembly GCA_965366815.1. Lineage (GTDB taxonomy): Bacteria > Bdellovibrionota_C > UBA2361 > SZUA-149 > SZUA-149 > CBDUGV01. Next base: position 10,101 of record CBDUGV010000127.1, on the reverse strand, counting down.
TTAGCTTAATCAATTTCCCTGTACTCCACCGATAGAATCTCCACATCTCGTTCGCCCTGCGGGGTCTTATAGGACACGAAATCGCCTGCTGTTTTCTTAAGCAATGCTTGGGCGAGCGGGGACCGCCAAGAAATCTTTCCTTCTGACGGCTCTGACTCTTCAACACCGACAATGGCGTAGGTTTTTTGCACCCCTTCCTCGTCTTCGATTGAGACCGTTGCACCGAACACGACAGTATTCGATCGGATAGTCGTTGGATCAACCACTTCGGCAGAATTGAGCTGTTTACTTAAAAAGCGTAGCCGGCGATCTATCTCTCTCAGTCGTTTCTTGCCGTAAATATAGTCGCCATTCTCCGAGCGATCCCCATTGCCTGCCGCCCAGGCGACGACATCAACGATCTCGGGTCGTTCCTTGCGCTTAAGCTGGTTGTACTCAGCCTGCAAGCGCGCAAAACCCTTGGGAGTAATGTAGTTCTTGTCCTCTGACACGATCGGCGCGAACCTCTAACCGCTACGGTTAATTACGAGAGTCCCGGGTAATCGAGAGTACTGAAATAGTCGTCAAGAGTCTCGGCCCGACGAATTTCTTGGACACTGCCATCTTCTTTGAGCAGATACTCAGCAGAACGAAGTTTACCGTTATACTGAAACCCCATTGCATGACCATGGGCACCAGTATCGTGTATGGCTATCACATCGCCTACATCGATCTGTGGCAACATGCGATCTATGGCGAATTTATCGTTGTTCTCACAAAGCGATCCAACGATGTCGTACTTCTGATCATGTGCTGCTGACTGCTTACCCAAAACTGACAAATGGTGGTAGGCCCCATACATGCCAGGCCGCATAAGATTCGACATACATGCGTCTACTCCGACGTAGTCCTTGTAAATGTGCTTGTGGTGGATGGCCTTGGTGACCAATACCCCATACGGTCCAGTCATCACTCGACCGTTTTCCATCAGAACGCGAATCGGGTGCAATCCGGCAGGCTCGATTAATTCACGATACAGCTCGTGCACACCGTCGCCTACAACTTCGTAGCTTACCGGCTCTTGATCCGGCTGCATCGCAACACCAATTCCGCCACCGAGATTTACAAACTCAAGTCGAATGTCGTGCTCTGCCGCAAGCTCAACGGCAAACTCAAACAAGATACGTGCGGTATCAATAAAGAATTGCGGATTGAGTTCGTTCGACGCGACCATGGTGTGCAAACCAAATCGCTTCACACCTCTATCTCGAGCTAGGAGATAGCCCTCGATCAATTGTTCACGAGTGAACCCATATTTAGAATCTTCTGGATTGCCAATAATCGCGTTCCCCTGCCCAGCTCGCAAGGGACCAGGGTTGTAACGGAAACAAAGCACTTCTGGTAATCCGCCCAGGCCTTCCAGGTATTCGATGTGAGTAATATCATCAAGGTTAATCAAGGCCTCGAGTTCGATTGCCTTGCGGTATTCTTCAGCCGTGGTGTTGTTCGAAGTGAACATTATCTCTTCACCAACAACACCCACCGCCTGAGCAAGTACTAACTCAGCAAGACTCGAGCAATCAGCCCCGACTCCTTCTTCTTTAAGAACTGCCATAAGATAAGGGTTTGGCGTTGCCTTCACTGCGAAATATTCGCGAAAATCCGAGTTCCAAGCGAACGCTTGATTCAGTCTCCGAGCATTCTCGCGAATTCCACGCTCGTCATAGATGTGGAAAGGAGTTGGATATTTCTCTGCCAATTCGAGAAGAACAGACTCGGCAATTGGTAAGGCTTTCTTGTTCATACACGCAGCCATTTCTATTTTATACAGTACTTCCCTCAAAAAACGGACATTTTAGCAGAGAAACAAGTTGGATCAATGGGGAAAGCTACTTCTTTGGCGCACTGATGAACACGACGAGCCCATCAAAGCTACCGCGTTTGATTATCAGGGCGAGACGTCGATCATGTTCACTTGCTTCTTGTATGCCCAAAGTGAGCGCCTTGGCTGTTCGCACAGGAACGGGACGCCATGAAAGGATGTTCTCTCCTTTCGTTTCGAATTTTTGAATAATGTCTCTTGACCGCAATCCGGCCTTAAAGGCGACACCTTTTCGATCGACTTTTTCAACGAGCAGACCTTCTGCATTTCGCAGGCCCCACTTCGTCGTCGTCGTTCGGTCAATCTGGCGCACTTCAATGCCAAGGCTGGGAATACTAACAATGGGCCCAGGTTCAGAGGTAGTCTTGAGAGCGGCACGAGAATCCCCGGTCTCCGCCGGCGATTGATCTGCGGCTTCCCCTGTACTAGGCACAGCTATTTTAGAATCTGCCCCCTGAACAGACGGAGCCGAAGCCACCCGTTTCGCAGCACTTCGCAAGGGGCTCGTCGCTTCTTTCTGTGCTCGGTCCTTCGAGACTGAAACGAGAACTGCCAGGAGAACAATGCAGTTGAGAAACAACAATCCGAATATTGCCCGGATCATCCATACCTTGTCGGCTAGCAAAGATGTCCCTCGCTTGGGCTTTGCTGTCACCACTGAATCATCAGTATTCGGTACGATTGACTGACTCGTTTCAACCAGCTCTACTTTTGCTGGCTCTTTTTCTGGCTCTTTTTCGGAAATAGGAGCGATCTTCTCTAGTAATTCGATACAATCAGCCGCCGTGCTGGGCCGCTGGTTGGGAGCCTTCTGCATCAGCTGCTGAATATACTCAAACACCGAGTCAGCACCTGGCACTACAGAAGTAGCACTTGAGAACGGAGGAAGCGGTTCATGCAAGTGCTTTAACAACATGTCGATCAAGGAATCAGACTGAAAAGGAACCTTCCCTTCGACCATTTCGTAAAATATAACTCCAAGAGAATACAAATCTGAGCGGGCGTCGGTTGGCTTGCCAGTAAACATTTCTGGAGACATATACTCAGGACCGCTCACGGTCTGAGCCGATTTCGTCATCAGCGACAAGTTGTTCTCCGTACCTGCCACAACTTTTGCGATACCAAACCCCCTGACTCGCACCAGGCGATCACCACTTTCATCAACTGTGAGAAGAATGTTCTCGGGACAAAGGTCGAGATGAACCAATCCCGCTTGGTGGGCCGCGTTGAGTGCTTTCAACACCTGGGTCGCAACCTCGCGCGCCGTGAGAAGAGGAATACCCCCTTGTTCCGAGAGAAAGGAACGAAGGGTAAACGAGGAGTCACCAGCAAATGCGACATACCCCTGCCCATCACTGATTCCTGAAAACACGACTGGGTCGACATTGCTGTGAGTAAGAGTAGCCGCGACACTCATTCGCGTTTCAACTATGTCACAAAGGTCCCAGTAGTTGAGTGCCTCAAGCCATTCGGAAGTTATGAAGCGCACCTCGATGGTAGCCCCACTCTCACAGGCTTCAGCCCTATAGGTATCTCCCAATGGACTGCAGGCAATTCGCTGAATCAACGTGAATTTACCGTCCACGGTGCTACCTACCCGAGGGTCGGCGGACTGCGCGTTTTCAACTCTCTGGGACATAGCCGTATTAAATCGTTGTAATTCCAATAGCTTACTCTATATTCACCTCGAACAGCAGGTGAGATGCCCTCAAAAACTTCGCTCTATCATACCATTTTTCTCGGGAAACTCTAGCCCCTGCCCGGGCTGGCAAATTCTCTGTTGCAACCAAGCCACTACCCGGCGAATCTGTATAGAATACTATTGTAAGGAGTCTGCATGCCGCCCAAGAAAATTGACGAGACGAAGTACAGTGTCCCCACGCAGCTGATTTATGGGAAATCCCATACCGATGCTTGGAATTACAGCCATCAAGTAATTCCTCCGCAGACCAGGTCTGCAACCTTTCGCCTGGACTCTGCAGCCCGCGGCGCCGAAGGATTTGGCGCAATAGGCAAAAAGTATCCCGACGACCCTGGCTTTGATCCGATTTTCGTCTATGACCGAATGGGTGAGCCGAACAACATAATGTTGCAGCATGCACTGGCAATTGCCGAAGAGAAAGAAGTTGCCGTTACCTTCGCCAGTGGTATGGCGGCAGTCACTGCTGGTTGCTGCTTTGCACTTCGGTCTGGTTCAGAAATAATTTCTCATAAGACGGTGTATGGCTGCACCTACAGTCTGTTCACAGAGTGGATGCCAAATTTTGGCCATAAAGTAAGTTTCTGTGATTTAAAAATAGCAGATTCGTTTCTCCCTCTCGTTAACGAGAACACCCGAGTGCTGTATCTCGAGTCTCCAGCAAATCCGACTCTGGATCTCTTAGATATAGAAGCAATCATGCAGCACGTAACCGCTGTGAACAGCACCCGCAGCGAAGATAATAAAATTATCACCGTGATGGACAACACTTTTGCAACTCCGTTTTGTCAACGGCCAGGCAACTATGGCGTTGATGTCATAGTCCATAGCCTCACCAAAGGACTTTGTGGGTTCGGCACTGAAATGGGGGGAGCCGTCGTTACAAATAAAACCTTCCGCGACAAGTTACTTATGTTTCGAAAAGACTTTGGAGGTAGACTCTCTCCAGATTCAGCATGGCATATACTCGTTTATGGGGTTTCGACCCTACCGCTGAGAATGAAAAAGCAGCAAGAAAACGCGCTTTGTGTCGCCGAATATTTAGAAGGGCATCCAGAGGTTGAATTGGTCCTCTATCCTGGGTTGCCTTCATTTCCACAATACGATGTCGCTCAGCGGATGATGCGAGATTATGACGGTAATTTTGCGCCTGGAATGATGCTGTATTTTGCACTCAAGGGGGCAAATGCCGAAGAGTCGAAAGCACGTGGTGAAATGATCATGGATTTCGTTGCGCAAAACGCCTACAGTATTACGCTAGCCGTAAGCCTTGGACAGTTGCGGACACTGATAGAACATCCAGGGTCTATGACGCATGCGTCCTACTCAGCCGAAGAGCAAGTAAAGCGTGGCATGCATCCGGGAGGTATTCGCCTCGCCTTGGGTATCGAATCCGCCGATGACATTATTCAAGATTTGGAATCCGCATTAACTTATATGACGAAAGCTCCGCTCAATTGGCAAATTTAGAAAACATCCAGCTGGGCAACTCACATTGAACAAAAGACAACGAGAACTATAGGCGAGACGATGAAAACAGACTCAATCCTAGGCACCATAGGCAATACCCCGCATGTTCGATTGAACCGGCTCTTCCAGGAGTTTGATATCGAAGTATGGATGAAGTTGGAACGCGCAAATCCCGGAGGCAGCATTAAAGATCGCATCGCTCTTTCGATGATAGAAGATGCCGAGAAGAAAGGATTGCTGACGAAAGGGAGTGTTATCGTCGAGCCAACCTCAGGGAACACTGGCGTGGGTCTGGCAATGGTCGCTGCTGTGAAGGGTTACAAGATAATTCTGGTAATGCCAGAATCCATGTCAATCGAGCGTCGACGACTGATGCTTGCGTTTGGTGCAACATTCGAACTAACTCCGAAATCTGGTGGCATGCCTGCTGCAATCGACCGTGCAAAAGAGATGGTCGAAGAAATGGACAACGCTTGGATGCCACAGCAGTTTGAGAATGAGGCCAATATTGATATTCACCGCACAGCAACTGCCAATGAAATCATTGAGGATTTTAAAGAGCTCGACTATTTGATTACCGGAGTTGGAACTGGCGGCCACATCACGGGCTGTGCCGAACAACTGAAGAAGCAGAACTCTAAGCTCCAGGCCTTCGCCGTAGAACCAGAAGCATCTCCTGTTATAGGGGGTGGTGACCCTGGACCACATCCGATTCAGGGGATCGGAGCTGGGTTCATCCCAGTGAACCTCCACACCGATGTGCTCGATGGCGCAATTGGCGTTTCAGCCGAGAAAGCATTTGAGTATGCACGACGCTGCGCACGTGAAGAGGGAATTTTGGTTGGAATTTCTTCCGGTGCATCACTTGCTGCAGTGGCAAAAAAAGCTCCCGAAATGGCGAAGGGAAGCAAGGTGCTGACCTTTTGCTACGATACGGGTGAGCGCTATCTGTCCGTTGCTGGTTTGCTGCCGGAGGAAGAAGTCTCATAAGAAGTGTAAAAAAATACTTTGCCTGCAATTTTTTTTCGAAAAATGAATACATTTTACGGGCTCCATCGGATCTCATTCCGATGGAGCTAGTTCTATCTGATCGAATCTGAAATCTCAGTTTCGAACCAATTGAGAAGCAAATCTTAGCAAATTGATGACTTACTGTAAGACCGGTCAATACGAGGGCGCTCTTCCGACCGGTATGTTTCAATTTATCTAGGAGTGAGAGATGAGATTCATTAAGTGTATTTGTGTTTTAGTGCTCTGTGCCTCAATTACTGCCTGTCATGGCCGAAAAACCGTACCGGTGGGCGAGATTCCAGTGGTTGAAAAACCCACTACTGCGGATAAACAATCAACTTCTTTTTCCTACAGTAGAAAAGCTAAATCGGAGGGTGATCGAGTACTCACCTCTGGCGCTGAGTACAATCGAATCAGAACAATTTTAAACCGTTTGACCGACGCATTAGAGACTCCGCGCGATACTTGGCCACTACTGGTCATTGACGGGTCAGATACAATCAATGCATTCGCGGTAAACAAAAATACTATCGTTGTATACACTGGGCTTTCTCGAAAGCTAAAAAGCGACGATCAGTTGGCCGCAGTGCTTGGACATGAAATTGCTCATATCTTAGCGAAACACGGCAAGGACGAAAATCGCAGTACAAAATCTACAGCTACTGCGGTGGTCGGACGAATAGCCGGGTATGCCGCCGCTTTTGGCGCGGTGTATGCAGGAGCTGGTTCGGGTGCGGCAAACCTTGCTGGTTCAATGGCCGAGACCGGAACTCGGGTCGTGGGAGTTGGAGCAATACTTTCATACGATAGAAGCCAGGAATACGAGGCTGATCATATCGGCATGATGATAATGGCAAAGGCTGGATATGATCCAAAAGGAGCTATCAAAGTTTGGGAGAATGCCGATGAGGTGTTCGAAGGAGGGAATAAAATCGGCTTCCTCAAAACCCATCCAGCTGACTCGTCTCGCGTTAAGGCGTTAGAGAAAGCTCTACCAAAGGCAGAGGAATATCAACTTAAAAAGACAGCGCAGGTGAAGTAGGTAACTCTGTGCAGCCCCAGGGGGTCGAAAAGCCCCCTGGCTCTTCTATTCTTCCCTCCCCTATCACTAATCACTACTATCTTCTTGCTTTCTTCGCTTTTCCAGCCGACATTTGGAGTTCCATCTACGCGTTTGAAAGGAGCATCCATGAAAACCGCCTTTATCACTGGTGGCGCCACCGGAATTGGACGGGCTACCGTATGTAAATTCGTTTCCCAACAGCTGCGTGTTGGCTTTCTCGATTGTAACCAAATGGCCGGAGAAGAGCTCCAGGATGAACTTGGAGAGGATTCGGTTTGCTTTGTCCATGGCGATGTTCGTGAGAGGCAGGACATAGCAGATGCTTTTCAGACGACTATCAACCGCTTTGGTGCAGTCCATTCTCTGTTCGCCCACGCTGGAATTCATCGGCATAACAGTGTCCTAGATCTCAAAGATGATGAGCTTGAGCTAATGCTCGATGTTAATTTGAAAGGTGTTGTCACAACTCTAAGAGTCGCGACGCCCCATCTCGTTGAACAGGGAGGAGGTTCGATTGTGCTCATGGCATCCGATCAAGCTCTCATTGGGAAACGAAATAGCTTTGTCTATGGGTTCACCAAAGCGGCTATTGGTCAGATGACAAAGAGCCTGGCACTCGATCTTGCTCCCCATAAAATACGGGTAAATGGGGTATGCCCAGGAACCATTCGCACGCCAATGTCAGAAGAAGCAGTACAGCGACATGCGAACGAGAATTTTGCCGGTGATGTTGAGGCCGCCTGGCAGGCCCAAGCAGAAAAACATCCTATCGGACGCGTCGGTGCCGCAACAGATGTTGCTGAATTGGTGTATTTCTTGGCCAGCGACGCAGCCAGCTTTATTACCGGTAGCCTTCATTCAATCGATGGTGGGCGTACTGCTGGCTAGCTATCTACGAGTTTCTTAAAGCCGTCTTTTGTTACTACCTTAATCGTCGCTGGCAAGGTAAAGCGATTATCACCGGAACTCGAATAGGTGCCCGCCGCTCCAACATAGTTCTCTACATTGGCAAGGTAGGCGGCAATACCCTCTGAGCTATCGCCAACTTTCTCAAGCGCCGAAAAAATCAGCTGCATGCTGTCGTATGCATTCGCAGAGGCCCAACCCGGAACACTCCCATACTTCTCTCGGTAGGCTGTCTCAAATTCGGCCGAACTTACATCCGCATTGACGTACCAATGGCCATCAAGGCCTCCCGCAGCGGCAGCCACTTCGTGCTCATCTTCAAATAATTCAATACCCATAAGATCTGCAGAGATATCAAACTGCTTTACCTGCTTGGCGAAGGAAGCAAGGGAGCCAGGAATCAGACAAACGACAATTCCATCCACCTCCGCTTTGCGCACTTTGGCTAGGTAGGTCTGAAAACTCGTCTCTGAGCCGAGAAACGTCTCCCGTAAGACGACTTTGCTGTCTAACTTCTGTTCAACGAGCGCCTCATCCAGGGCCGAAAGAACGGCAAGCACTCCTTCATGCTCCGTTCCAATGACTGCAAGTCGCTGGTAGTTCCGACGAGCAATCTCTTTGGCCATAACTTGCGCTTCAACTTCCGGAGTTACCCAGTGGATAAAAGCAAACTTCCGACCGTCGACAATCTTTCGATCTGAAGCACCGATTGCCACCAACGGAATCTTTCGACGCTCAGCAATCGGCGCAAGCGCGTTACCGACGGCCGATCCGACTACCAGCACCGCACTTGCTTTCTTGACCGTAGTCAGTTTTTGAAACGCCGATACCGACTGAGAAGTTTTCCAGGCATCATCTTCAAAAAGTACTTTGATGCGTTTTTTGCGCTCTGCGCTAAGACCATCGTAGGCTAGTTCTATTCCATTCTTTACGTACGTACCGAGACTCGCGCTACTACCAGAGAGAGGTAAAACTACTCCAATGCGAAGTGGTTTCTCCTCCGCCGCCATTGCTGCCGGAGCTGCCGGCAGCAATGAACAGCTGAGGAGAATCGCTGCGAAGAGACTACGCATTAGCTCGCGCCTTTCAGATAGCTATCCAAGGGAGCAATTTTCATCTCGTCAATTGCAGCGCGCAGCAGTGTGCTTTGAGACTCGGCCGGCTCTTTCGAGTTCCTCAGCTCAAGCTTTAGAAGGGACCCGCTCTCGAGCACCACGCTTACTTCACTGCGATTGTTCTGACTTACAAGCGTTGCAGTACGGCCGTCAATGCGGAAAGTATCCGAACCAGGTTGTGTGGTACCCATCGCAGCCGCCATACGACCGAGCGCTGCAAAACCACCAGCAGCATTGGCACTTGAACCGCCCGTAATCGACAAGCGAATCTTTTCACGTCCTTTCTTATACGTGCGCTCGATAGTTTCAATTCCCATAACCGACTGAGTCTTGAGTGGCTCTCCCTCAAACCCAGCAAGCGTTTCAGGAATCATGGTTCCGAGCTTCTTGAAGTGCTTCTTCTGGATTTCCTTTTCAGCCCAGGCGAGTTCTTCAATCGCCTTTGGATAATTCTCCGCTGCGATCAACTCGTTAACTTTCTTAAAAATTTCATTCACATCCTCTGCTGATGCAGAGCTAAGTGGCACTAGTAGACAAACTATCAATAAGAGAAGAGGGCGCTTTTTCATAAAAATTCCCCTTGGAAAAATGCAGGTGTATAGACGGCGAGTATAGTAGTAGGTCTGCTTTCACACCGCAACGCCGGGAAACGGCAGCAGCAATTTTCGAGGTTGCTCCAACAACTGCAGGGCTCGAAAGCCGTAAGCTCTTGAAAGTCCATCGATTATTCTCCCATTCTCTAACCCAGCATTTCGATGAGAAAACACGACGACATCGGGTCGCTCGCCATGCACTAAGAGCCGCACCAATGTCGCTATCTCACTGACTTGCCGTGGGCTCTTTGTCGCAACCAGTGAAATATCGAGACAACTGTCGGCAAAAGAAACTGAACTACCGGCCACTGCACCGAGAAGAAAAACTTTCTGACGCATAGGACAGTGAGTTGACCCGACAGCCCCCGATCGAACTGACCCAG